>JANRMO010000028.1:0-53905 GCA_040981105.1 Nitrospiraceae bacterium
TCCTTGGTTGACGATGCACCCACTGGGTGCATGACAAAGCAAGGCCGATGCCAACGAACTCCCGCTTCTCGTGCGGTCAGAGGCCACTTGGGTTTATTCCGGTCGCGTGCTTAGCCGGAGAACAGGGTATCGTAGGATTCCTTGACAAGATTTCTCATGCTTACCTATAGTCACCTTCGTCGCGGCGAGTCTCGCGATGCTCACGTTCCCATGCCTTCCATCTGGCTCCGATTATTCTCGACCGTGCCAACGACGGCGCCCCGTCGGCTTGTTCCGGCTACCGGACTGATCCTTGGCACCGTCCTCTGTCTGCTGGCGCCAATCTCGGGCACCGCCGCCACTTCGCCACCCGGGACGACCGACGGAGGCCGGACGCAAACAAGCCGCGCCTCCGCGACATTGGACAAAGCTAAACGGCTGATCGAATCCCAGCGCCCCGATGAAGCACTGGCGCTGCTGAAACCCTTCGTCAATCTCTCGCCGCGTCCAGCCCAAGCCGACCAAGCCTATCTATTGATGGCCGCCGCCTATCGTGGAGCGAATCAGCATGCCGAAGCCGTCGCGGCACTCAACTTCTTTCTCAGCGAATTTCCGACGTCGCCGCTGCTCGATCGCGCCAAAATGCTCCTGGCCTCGGAGCACGCCGCGCTGGGACATCCAGACCAAGCCTTGCCCCTTCTCGCGGAGATTCGCAGTCTGACCACTGACGTGGCCACCAAACAGGAAGCGTTGCTCCTGACCGGCGACATTCTCGCCCAAAAGCGCGACGTCCACCGCGCGATCCAGGCCTGGCTGGAGGAAATGGAGCTGGCCCAGCCGGAGCAACGCGGTGCCACGGCGGCCCGAATCCAGACGCTGATCCGTGACAAGTTGGACCGACCGGCACTTATACGAATTCGCGATACCTATCCCTCGTCCTTCCCCGGCGATGTCGCGCTGATCCGGTTGATCGAATGGCACACGGCCCGCGGTGAAGACCATTTGGCCGAACGGCAACTCCGGCTGTTTCTCCAGCGATTTCCCTCGCACGAATACGCAGCGAAGGCCGCCGATTTGCTGAACGGCCTGGCCGCGAAACTGAAATCGAGCCGGGCCGTCCTGGTAGCGCTCTTACCGTTAACCGGAAAGCTGGCGCCATTCGGAACGGAAGCGCTGAACGGCGTCCAGCTCGCTTTGGAAAAGGAAAAAGAGGCCTACGGTCCAACATCCACTGGCGCCTCGATCGGACTGATCGTGAAGGATTCCGCCGCACCCCGCGGAGGGCTGGCACAGGATCTTACCGACACCCTGGAAGAGTATCGACCCATTGCCGTCATTGGGCCTCTCCTGTCGAAGCATCTGCCCACGGTCGCCGAGGTGGTCGCGCATACGGACACGCCGGCGATCACTCCGTCGGCCACTGTGGCCGATGTCCGCCGGTACGGATCGTGGCTCTTCAGCACGGCCCTCTCCTATGCCCATCAAACCAAACGCCTCGCGTCCTATACGACGGAACAGTTGGGATACCGGCGAGTCAGTGTGCTATATCCCAACACATTCTACGGCCGGGAGTTGGCCCAGTTGTTCGGTCAAGAGGTGATTCAACACGGCGGGGAAATTATCGCATCCGAGAGTTATAAGGAAGGCGATACGGACTTCGGGCAGGCGATCAAGCGGCTCAAGACCCAGGACCTGAAGAAATATGGGATGACCACACCGGTCGTCAACTCCAAAGGCCAAAAACGCGATCTCTATGCGCCGGGATTTGATGCAATTTTCGTCCCGGGACGGGCAATGGACATTGCCCTGCTCTCCCCTCAATTGACCTTTCACGACGTCAAGGTTCCGCTGCTCGGCCCAAGCAGTTGGAATATGACGCCCGCCCCGACCACGAATGAGCCGGCCCTCGAAGGAGCGGTGTTTGTGGATGGGTTTTTCGGCGAGAGCTCCGACCCGGCCGTGCAGGAATTCGTCGATCGGTACCGCCAGCGATTTCAATCCAGTCCGACGGCCTTTGCCGCACAAGCCTTCGACGCCGCCACAATCATCCTCGATGCTTTGCGGAAGGGTGTCCTCTCGGGTCAGGCCATGAGAGAATACCTCCAAACCCACTCCGACCTGCCGACGCTCGGAGGTCCCGCTCATTTCGACGGCTCCGGTTCGTTGGTCCGGCGGGTCTTCGTCATCGGCATCAAGGGTGGCCACCTCGTGCAAATCGAGTAACCCCATGACGTCCTTGTCTCAGGTGCTTTACAAGATTTCCTACATGGGCCTGCCGTTGCTGTTCGCCATGGTCCTGCACGAATTCGCCCATGGTTGGGTAGCCAGCCGGCTCGGCGACCCGACGGCTCGTCTGCAAGGCCGGCTCACACTGAACCCGCTCGCGCATATCGATCCGTTCGGAACGGTACTGGTGCCGTTGCTCTGCCTGCTCATGCCCGGAGGCTTCTTCATCGGCTGGGCGAAGCCGATTCCCATCGACCCCCGGAACCTGTCGCATCCGCGTCGCGACATGGCCTGGGTCGCCGCCGCCGGTCCTGGGATGAACCTCGCACTGGCCATCCTTAGCGCCGCCGCATTCAGCACATTCCTGATGTTGGATCCGACGCTCGGCGAGTTCCTCTCCCGTTCGTCAAGCCCCAGGAGGCAGGATCTCGCAGGCCTGGTGCTGCTCCCCCTCGCGGTGATGTCCCTCTATTCCGTCTTGATCAATGTGCTGCTGATGCTCTTCAACCTGATCCCGATCCCGCCGCTCGACGGAGGCCGGATCCTAACGAGCCTGTTGCCGCAACGGCCGGCACTGGCGCTCGCGCAACTGGAACCCTACGGCATGATCTTGATTTTTTCGCTGGTGCTGCTGGACCCGCAAATCCACCTCATCGGTACGATCACCGGTCCGCTCACGGACTTCACGGCCAATACGATTGTTCAACAGGTCCAGACCCTAACTCGAGGTGTCACACCATGACGGAGACTCCGCGTAAACGCATCCTCAGCGGCATGCAGCCCAGCGGCCTCCTCCATCTGGGAAACTGGCTCGGCGCACTGGAGAACTGGAAAGCGTTACAGGCCGACCACGATTGTTTCTTCTTCGTCGCCGACTGGCATGCGCTCTCGACTAATTATGAAAATACCGACCGACTGCGCGAGTTTTCGCGGGAGTTGGTCATCGATTGGCTGGCGGCGGGCATCGATCCCGCTCGCGCCACCGTCTTCGTGCAATCGCGGGTGCCGGACCACGCCGTCCTGCACCTGCTCTTGTCGATGATCATTCCAATCTCCTGGCTGGAACGGAATCCGACGTACAAGGAAAAGCAGGAAGAGATCAAAGAGCGCGATCTGGCCACCTACGGCTTCCTTGGATACCCGGTGCTGCAGGCTGCCGATATCCTTATCTACAAACCCGACTTCGTGCCGGTGGGCAAAGACCAGTTGCCTCACCTCGAATTGACGCGCGAACTGGCGCGTCGCTTCAACAGTCTGTATCGTCCGGTGTTCCCTGAGCCGATGGAACACCTGACCAAGTTTCCCAAGGTCGCCGGCACCGACGGACGGAAGATGAGCAAGAGTTACGGCAACACGATCAACTTGTCCGATTCGGAGCCGGTCGTCCGGCAAAAACTCAAGACCATGATCACCGACCCCGCGCGCGTCCGTCGTACCGACCCGGGCAATCCGGATGTCTGTCCGGTTTACGACTTCCACAAGATTTTTTCTCCGTTGCCCATCGTCGAGCAGATCGATCGCGAATGCCGTACGGCCGCCATCGGCTGCATCGACTGCAAGAAATTGGCGGCCGATGCCATCGTCGGTCGCATGCAGCCGATGTGGCACACTCGTGCCGACTTGGTGAAGAAACCTGGACAGGTAGAGGAGATTGTGGCAGAAGGAAGTCAACGCGCTGCACGCGTGGCCCGTCAGACGCTGTTGGAAGTTCAAGAGGCCATGAAGCTCTAATCCGCAACGCCGCCCCTCTTTTGACATGCCGACGGTTCGCCCTCAGACCCGCTCCGCCTTCCGCTTCAGTCTGCCGGCTCTTGGCCTCTCTGCGCTGCTTTCAGGCTGTGCCTCGCTGGCTCATGGCGACCATCAATCCGTGACGTTGTACACCGATCCAGCGGAAGCGGACGTGGTGATCGATGAGCGGATTCACCTGACCGCACCAGGGAAGGTGTCGCTCAACCGGAAAGAGGATCACACGGCAAGGATCGAAAAGGCCGGCTACGAGCCGATGACGGTTCGGATCGAACGGGGCATGTCGAACTGGGTCTACCTGGACGGCATTTGCTTGATCTTCATCTACTGGTGCATCACAAGCGACCGGCAGGACGGCGGGTTCTGGACTTTCGATGACGAGGTCCATGTTCCGCTCGCCAGTCGGCTCGCGGTTTCAGATCCCTCCCCTCCCCAGCAGTAAGGCCGATCCGCTCGTAACCCGCCTACGCGTCCTGTCTCCAACCGCTCCGTCCGCCGCTCTTCCCCTCCGGCCGAAGGTCGCGCCCGTGTCGTTCAGACGGCTGTGATCGAGAAGAGTCTGGTCAGGATTTATTGGAGGGGCACAAGCGGCTCGGGGAAACAGTGTAGTGGAAAGGCCGGTTCGCGGCCGATCCGTCGCAGGGTGCTGGCGATCCGCAGCGGCCGACCCCAATCGCTCCAGAGCACGTCCTGCATCTCGACCGCTGCGAGGTAGTCCGGGATTTGTTCGAGAAAATCCTTGGAAAAATCATAGGACGGAAGGGTGTCCGACAGGACCGAAGGCATCGCCGGGTTCGACGAGCCTCCGGCAGACACATTCAGCCCTTCCAGCGTCTGAACCAGTTCGGGAAGGATCTGCCGGCCCAGATCCCACAAGGTCTCCACTTGCGCGGCAATCACCAGGGTGCTCCAAAGCGCGCCCTCCGCCAATACCCGGTCGGCCTCCAGCGCAGTGGGCTTTTCGACGAAGGCGCGCACGAGTTTGACAGGTGACTCGGTGCGCAAGATCACCTGCGCACCGGTCTTGATCCATCCATAGTCCAGTTCGAGCGACTCCGGCGGCACGCCCAACAACACCAGGCGATGCGACAGCTCCTTGGCGATCCAGACGGCTTCCTCAAGAGCCAGCAGAAACCGGCTTTCGGGATAGACAAAATGGTCCGATGGAAGAATGACCACGGTGCCGTTCGGATCGCGGCTCCGCACACTGGCCAGAGCCATAAAGATTCCGACGGCGGTGCCTCTTTTCGTCGGCTGGACCATCAGATGATCGATGGCTCGATCTCCGAGCTGATCGAGCGCTTCCTGGCGGTGTTCCCCATTCACCACCGCGATCACACGCTCCTGCCGACTGACCCATATGGCCCGGTCGATGCTGTGTTGCCACAAGGACCTGGTACCGAGAAACGTGCAGAAGGGCTTCGGCTTCTGATGTCCCAACCATTTCGTAATCAACGGGCGCACAGAATGGCTGTCACCGCCTCCCAGCACAATGGACCAAGGTCTCTCGGGTCTCGCATCGTCCGTATGATGGTCGGGCATACGATCACCTCCAGATCTGGTGAGCATGGGCGCCCCTGTCCCGAGTTCAGATGGAGAACCAGCCGAAGGGGGCCGGGATCATCACCGACAGATTCTCGCCGGATCCCGCAGCACCTTCCCCTCGACCAACATTTCGAATGAAAACTCCTGTCGAAGCGCGTGAGGCGGCTGGCCGAATCAAGCCGCCGACGTGTACCGAGACAGGCGCTCCACCGGGTAGAGGGACACCAGGTACTGAGACGATCTCGGCCTCAGGAGGACCAGCTTTGATTCACGGATCATCCGATCGACAGTGCCGAAGATTTCGTTCCAACTGTAGGCCGGCAATCCGGCGATCAGATCTTCGAGTGAACGGGGATCTTGTCCCTCCAACAAGCCGACAAGCTCCTGCTCCAACTCTTCCAGACGAGTCATACCTCACCCTCAGTGGATTCCGCGATGAAGCACGTCAGCACCGATCAAGATAAGGACAAAATAGGCACCAACCGGCCGAGAGCCGACAATCGTCATATATCGCGGGAAGCTCATCATGTCTATCCTGAAGCCATTGAAATTTTTGTCGAAGACAACCAAGGAACGAATGTCGTGGTTTGTCCGACAACGACGTCGGATCGCGTGATCGTAAGGACGCTCTTGCGGTTTCTCTCAGGATGTTAACAATCCCGCCGGCTTATGGCCGCGACCGCGGAAAGGTTCATCGCGGGTGAACGATTGCGAAGCAATCAGAAGGAGGGTGAGGGAGACTCATTCACCGGGGTTTGGCGGGTGAAGGACGGCCCTTTTGAAAATCCCGCGGGCCGTTCCGGTCTCATCTGCAATCGTTTGCGGCTCTGTGTTTCCTGGGAGTCCAGAACGTTTTTTCAACCGCCTGCTCGACCCGAGGCCGATCGGCGAGACTACTCGGCAACTTGATGCAGTAGAGCGTACCGGGTGAGTTCCGCGTTGTTCTTCAATTGCATCTTGTTCAGGATGCGGGCCCGATAGGTACTGACCGTCGTGACGCTCAGATTCAGCGACTCGGCAATTTCGGAAACCGTCCTCCCGGACCCGATCTGGCGAAGCACCTCATACTCACGATCGGACAGCAACTCATGGGGAGGCCGCCCCTCGCCGGCCTTCATCGTGAGTGCCAACCGCTCGGCCACTTGCGGACTGACATATTGCCCGCCGCTTGCGACTTTCTTGATGGCCTGGACCAATTCCTGCGGCGCGCTGGCCTTGTTCAGGTAGCCGTCCGCCCCGGCCTTATACATGCGGACGGCATACTGATCTTCCGGATGCATGCTGAGCACGATCACCGGCAGCGCAGGGCGGTTGTGTTTCACCTGCTTCAAAGCCTCGGTCCCCGTGGTCCCGGGCATGGAAATGTCCATGATCACCACGTCCCACGGCTTTTTCTGCACCAAGTCGGCCAATTCGCGGGCGTCCCCTGCTTCCCCGAATTTCACAGGTCCCAGCCCCTCCGCAAGCATTTCTTTTACGCCGCGTCGAAACAGTGGAAAATCGTCCGCAATCAGAATTCTGTACATGGCTTCCTCGTTTAGCCGGCACTATTCATGAAGGTTCGTCACGAAACCGTCAAGACCTCACGCGTTGGACGCATTGCATGGGAAGAGCATATGGGTGCCCCCGCGTGGGGGCGCGAGGCCCCGAAGCACACGTGAAACGGTATGCTGAGAGGACGAGCGGCGAGCCCACCGCCATGCCGCACTTCCTGTGAACCGGCGGCTCATCGGGCAATGCCCCTCTTGTTGTCGTCGCCGGAGAAATCCCTCCGAGTGGCCAGGCTTGTCGCAGCCGTCCGACCCGTTGCTCCGTGCTGCAACGGGTCGAACGGCGGTATCAATAGAAGCATTCATGAGAAGCATTCATGAATAATGCGGGTTAGTGAAGGGGCAGTCTGAGTCGGACCGCGGTCCCCTGCCCCGGCTCGCTCGCAATCGTCACCATTCCTCGATACCCGCGGGCCCGTTCCCGCATACCCTGAAGGCCGAACGATTTCGTATCGGAGAGGCGGCCTTTCGGGACCCCCACCCCGTTATCCCACACCTCCAGCAACAGATCGTTGCCTGCGGTCTCCAATCGTACCGTCGCTTCACTTGCCGCCGCATGCCGTGCCACGTTGGTGAGCGCCTCCTGGCAAATGCGAAAGACCGCCGTCGCCTGCCCTCGCTCCAAATCAAGATCCTCAATCTCCGTCGCGAAAGCACACTCGATGCCGGTGCGACGCGTGAAATCCCGGCACTGCCAGTCGATCGCCGCCACCAGTCCAAGATCGTCCAGGACGCCCGGCCGAAGTTCCGCCACGATCCGCTGGACCGCAGTGATGGTCGCATCGATCTGCTGCGTCATGGAGTGCACCTTGTCGGTCAACTTGGCGCGCTCGCGCGGTGCCAGTTCGCCCATCGCCAGCGTACGGAGACGAGAAAGATCCAGCTTCAGGCACGTGAGCCCCACCCCCAATTCGTCATGCAGCTCCCGCGCAATCCTGGTGCGCTCATCCTCACGCACCGCCTCCAGTTTGTGGGACAGAGTGCGCACGCCTTCCAGAGCCTGCTGCAGTTCCTGTTCGGCCCGCTTACGACCCGTGATGTCGTGGATGATGCCGGTGAAGAATCGACCGCTGGGAATTGTCCAGGATGAGAGGGACAATTCCAGCGGAAACTCCGTGCCGTCTTGCTTGGTTCCGATGAACTCGAATAGCGTGCCATGCCCGGCATCCGCAGGCGACACCCCCACGCCCAATACGATCCGCCAATAGAGCGGATGATGGCGCTCGGCCAGAAGTTGCGTCATCGGCTGCCCGAGCAGCGAGGCAGCGGCATAGCCGAACAGCCGCTCCGCCCCCCGGTTGCAAAAGACGATGGCGCCTCGGGCGTCCATGGTGATAATGGCGTCCTCGCTGGAATCAACGAAGGCCCGCAGTTGCTCTTCGCTCTTGCGCAACGCCAGTTCGGCTTCCCTCCGTTGGCTGATATCACGAAATGTCACGACCGCGCCAACGATCCTCCCGTCTTCGAGTATGGGGGTGGAGGAATACTCGACCGGAAAACCGCTGCCATCCTTTCTCCAGAACATCTCGTTGACGGAGTGCTGGATCAGCCCCTGGCGCAACGAGCGCATGATCGGAAAGTCATCGGCGGTGTAGTCCGTGCCGTCCGCCCGAGTCTGGCGCACCAGCTTCTGCATGGACCGCCCGAGCAATTCATCCGAGCGCCACCCCAACAGGCTCGCCGCCGCCGGATTCACGAAGGTGAGGTTTCCGTAGAGGTCCACCCGGCAGATCCCGTCCCACGCCGAGTTCAACAGCAGCTCGTAATCACGACGCAACCGTTCCAAGTCGGCCTCGTCCAGATCTCGCTGGGTGACATCGGCGATCACGGTCTGTTCGTGCACCGCCAATAATTGTTGCAATGTGGCGATCTGAGATTCTAACAACGCGGTCGTACTGCGGTTGGATCGCCCGACCGCGGTGACCCCCGCCGCGGCGTGACGCCGTACCGGAGGCGGCTCGGTCTGCCGGTCGTGAGGCAACAGTGCAAGCTTCGCGCTCAAGGCAAGCGTCCGGAAATGATCGGCCGTGTCGTTTGGAATCACCACGTTGGCAAACAGGACGACGACAAAGAGGTGACCGGACGGCAAGATTCCGCCGAACCCTACAACCGACCGAACACCGTACCGCAGTACAAACTCGTCCTGCACCGGCACGTAGGGACTCTTCACGGCATCCGGCACGAAAAATACATTATGAGTCCGTTCCTCACAATCAATGACTAGGTCGCGCCCGGAGGCGAACCTCGACTCTATCTTCACGCCGAACTGGCGGAGCAGTTGGGAGAACATGGGGAACTGGGACACAAACTGTTCGCTGATCAACGGAATCGCGCGATACCGGTATGACCGGTTGCGATCGTTCCACGCCTCTTCCTGTCCCGCAGTTCCCATGAGCGTGAAACATTTCAGCGCGGTCGACCTGGGTCGGCGGCCCAGCGCCTGGGTGGCGAGTTCGCGATCCGCCCCGCTGAGTGACCGATATTCCCGTGTCACAAAACACCGGACCAGCACGCACTGGGGCTGCCCGTTCTGTCGATCGCGGAGATGCCGGTAGAGAAATTGGGCAAGGCTCTGGGCCACTCCGTGCAGGTCGGGTCCGGATGGGCCGAGCGCCCGCAACGCCACCCCGCATTCGGTCATGTCGCGGAGAGAAAAGGTCGTGAGATCGTAGGTGCGCCGGGCTGTCATGGTAGGATACCCCGCGGCGGGGCACCGCCGCGACGCATACCGAAAGCCGACAATGCCGAACGCAAGGCAGTCTAAGGAACCCCCCTGAGCCTGTCAAGAAATCACGGTTCGAAACGGCCCGCTGTGGTATGCTGTGCGCGTGATTCACCACGGACCCCGATCGCGTGTACCGTCGTGCACGAGCATCGCCGCACCGGCGACGGTAATGCTGGCGTTGGCCATGACGATGCCGCGTTCGGCGGCTGCAGGCGATCCTCCCTGCGATCGCTATCCCGAAGACAAGCAAGCCTCCTGTCGGGTGATTTGGAAACAGCTCAACGATCAGGCCGTCGGAGAGATGGCGCGTTTCGGACTCGACCAGCAACGCCGGCGGGATGCGGGCCAGATTACCGCCGAACAGCATCTGGCCGAGAACATGGCGTTCATCAAGCAGGCCACCCAGAACCGGTTGAAGCGGCTCGCAGAGCGGATGGCGAAAGAATAACGATCAAAGTTCCTGTTTCTTGAATTCCGGAAGCATCTTCGCAGCGGATTCCAACAGATCCCGTCCGACAAGGATCGGCGCCTTGAAATGCACCGCCAGCGCAATCGAATCGGACGACCGGCTGTCAAACACCTTTTCGAGCCCGTTCATCGCCACCGTGAGCGCTCCATAGTAGGTGCCGTCTTTGAGCGTGATCACCGTCCGCAGCACCCGGCCGCCGAACGCTTCCAAAATATTGTGCATGAGGTCGTGCGACATCGGCCGGGGCAGCTTCTCGCCGGTAAGCGCACCGTGAATCGAGCCGGCGACGGTCGCGTCGACAAAAATCGGAATGGCTCGACCCTCGGCCAGCAGCAAGACGACCGGACCTTGCTCGGAGACCCGCACCCGCACATCGGTGATTTCGACGAGTTGAGCGGATTTGCCCGACTCCTCAGCCCGCACGACCTGACCAGCCGGCATTCCCGTGACGAGCGACGCCACAACAGCCGACCACATGAGACCTGCGATCGAGACGGTTGGCCTGTTCATACGTCCCCTCCATACCAACCTCGGTTGAGCCGGCGGCTCAGTGGGCGACGCCCCTTTCTGCCAAGCTTCGCTTGAACCGCCGGCTATTCCGTGTCCTATTGCAATTGAACTCGCGGAGAATCACGTGATGCGTTTATTCATTCTCTGTCCTCATCGACCTCCGGATAGACTAAGCGGTCTTGCTCCTTACCACGATGCGCTCGAACCGACTATCCTCTCACGTAGGCATTAGTCCGTTGCTCAGTGCCGATGTCCGTTTCAGGCCCGTGACCGGTCACGACGACCGTGTCACCTTCCAGTCTGTAGAGACGTTCGCGGATGGACCGCTCGATCGCCGTGAAGTCACCGCCCCATAAATCCGTGCGCCCGATGGAACCGCGGAACAGCGTGTCTCCAGCCAATAACAGCCGCTCGGTGGGCAGGTGAAAACTCATAGACCCGGGCGTATGGCCCGGCGTATGAATCGCAACGCAGGCCAACACTCCGACCGCAAATTGCTCATCGTCCTTCAACCAGTAATCCGGCAGCGGAACCGGCACATAGGGCACGCCGAACGCCTCGCATTGCTCCTCCAACAATTCCCATAACCGACGATCATCCGGGTGAAGGCAGAGCGACGCCCCGGTCGCCTGCTGCATGTGTCCGGACGCAAGGAAGTGATCGAAATGCGCGTGCGTATGCAGAATGCGGATTACGGTCAGGCCCAAGGCCCGCACTTCATGAAGGATCTGCTCCGGCGCCCCGCCGGGGTCCACCACGAGCGCCTGCTTCGTGTGCGGATCTCCGATGATCGAACAATTGCAGCCCAAGGGCGGCACCGGGAACGTTTTGCGGATGAGCGATGCGGACACTAGCTCCTCCTTTCCTCGGGATGGGCGACCCACACGATATCCGTATCGAAGAGATTCCAGTCCTGCCCCTGCCGTTGTAACCAATAGAGAAAGCCGGCTCCCGTCCCATCGGGCCGTTCATTGGCCACGTAGACCAAGGCTTGATCCTCTTTGAGGGTCCAGGCAACCCGGGAAAACGCCAGACGATCGAGCCGGGTGTCGTCCACCTGCACGGCAGACCTCCAGGTCGCGAATTGCGACCCGAGGAACACGTCCGATTCCTCCGCACCCTCAGGAGTGACAAATCGCACACGCGCCCCGAATCGAAATTGCGGCTGCAATCGAGCCGGACGTTGGTTCTTGGCGATGAAATCCGCGATCAGGTCGGGCGGAAGGCGCCCATCGAACGGTTGCTGCTCTTTAAACCAGTGCTCGCTCGGCGGATCCGGTTCGTTCGGATGGAGCCGCGTGAGGGTGAAGCGCTCGATCACCACGATCTGGATCAGGCTGGTAAGAAACTTAGACTCGACAATCCTATCGTAGACAGGATACTCTTCCTTCGGTACAGACTCCCCATCCGCTCGCGAGATCCCGGTCGGCGCCGCTAGGGTTCGGTCGCCAAATCCAAGCGTCATCAGGCAGAGACACCCTATGACGACCGCTGTCCTTCGCATAGTGAGAGCATAAGCTGCGATGCCGCAGACCGTCAAACCCCCGAGCAGGCAGTCCCGAATCCATCTGCCGACAATGCGAAGCGAAAGGCCGACATCGCGAGCGATTGGCCTTGCACCGATGCTTCTCTTGCTCGCCTTCACATCCTGTAAGCCCGACGACTCTCCCTTGAAGGCCGAGAACGAAGCCTTGCGCAAGCAAGTGACCAAGCAGGAGTCCGTCTTGAACTCGCTGCAAGACGGCACCAAGGTCATGCAACAACAGATCGATCTGCTGAATCAGGAACTGCGGGACGCCAAGAAAGAAACCCAGCGCGCGCACGACGAAACCGAGCGTGTCCGGGCCGAGACCAAGGAAGCAACCCTCAAGTTCGAGGCGCAGGTGGCCCAGACCAAGAAGCTCTCCGCCGAAGTACAGCGAACCGCGGCGGCCCAAGCCGCCTTTACCGTACGCGCCGAGGAGAAGGGCGCGCAGGTCGAAGACCTTCCTCGTCCCTTCGCCCTGGTCGCCCGCGCCGCCGAGGAGGCCCTGGCGCGCAACGGGTATGCGATCAGGGTGAGCGTCAAAACGGATCAGAAAGCCGTGTATGTGACCGAGCGGAAAATCTCTCCGCCCGCGTCCCTCGAAGCATCCGGTTTTCGGAATCAATTTCTCATCGCCCTGCAGATTCCCTCGGCGAGCGTCACTCGACTCAGCGTGAAGGCGGAATTCGAGAAGCTCGCCCAAGGCGGGAGGATCCTCACCGCCGGGCCGGACGAAACGGCGGAGATCGAGCGACGCCTCATCGCCGAGATCAGCAAGGCCGTAGCCGCCAAAGACAAATTGTGAACGGTCTCCGGTTCTTGCTTTCAGCCGCCATCGTGGTCGGGACGACGGTCGGAACCGCGGACGCCCGTTCCACCGCACAACCTCCTCCTCCCAAACAGGAACTCGCTCGCCATCTTGCATCGATCGCTGCCATCGTGCGCCCCTCTCCGTCTGTAACCGTCGAGGAAGGCTGGTTCCTCATGGGGACCGTCAGGAAGGATGACGAGCCCTACGCGCTGGAAACGCAATTCGACGACACCGAGCTACCGCAACACCGCGTCTGGCTGGATCGCTATCAGATCGATCGGGACGAAGTGAGCGTGGGAGAATACCTGGCGTTTCTCCGTCAATCCCGGCAACCGGTGTCGGACGAGCTACAACGGCTCCTCTGGCACGTCATCTCAGTCCACTCCATGCCTGATGCCGTGCTCGCCCGCTGGCCGGCCATGTATGTGACCTGGCAGGAGGCGGCTGACTTTTGCCGCACGCAGGGAAAACGGCTCCCGACGGAGGCCGAATGGGAAAAGGCCGCGCGCGGTCGCGAAGGCATCTTGTTTCCTTGGGGCAACCGCCCTCCGTCGCCGGGCATCGCCGTGTTCGGTCAATACCACGTTCATGAAATCCCCCTGGTGGCCGCGGTGGACAGCGGCGAGGAGGGGCAAAGTCCTTACGGCGTCCGTCATATGGCCGGCAACATCGCAGAATGGGTGCAGGACTGGCTGGGGTTCGATTATTACGCCGTTACCCCGGACCGGAATCCCCCGGGTCCCGCCACAGGCCGCTACAGGGTCGCACGAGGCGGTTCGTGGAAAAGTAAACCGATGATGCTCCGAACCGCGACACGCGGCGGGTCCGCACCAGATCAGCGTTCCGCCACCCTCGGTTTCCGCTGCGCGGCGTCTCTTCCCTGAGCCCCCATCATCCCGCTCTGATCGCCATCGATCAGCCCCGCCACGACGGCACACTCCAAGCCAAACGGCAGGTAGCCCGCATAGCCTAGGATCGGCATTTCGAACAGCCGGCAACATTGGACATAGGGGATGGTGTATTCCCAATGGGCGAGACTCTTGACGTTCCAGAGCTCCCAAAAGAATCCGCAGACCAGTGCGGCAAGGGCCGGCAGACAAACCGGACGCCAATCGCCGAATCGCAATCGCGTGAGGAGGGTAGCTTCTCCCCTGATGAGCGCCAGCGACGTCAAGAGAACAACCGGCGCCATCCAGACGAGCGGAAAGAGATAGTCCGGCCAAAGGCCGATACCGGCCAGACCGGGCACGGCCGTCGCCAACCCTATCCATCCGATCGCCGGATGGTTCACCCAATCCCACCGCCACAGCCGGCGGAACGCTGCCTCCAATCCTGGCCAAGTCGAGAGCCACTCCGTCGTGCTTCGGACTGCCGGTAGCACGGTTGAGAAAGGCACGGTCGCGAACCAGAAATACTCCCAAGCGGTGAATTCCCAGACTGGAGGATAGTGCCAGTTCTGGACAAAGCCGTTGAGATACTCGAAAAACCACCAAAAGCCCGCACTCAGCGGAAACAACAGGAGAAAGTATCGTGGGCGTTTCCGCATCACGCAACTGCCGTTTCGCGCCTCAGTCCAGGCGTTGACGAGGAGAATGTAGCCCAGCCAAAGCGGCGTGAAGGTTTGTGCCTGCCAGGTACCCATCCATTCGAATCGATTCCAGGAAACGATCCAGGCCAGACCGGTCCACAGGAGGCCGGCCCATCCCCACCAGGGGAAGGAATGCGGGGATCGCCCCGAACCAGATCGAGCCAGAGCAACGAGCAAACGCCGGCAGAAGGGCCCAACGCAAAGGAGAATCACCCCGGCAAGCAGAGAGAACGCGACCCATGAGAAGGGAGCATGCGCGGCGAGCTGTGGACGGGGCGGAAATTCGAGGTAGGGGGCAAGCGGCTTGCCGGCCAAGTGGACTCCAGCCAATGGGAGCCCGAGAAGCAGCACCGCCATGGCGGCGATTCGGCCGAGGTTACCCCACACCACAGGCACTCACGGTACTGGCCGCTCTCGCTTCCAGCGCCCCTTCAAGTTGTAGGCCGCCAGCTCGATCGCCTCATCTGCCGCCAGACTCCGCAGGAAGTCGTGAGCCTCGCCAGCGTCCCGTGGAGCCGCGATGCGCTGCATCCGTCCAGACCGGCGGATAACCGGATAGACATTGGATGTCAGCCCACCCGTCAGTTGCTCCAACGTGGACATCGTTCGACCTTCCGCTCGCGCGAGGATGGTTCCGTTCCGAGCGTCCACCAAGGCCAGCTCGGCCAAGGCATGTTGGACTGTGCTGGAACCGGGCAGGCGCCCCATCGCCCCACCGCCTTCTTGCGTACCGTCGAGCGGCACGCTCATGGCGCTCGTAATCTCCACGCTTGAAATCACCGCGAGCAAGAGATGATCGACCTGCTGTGCATGGGCAAGGTCATCCCATGTTGCAGGCCTGTCGCCGGCATGGCGCACGGACGGCGACGCGATCGCGACCACCGACAGCGGCAGGATACTGCCGACGTGCCGTCGCGCCTGATCGGTCACGAAGGCCAGCGCGTGTTCAGTGAGAGCCGGCGCGGATTCCGAGCCGGTCACATCATTGACGACCGCTAATCCGACACGGAGGCCGGCCGGGAATTCATCGACGGTCGCGGCATCCGGCTGCGAGAAGGTTCCGAGATAGGCATCCAGATGCGGGGAAGGCGCGGTGACTCCGCAACCGGAGCCAACCGGTCCCAAGAGCAGCAGGACCAGAAAGGAGGCGATTTGCCCAGTCAAGCCGACATAGGCACGCTCAAGCAGCCCCATCCCGCTACCCTGATTCTCAAGCGCGCATGATTCCTGCGTGGTTGATCGCGTGACACCCTATCCAGACCAACTCCAGACCAACGAGTCGCACCGCGATTCCAACAGGGACGTTCACGAATCATGCGGACAGGCTCCTACAGCCGCTCCTCGTCCAACTCGATCGCGTCAACCCATGTGGTGACGGGCGGCAGAGATTCGAGCGGCACCCCGCGCTTCGCGGCCACATCACGGAGCCGCCCTTGAAATCGCTCGCGCGCCGCATCATCGCTCGGTCCCGCAGTCAGGACCTTTTTGGTCCAGAGCCGGATCTCGGCCTCGGACAGCATCTTACCGTTGGTTCGAACCCACTCCAATATGGCCTTGTCCGTTCCTCCCGCCAACACCTGTTGCTCGAATGCCTGCGCATCAAGATTCAGAAGTTCGATCAAAGACTTGTCGAACCCCGTGGTGAGGTAGTTGTAGTCCCGGATGAATCCGGCATGGCGCAGGCGAACCTTATCGATCAACCGGGCCAGATGGGCCAGGCCTCCCAGTAAGACTTTAGGACTTCGAGGGTACTGTGAGGTGTTCATGGACGATGTCGGAAAGAATCGAGCGGCCGTGAACTCTCCCTCCCGCCGCAGCGCCCGATCAACTTTGCCATAGCCGGACGGCTCTTGGCTAGCGGCGAATCTGCCTCGTGTCGATCAGGAGATACAATTGGCTCGTCAGAACCGAGGTCGCATGATAGGCTCCATTCGAGATCGCCGGACCCGATTACGCTCGGTCTCAGGACATGCCTATGGCCTTGCCCGCACCCAGAGCACATGAACAGCGACGGCATCTCCGTGTGCGCGTCCAATATCGCAGTCATTTTTCCTCAAGAAACAGAATGGTCGCCGGAGACGGCGAAATGCAGGATCTCTCGCAGGCGGGGTGCCGCATTAAGAGTCAGATCGTTGCTGTGGCCGGTTCGGAATTGGAGCTGTGCGTTTTCATCGACGGCGACGAGAACCCGCTTGTGATCGATGTCGCCTCAGTCCGCTGGGTACGCTCCGACGAGTTCGGTCTCTCCTTTACGCAGGTTCGCCCGCCCGTCCAGCGCCGAATTGCAGAGCTCTGTAGGAAATTGGCTCCCCTCGACTGATCGACCGCTCCTGCCGCCCCTGTCTCGCGATCGCCCGATCCAACCGCCAGACCGAGTTTCGAAACGATCGATTGCATAGGTCCGTCATACCCATGCTCCCCCCTATCCAAAGACCCTATACAGTGACATCCGGCTCTAATTGTCACGCGCCGCACCTTATGGTACAGACACGGCGTGAAGGAAATGGCGGTCAGGATCGCCTCATCCGTTCATCCATCATGATCGAACAGCGACCTTTCCAACGAGTGTGGGAACCTTCGCTGATCCTGTCATCATAATACGTAGAACCGCGCGTCCGTTTCCGCTGTCGTTCACAACGTCACAGGGGGAGGCGTGTTCGCGCATGAACTTGGCCACCCACGCAAGGGATTCCCTGCGGTTCGACCATTCCCTCTTCACCCACAAGGGACCGACTGGTTTTCCGACATGCGGCCTCGTTGGCTGTTCGTACGATTCCCGATGACAAGAGGGGCCCAGTTGTCGCAGCGCATCTGAAGGAGCCGGCAATGGAAGCGCGTAGGAGAAACCCGCCGGCGGCAGTTCGCCTGCAGTGGAGTGACGCCGACTAAGAATCAGTATGACCAAACGGGTGAAACGCAAGAAGGGCGTCGCCCGAGGAGCCGCCGGCTCTAGCGAAGCTTGGTATGGAGGGGGACATGGAACGTCGAACGGATCGCAGCCGCACTGTTTGCGCGCTGATGGCCACCGTCGCATGCGGCCTGGTGATGGGCTGTTCGGGTGGCGGCGACGGAGGATCAAGTGGAGCAAGTGCCGGGGGAGGGATTGCGTCTCCGACGAATTCAATCACCACGACCTCGCTCCCGGTGGGAGATGAAACACAGCCTTACTCTGCCACGCTGACCGCCTCGGGAACAGGGCCATTGACCTGGACCCTGAGCGGTACGCTGCCGCAGGGGCTCACGTTCAATGCCGCAGCCGGCACGATCACGGGCACGCCCACCACGCCTACCTCCGTGCCGCTCTCCGTCAAAGTGACCGCACCGAACTGGAGTGATGCGAAGGACTATATGTTGACCATACGCTCCAAGACGCACCGTGTCTCCGTCGTAACTGAGACGTTGGCCGAGAGCAATGGAGGCAGCGGCGACGGGACCAGGCTCACCAACGGTGTGCTCCTCGAGCGCAGTTTCGATCCAGCCATGAGCGGAAACGGGCGGTTCATAGTCTTCGATTCAGCCGCCACCAACTTGGTTCCCGGAGTGCTCGCGAACGGCAGGCGGCAGATTTACCTGCACGACCGCGAGACCGGCATCACAGAGCTGATCTCGGTCGGTCCGGGTAAGGTCCCGGGCGACGACGATAGTTTCGTGGCCGCGGTCAGCGATGACGGGCAATTGGTCGCCTTCGACTCATTTGCCACCAACCTGATTGCCGGCGACACAAACGGCGCGCGGGATGTTTTCCTCCGCAATCGTGCCTCCGGCGTCACGGAACGAATCTCACAAGGGGTCCAAGGCACGCAGGGCATCTGTCCGAACCCGGGCGAGGGTTGCAACAGTTTTGACCCGGCGATGAGCGCGGATGGGAAGGTCATCGCCTTCGGCAGTTACGCGCGATTGGTCCAGGACGACACCGACGACGGGACCGATATCTACGTCCTGGATCGGCGGGGTGCGCCGGTCTTGCGCCGGATTTCGGCCGGCCTCGGAGGCGCCCAGGCGAATATTCTCAACGGGAGCCCGGCGGTCAGCGCGGACGGCCAATTCGTCGCGTTTGCATCCAACGCGAGCAACCTCCTCGCTGGCGACTCGGCCGATATCATGACCGACATTTTCCGGTTCAGCCTGCAGACCGGCTCCTTGCGGAAGGTTTCCGTTCCGTCCGGCGGCGGAGCGCCGAATGGTGACAGTTTCGGTCCCTCGCTGAGCGGCGACGGGAGGTATGTGGCCTTCTGGTCACGCGCAGGCAACCTCCCGGCTGGACCGACGGATAGCGACAGTATTGCCGATGTTTTTGTGGCGGATCTCCAGGGAGTACCCCCCTTAATTGTCAAACTGTCTGTCAATCTCAATTTGGTGTCCGGCAACGGAGACAGCCGGTACCCCTCAATCAGCCGAGACGGCCGTCTGGTGGCCTACGATTCCCTGGCCACCAATCTCGATCTTCTCACAAGCGATCTGAACGGTGTGCGGGATATCCTCGTCACCGACCGCAGTTGTCTATTTGACGCCACCTTCCCCTGCCTAGTGAAACGGGTGTCCGTCCACGGAAACGGCGGAGAATCAAATGGCGAGAGCCGTTTTCCGGCTATCAGCGGCGACGGCCGGTTCGTGGTGTACTATTCCGACGGATCGAGTCTCGTCGATGGGGATACGAACGGCGCGAGGGATGCATTCGTCAGCCGGCGACCATAGCCGAAACGCGATCGTTCGGTCGATCGCGTGAGCGAGCGATTCACGAGTCCGTCGAGTTTTCTTCCGCCTTCATCCTTCAGTCACTCTCCACAGCGCCCGGCATCGGTCAGCGGACGACCGCCTGCATCGTTATGGAAAGCCGTAACGGCCTCAGCCCTCTGCCGGCCGACGTGAGAGGCCCAGCGCCATTCGTACTTGTCGGACGATGTCGTCCGGGCTTTGTGTTGCCTCGATCAGAACCGCATCGACCGGCTCCTCCAGCGCCGCATACTGACTGGCCAACAATTCGTCCGGGAAGAAGTGTCCGGATCGACCCTTGAGCCGTTGAGCGATCAACGAATAGGAGGCGGCGAGATAGACCAGCCGGACAAGGGCGGGATCGACAACCAACCTGGCTCGATAGCTCGCTTTCAGCGCGGAGCAGGCCAGGACGACATCGCGGTTCGAGGCGAGCCAGATCCCGATCTCCTCATGCAGCCGCCGGAGCCAAGGCTCTCGGTCTTCATCGGTCAGCGCGAGACCTCGGCGCATCTTGTCGAGGTTGGACTGGGGATGGCGATCGTCTCCATCCACAAAGCTCCACTCCAACGAGTCGGCCAGGAGGCGGCCGATCGTCGTCTTGCCCGATCCCGAGACACCCATGATGATGACGACCATGCTTTTCGCTCACGAGGCTTTCGACCGATCCGGGCTCGATGCTCACGGCTGTGCCGAGTCGGAGGCAGTGTACCGGAATGAGGCACGATCAAGAAGCTCGATTGCACAAGCGGCTCGACCGGCTTGCAGAACGGGACCGGTGTCGTTTATGGTCAAGTCCGGTCCGGCGCCTACCTCCCTCCGCCTTTCTATGGAACCGAGGCGGGTGGGTCGGTGGCCCGTCGTCTCGCTGCTCCGATCAGGGGACAAAATGGACAAGCTGTGCCAGCGACCGGTCTCGTTGCTGTTGATTGCCGCCATTGCCAGTCTGCTTCAGGGTTGCGAGGAGACCCAAAAGGCAGACTCCCCGGCTGAGGGCACGACGGATCGGGTGTCGATTTCAGACGGACGGGTGCTCCAAGCCAACGGCGGTAGTGGAGACAGCACGCGCACGACGATCGGCGTGGCGGACCTTACCAGCCTCGGGCCAGGCATCAGCGGGGACGGCCGTTTCGTGGTGTTCGACTCGACGGCCACCAACCTGGTTCCGGGAGTGAACACCAATGGAAGGCGGCAGGTCTACTTGCACGATCGGCTTACCGGTCAGACGGAACTAATCTCGGTCGGCTCGAACGGAATTGCCGGCAATGATGACAGCGCCTCTTCGGTAGTCACCGATGACGGCGACACGGTCGTGTTCGAATCCTTCGCCAGCAATCTTGTCTTCAACGACACCAACAACGCCCGGGACATCTTTCTTCGCCGACGGCAGGCGCGGGTGACCGAGCGGGTCTCACAAACCGCGCAAGGCCTTCAAGGGATCTGTCCTTCCGCCGGAGAAGGCTGCCGCAGTTACGATCCTGCGATCAACGCCGACGGATCCATCATCGCGTTCGGATCGAATGCGCGCCTGACACCGGACGATCTGGACAACAGTCCGGACATTTATGTGCTGGATCGGAGCAGCGGGCCGACGTTACGGCGCATCACCGCGCCGCTGGGACCTCCTCAAGCCGGCTCGACCCCCGGCAGTCCGGCGGTCAGCGCCGACGGACTCTTCATCGCCTTCGCCTCGAACGCAACAAACTTGATCACCGGCGAGCCGTTCGACGGGGTGTACGATGTCTACCGGCATGATCGCCTGGCCAATACGCTGCGAAAGGTCTCGGTGCCGGCCAGCGGACTTACGGCGGACGGCGACAGCCATGGTCCATCGCTCAGCGGCGACGGGCGGTTTGTCGCCTTCTGGTCGAGAGCCAGCAACCTCTTGCCCGGCCCGCCGCGGGATACCGGATTCGCTGAGATCTTTGTCGCCGACATGCAGCAGCCGGTCCCGTCCCTCAGCCGCACCGCCTTGGGCCTGTTCAACCAGCCACCCAACGGCGACAGCCAGTTTCCATCCATCAGTCGGGACGGCCGCTTTGTGGCCTTTCTTTCGCAGGCAGATAATTTGGTGCCGGCCGGGGTGGACGGAAACAACTTCCGCGACGTGTATCGGGCAGATCGGAATTGCGTCCTGGCGCCGCCCCAGGCCTGCGAGGTCATTCGGATCTCGATCGCCATCTCCAACCGTGACGTGGACGGCAACAGCTACGCCCCGGTGATTGCCGCAGACCCGCGCATCATCGCGTTCTATTCGGACGCCACCAACCTTGTGCCCAACGACACGAACAACTTCCGCGATGCGTTCGTGCGCCTGCTCCAGCAATGACCGGCGGGACCCGACGCGCTCGCCTCACGACGAGACAAGTGGAGAGGGAGCGGGCGGGCTGTCTATAACCCGATCGTTTCAATCCGCTGAAGTTCGGCAGAGGTGAGTGTGAATCGATCGGCGTGGAGATCGTCGTTCATGTGTTGCGGGTTCGTGGTGCCCGTCAGCGGAAGCATCCCGATCTGCATGGCGAAACGAAAGACGATCTGGGCCATCCCGACGCCGTGGCGCGCCGCCATCGCGCGGATGTCCGGATCGACAAATACCTCCCGATTGGCTGTCAGCAGCGAAAAGCCTTGGTAGGTAATCCGGTGGGCACGGCAGATCTCGCGCACATCGTGGTCCCAGCCGAGCGCCGCATAACAGCGGTTCTGCACGACCATCGGCTTATGCGTCGCCCGTTCACAAAGCAACGCTAACTGCTCGGCCGAGACATTGCTGATACCGATCATCTTGGTCTGGCCGGATTCATAGAGCCCTTCAATCGCTTGCCACACCTCCCAATCCGCCTCCCCCAAGCCTCGGCGTTGATAGGGGCCATGCAAGACATACGAGTCCAGGTAATCGGTATGGAGATGGGCCAACGAACTGTCGAAAGACTGCCGCACTTGGGTAGTCAGGTCGGCCTTGGGATCATACGGCGTGCGATGGTCTTGACCGTTCGCCGGAGTGAACTTCGTTTGAAGAAACAGCCGTTCGCGCGACGTCCCCTGCTGCGCAAGGGCCTGCAGAGCCTCCCCGACCCGCGCCTCCTCGTAATGGATCAACTGATTGGCCGTGTCGATCGCCGTAAAGCCCGCCGACACGGCCTCCAGCACCAGTCGTGTCGTGGCCTCTTTCTTCCAGGCCGTGCCGTACATGAAGGATGGAATCGACACACCGTTGTAGGTCGTCAACGTCATCATCAAGCCTCCCCACCCCCTCGTTATTCAGATCGCCTCCACCCTGTCCAGTCAGCCAGGCGTGCATCGGCCGCTCTCTCGCCGCTCAGGCGCGTGCATGCTATCATGCATCCTGTCATGTCGCTCGAACCCTCATCTCATCTGTCCGGCGGCTTTCAAGTTCGGCATCGAACGCTGGGGATCTATCAGGGCAGCGCGATCGAGCTGGCGTTTTGGCAACCGTCATCCGCCATGCCGGAGTACGGCTTGTGCCGATTTGCCACGCAGGAAAAGGCCCAGGCGTTCATCGACTTCCTCTGTTCCTCCGACTGCGCAGAACCGATGGACCAGGCCGACCTGGCGATCGAACCCTACGATCTGGCGGAGCACGAGCGATTGATCAACGAGCATCCGCTTTCGTCCGCATGGGAAACGCCGATCTGAGACCAATTGAGTCATCCGCGCACGAACGACTGCATCGAGCGGATGACGTCACCAGGTTACGTTGATTCGATTTTGATGACGTGCGGATGGGCCTCGGAGGCCCATTCATGGTACAGGTCGTCGAGATAGCCAAGCACCTCGGCTTCGCACATTGTCGGCGAGGCGGCAAACTCTTGCACCCGCCGTTTCTTACCTTCGTTCCCGAGCAGATACAGTTCCCATCCTCCCTCCGTGCGCACGAGTTGCGCCATCCGGCCGAACAGAATGATCAGGATTGGGGTGGACATCAGGGACTCAGCGCATGAACGACGGTCCTGAACGACGCGAACATCGAGGCGAACGCCATCCGCGCCCCTACTCCGATTCCTGCTCAAGGCCGGTTCTGATGGAGCGGAACCGGCGAATGCCGACCGTCAAGAACCCGGCGCCGGACGCCAGAGATAGCCAGCCTAACGCCTGAAGCACAGGCTGATCCATCAGCCAAACCGCCGGCACGCCGACAATCACGAATCCCAGGGCCGTCCTGACATAGGCCAGTAACGTGCGTTCATTCGCCAGCTCGGTTCGTTGCCGTGCCAATCGGTCGCGAATTTCTGTGTTCGATCCATCCGGCATGATGTTCGGCGACCTTTGCCGGCACGATAGCCGATCGGTCTGTGAAGCTCAACCGATCCACAATGGCCAGACCGGACAGTGAGGATGGTCGGCCGCAGTGATGCTCCTTTGACAGACCGGGGGGAGAAGGTGCAAGATGTTTTCTTCCTCCCAGCACGAGGCCAGGACATGAATCCTGGAGAAGTGTCAGCGAATCCCAACAGGTTGAGTCGTTCCGGAACTCCACGACGCCCTCGTGGCCGCCATCGGCTATGAGGGCGTTTCCATACGGGCAGCCCCCCCATTGAGTGTCGAATTTCCATCCCACCATACGAGGAGGCATGTCATGAGGCTGCTTCTCAGTCTACTGATTGCGCTCGCAACCTGGTTGCCAGGCGATTCTTTCGCAGAAGGCGTCGGAGGAGGGTATCGCGGCATCGCTCAATTGTATTACTTCCTCATGTGGGCCATCTTGTGTTACGGCACGTATGACACATTCGGGAAGAAAGTCATGTATGTCGCGGCCCCGCTTCTGGCGGTCGGACTGTACATGATGCTTCCGGCCCATTAAGTCCGAACCCTCGCATGGCCCTGAGAGGAGGACTCGTCTTTCTCTCAGGGTCCTCCGATCGCCCGTCTGGTGGGTTATTGATCCTGCCCATTTTCCATTTCAATTCATCATCTCCCATTTCTTCTGTCCCCCCTACCCGGCCAAGGCCGCCCGGTCCGCTTCTTCCAGCGACCGGAACTGAAGGGCAGGATGGTCCTTCACACAATAGGCCAGCATATGTTCCGAGGCAAATAGCACGACCAGGCGTCCCTCCCGGTCGGTGAGCCGGAGCGTATCCATCGGCCAATAGACGCGAGCCACAGCCGCGGGATCGCCGCTGATCCAACGCGCACACACATACGGCAATCGTTCGACGGAGGCTTTGACCCCGTACTCGCTCTGAAGGCGGGAAACGACCACATCGAATTGAAGATCGCCCACGGCGGCCAGGATCGGTTCCCGGCGGACCTGATCGGGCGCCAACAGCACCTGCATGACGCCTTCCTCTTCCAGTTGGTGGAGCCCCTTCTGAAATTGCTTGTGCTTCGAGATGTCCGGGCTGTGCAGCCGGCCGAAACACTCGGGGGCAAACTTCGGAATGGGATCGAAATTCAGAGGACCTGCCGAGCAAAGCGTGTCGCCGATGGCAAAGAGGCCCGGATTGACGAGCCCCACCACATCGCCCGGGTACGCCTCGTCGATCGTCTCTCGATCCCGGCCGAATAGCCGGTGCGGCCTGGTCATCCGAATCTTCCGTCCCAATCGAGCATGATAGACCATCATGTCTTTTTCAAAGCGGCCCGAGCAGACCCGCAGGAACGCCATCCGGTCTCGATGTTGCGGGTCCATATTGGCCTGAATCTTGAACACGAATCCGGAAAATGCCTCGTCGGTCGGCTGCACGGGCCGTTGCGCGCTCACGCGAGGCCCCGGTGGCGGCGCGAGGTGGAGAAACGCGTCCAGGAAGGGCTCAACGCCGAAATTCGTGAGCGCGCTCCCGAAGAAGACCGGCGTGAGTTCTCCGGCAAGAAACCGGTCACGATCGAATGCGGTGCCTGCGCCGGACAGCAAGGCAATGTCCTCCTGAAGCGGACCGTAGGCCTCTCCCAAGGTCGTGGCCAGACTTGGATGTGGAAACGACTCCACCCGCATCGGCGCCTTCCGCTGATTGTGGGCCGTCCGTTGGAAAAACAGCACCCGCGGTTCACGGAGATCGAAGAGTCCTTGAAAGGCAGATCCTTCTCCGATGGGCCAATTGAAGGGCACGGCCGTAAGCCCCAAGGTCTGCTCAATCTCGTGAAGCAGATCGAACGGATGCCGGCCCGGCTGATCCATCTTGTTGATGAAGGTCAAGATCGGAATCCCGCGCCGCCGGCAGACGGTGAAGAGCTTCTTCGTCTGCGGCTCGATGCCCTTTGCGCTGTCGAGCACCATTACCGCACTGTCCACGGCCATGAGGGTCCGGTAGGTGTCCTCGCTGAAGTCCTGGTGCCCCGGAGTGTCGAGCAGGTTGATCAGCACGCCTTGATATTCAAACTGGAGCATGGTCGATGTGATGGAGATCCCGCGCGCCTGTTCCAGTTCCATCCAGTCCGAAGTCGCTCGGCGTTGATGAGATCGCGCATGGACGGCGCCGGCCAGATGCAGAGCCCCCGCATACAGCAGCAATTTCTCGGTCAGCGTAGTCTTCCCCGCATCCGGATGTGAAATAATCGCGAAGGTGCGCCGCCGGAGCACCTCCCGCGATAAGGCATCATCCACTGTTTTCTCGATCATGGCCGACCGAATCCTTCCGTAGCTGGTTCAATGAGCCCAATCAGGAAGCAGACGACAAGAAATTGCCGGCGAAACGCCTGCTGCCACCGCTTCCGGTCTTTGATCGGATGTGATCAGGCGGGATGGTCCGAAAGATAGAAAAGAGACGTGCCTGTCAGCCTGAGTCGCGTACTCGATCCGATATCCCAAGGATACTCGATGGCCGGACCGCCTGCAACGTGACAGAGGATTGTCCCCGTCCGATGTGCCGCCCTCGGCACCGAGACGTGACGGCGCCGTTCACCTGCCGAATGACCTATCGCGCCGATTGAGATGGGGTCGGAGCCGCGTCCTTCTCGATATCCTGCATGAGTCGCTGAAAGTCCTTGTCGTTCCGGATAAGACGGGTGGCAGCCAGGAGCAGCCGATCGAGTTGCTGATCCGTCAAGGAAAGGTTGGTGGGGATGTTCATGAGATATTCCATCTCGTGCGGATCTTCCAATTCCGTCAGGCTGGCGTTGATGAAGTAGATATCGGCGTCGGGCGTGAAGGCGCTGTTCTCGACAGACTGTCGCCGGCTAAGCTCCACCTTCCATTGTTCGACGCCCTGTCTCAGGAGTTGGAGCGTATCGGCGGAATAGCGGTTGATCGGAATATCGATGAGGGCATGGCTGACGCGCGAGAGACCCGGGATGTCGTTCACGAGATATTGACTCAAATCCGGAGATGTCTCGGCGCTGACCAACAGGTAGACCAGCTTCCGAACGTTTTTCACCCCAAGCAGGTTGAAAAACGACTCAAGATCCCCGGTGAGCGCCGCCGTTTCCAACATGCTGCGCATGCCGATATTATCCGAAAGCCCGCCGTCCAGCAAATGGATGTAGGGGCGCTTCTCGGCATCGAGATACGTCAGCAGCTCCTTCTGTCGATGCCGCCCCCAGGAGGTCTGGTTCATCGTGATGAACCGACCCGGCGGATGAAAATCGCATTGTCCGGAGTAATTCTTCATCGCAATGGGGCTCAGAATGAGCGGCAACGCGCTCGATGAGGCCGTGGCAATCGAAAGCGGCAGTTGGCTGAGGTCGGAGCAGATGAGGTCGAATTGCCGCTGGTTGAACTCGAACCGCGCGAGGGTCGCCATATCGGAGGCATGCACGAAGATGAGCGGCCGTCGATGTCGCTCGACCAGATCACCGAAGGTATGCCCGTCAAACAGCGCTTCATCGAGCAGCTCGGCAAAGATGTGGGCGCGGCCGAAATAGGGAGACCAGAGCCGGAACCAGTTGTGGGGCGACCAGAAGACCCGCCATTTGAGTTCGCTCTCCCAGTCTTTCCGCAGAAAGCGGTACTCAAAGTCGTGAAAAATGCGGTCGCCGTAGAGCGCGTAGTAGGCGGCGGTAAAGCTGCCCCCGGACAGCGCGTTAATCAGGTTTAGTCCGTCGACCAGTCGTTCGTTTCGCCCCTCCCAGGTGATCGGCGTGCGCGCCAGTTCACGCAAGACTCCGTAGGAGAGCGCCGCAGCCCGCGCGCCTCCTCCGGAGAAGGAGGCAATGATGAAGAGACCGTCCGAACTGCCGGTTTCAGCAGCCGGAAAGTTGGTGAATCGATATCCGTACGTAAGATCCCACCGCTTGAGCGGCGCATTCAGGGTCGGACGGACATACTCGCATCCGACCGTCAGACTGAACAGTCCGATCAACAGCCATGCGCCTGTGCGTCGTCCGGCGCCGAACGCGCCACGTGCCGCGTATCTCATAAGCCGGCGGCAGGGTACAAATTCGTCAAGAACGTGTCAACTGAGGGAGCGCCTCTGCGCCGAACGCAGGAGGCACCCGACTAGCGGCCGCTTTCTACATCCTGTTACCGGGCTTTCAGCTTGGCTTCCAGGTAGGCTTTCAGTGCGACCGCATTGTTATGTTTCAGGTCATGCGCGGTATAGAGCAGCGTCACGGTTCCCTCCCGAGCCGCCTCCAGGAGCGATTGCCAGCCATCGGGATTATCGTCCAGCTCGGCGCGATAGCGATGCTGGAACTCGGTCCAGCGCTCCGGATCGTGCCCAAACCACTTCCGCAGACTCCCACTGGGAGCGACATCTTTTAGCCAGCCTGCCAGACGAAGCTCTTCTTTCTTGACGGCTCGTGGCCAGAGGCGATCGACCAGGATTCGAGCGCCGTCCCCGCGGGCGGCCGGTTCGTAGACGCGCTTGACGCGAATCATCGCCTTTCCTTTCCCGAGGGTGATCCGGCTCATCCCCGCCCCAACTGAGCCTTGGCTGCGTCGCTCATCATATCCGGCCGCCAGGGTGGGTCCCACACGAGGTCGACTTCCACCGAACGAGCTTCAGGCAGCTCCCGCAGGATGGCTGAATGCACCATCTCCATCAAGAGTTCTTCCATCGGGCAGGCCGGCGTCGTCATGGTCATCCTGACATGGACTTGGCCGTCTCGCACCTCGGTTCCATAGACCAACCCAAGATCGACGATATTGACTCCCAGCTCGGGGTCCACGACCTGCCGCAACGCGTCGAGCACTTGAGTCTGTAAGCGGGTCGTCTGAGTAGGGTCCGCCATTCGATTACCTTCCTCTCTCGTTGTTGCCCCACCTCCGTCGAACCCCGTCCCTCATGATGCTCCCGCTTTGACCGTAGCCGCGTCCTTGACCGGACTCCGAAGAGCATAGACCGTGTTGGCGAGAAAGAACAACAGGGCCAGGACGTTCAGCAAGCCGCCTACCTGACGTCCAGCCCCCCACCCGATCAGATCGCCCGCGAGCCGCAGGACCAATGTGACCTGGAGCAGGATCGCGTGCGCATAGAACATCGGTCGAAAAGCCATCCTGGCACCGAGCACAGCCGGGAAAATGATCGGCGCATGGCCGAAAATCATCGCGAAGACAAAGCCAAGGAAAAAGGCATGCAGCATCGCGTCGTACTGCGGCCCGGCAGAGACTCCGCCAAAGACGACCGCCAGTAGCCCGCTGAGCCCGAGCCAGACGTATCCCGAGAGGAGACAGACCGCGATGAATCGTGTGATCCCTGTTTGCCTCACGGTGCGCCGTGCAATGTCGTGCCTTCCCAACCACAAGGCAAGGCCGACCATACCGGCTCCAACCAGACGCACTCCGATGTCGAAGGAAAAACCGATCACGATCAACCCCATCAGAACGCTGGCGAGCGTGAGCAGAAAGCTTGCTTGGCTGCCCGGTGACAGTTGCTGTAATCGAGCCAACTCCTGCCGTTCCCCGGCGATGGTCAACAAGAGAAAGCCCGCCCACCAAAAGACGAAATGGGCAATCGGCCAACCCCAAAGCCAGAGGAGGTTCCCCGCGACCCAGCAGGCCGCACCGAGTCCCATCGTTACCGTGTAGAGGGCCGGCCGGAGCCGAATGATCACCGCAAAAATCGCGACTAGCCCGAGACTCCCGGCCAGAATCAGGACCGGTGCGCCAGAACCCTGAAACCCGGCGATCAGACCAAGTCCGCCCAATCCACTCAGCAGCGGTGAGGCATAGGCCCAGCGACGCCCTAACGCCACCGCTCGCTCCAGGCCGATGAGCGTGCCCAGGAAGCCGGAGATCATCAGCGGACCATGAACCGCAGGCAGAATCGGCTGCAACGGAGGAATGTCCCACCCCAGGCGCATCAACCCGGCCCAGAGCCCCGTCAAGAGCGCAATCATCCCCAGTGCAAGGAGGGGCAGCCGTTGAGGATGTCGGATGATCATCGTCAGGTCGGTCGTGAATTGTCGCGTCAGCTTCCCAACGCCGGTCAGTGCGGAAGCGATTTCAGTCGCTCGGTCAGTCGGAGGTTCTCTCCATAGTCCACCGGGCAATCGATGACCGACGGCACCTTGCTCGTGAACGCCTTGGCGAGGATCGGCCGAAGCTCCGATCGATCCGTCACCCGATAGCCCGTCGCTCCGAAACTCTCCGCGTAGCGCACAAGGTCGGGATTGCCGAATTCCACGGAAGAGGTCCGGCCATACCGAACTTGCTGCTTCCACCGGATGACCCCGTACCCGTCATCCCGCCAGATCAGGATCACCAGCGGTAGACCCAACCGTACTGCCGTCTCCAGTTCCTGGGAGTTCATCAGAAAGCCGCCGTCGCCCATGACCGCGATCACACGGCGCTCGGGATATAAGAGTTTGGCGGCGATCGCGCCGGGCAAGGCGATCCCCATCGTCGCAAAGCCGTTGGAAATGATGCAGGAATTGGGCATCTCGCAAGAAAACATGCGGGCCATCCACAGCTTATGGGCGCCGACATCGCAGAGCACGAGGTCATCCGAATTCAGCGCGCTCCGCAAGTCTCGCATCACATGTTGCGGCCGCATGGGCCAGGACGAAGGGCTGTCCGATTCAGCCTCAAACCCATCGATCACGGTCCGACGCGCCGCATGAGCCCAGGACACATCGAACGGTTCGAGGCCAGCCTCGACGAGATCGAGAGACAGGCGAAGATCCCCCAGGAGACCCACATCGACAATGTAATGTTCATCGACCTCCGCCGGCGAGACATCGATATGGACGATGAGCTTGTCCCGGCGCGGATTCCAGAAGCAGGGGGCATATTCCACGAAATCATAGCCCAGCGCGATGACCACATCGGCTCGTTCCATCACGAGCGAGGCATAGTCCCGGGCTTGGAGACCGATCGTGTAGAGCGACAGCGGATCGCTGTCCGGCAGCACACCCTTGGCCATGAAGGTGTGCAGGACAGGAATCTGCAATCGCCGCGCAAACTGTCTGACCCCTTCGGCAGCACGACCGCGAATCACGCCGTTGCCGGCGAGAATCACCGGACGTCGTGCCCGTTCGATCGCCTGGATCGCCCGAGCCACCTGCGCAGGCGACGGTTCGGGGAGGATCGGAGCCTGGACAAACAGCGGCTCCATGGCGTGCGCATCGGCGATCGTCGCTTCCGCCACATCCTCCGGAATTTCCAGATGCGTCGCGCCGGGCTTTTCCGTCTGTGCGATCTTGAACGCCTTCCGCACCGCTTCGGGAATGACCTCCGGCTTCGGAAGCGAGGTATTCCATTTGGTGACGGGTTTGAACATCGAGCAGACGTCGATGTACTGGTGCGATTCCTTGTGGCGGCGATTCAGCGAGGCCTGCCCGCTGATGGCGACCAGCGGGGCCCGGTCCAGGTAGGCGTCTACGACGCCGGTCAGGAGGTTCGTCGCGCCCGGTCCCAAGGTGGACAGACACACCCCGGCCCGTCCGCTGAGCCTGCCATAGACGTCGGCCATGAACGCGGCTCCCTGTTCGTGCCGCGTCTCGATAAAGCGAATGCGAGAATCCAGCAGGACATCCATCAGCTCCAAGGTCTCCTCGCCGGGGAGACCGAAGACCAGTTGGACGCCTTCATTTTCCAGACAACGCACCAGCAGTTCAGCCGCCTTCATACGGGCCTCGTTTCAAGAGGATTTTGGGTCCCGAGGAGACAAGTCGGTTCGCGACCCACGGAGCACCTTGATCTTAACAACCTTGGGCCGGCCCTGGAACGGAGCAGGCTGCGCGCCGACAACAGCCGGAGATCGTCGAGGCTGCGCTTAACGGTTATAGTTGGCGACGACTCTGGCGATCTGACCTTGCGCATCCAGCTCCATGAATTCTCCCGCCTTCGTGCCCTTCTGGTTCACGTAATACAGCACGAGGCTGGAAATCCCCCACAGCACATCCAAAAGTTCGAACCTCAGATCGGGATAGACCTCCAAACCCTGTCTGAAGTAGGCCCTCAGCGCGTCCTTCCCTTTCACCGTTCCCGTTGGAGTATTCAGGAGCGTCGCGGCAATGGGCGAAACCAAGACGATCTGGTCCGCATAGTGCGACAAAATCGATTCCAGATCGTGAGCATTCCACGCGCGGAGCCATTCATCCGCCAGTATCCGAGCCCGCTGTTCAGTCAGCATCATTCCCCCTCACAACTCAGCCTGTCTCCGTTTCGCCGCGGGCTCAAAAGAGAACACAAGACCCCAGACCTGAACCGCCAGAGTCCGGGATCATCGGTTCCTCCTGCCCTCGCGCCGCTTCGCTCTCCTGGTACTCTTTCTTGCTCCCGACTTCGTCGTGGCTCCCGGTCTCTTCTTTGGTTTGTCGGAGCCTGACGTCGTGGCCGACGAGGCGGACACCGCACGCACGAGATACGACCCGATATGCGGAGCCCGCTGATCCAGGGACAGCAAGGGGTTGACCTCCGTGTGGGAATTCATGGGCTTGGTGATGTTGAGGGACAGAAACCTGACGAACCACTGCGGGTTCCCGCCATTGATGCCATGGGAGGTGATCTTGGATTGCGTATTGCTGCTCGGGGCCGCAGCGTATTGCTTGCCGTTCATCAGATCCAACAGGACTTCGATCCCCGTGTGGTTGCGCCCGTCGTTGGGTGACGGCGTGAAGGCAGGCTCGCTCAGTCCCTTGGTAATACCGGCGTGGGCATAGAGCGTTCCAAGGTCTGCACCGGTGGCGTATCGGAAGCCGTGTGTGGTCGTCAATCCGCCGAATCCGCCCAGCACGTCGTTGGCCGATCGATTGGTCGTTACGGTCAGGTTGAGCCATTCCAAATTGGTTTCCGTGTCCAACGTGAGCAATTGATCTCCACTCCCGGGTACGAGATCCTTCTGAATCAGCGCCATAACAATCTCCTCCAGTTGTAGGATAGGTTCGTCAACGAGCTGAGCGTGGACGGATCGCTCTCGCCGATTGCCTCTGTCACTTCTCCCATGCCCTCCGGACGACCTAGCGAAACGACACGAGCATCTGTTCTAGCGAGCCGGGCACCGAGTGCAGCTCGGTTCGACCAAACCCTGCGGCGCGCAACATCCGCTCGTATTCCTTGAACGTGTACGCGTCCCCTTCCGGCGTAGTCGCAAGCATGATCAGGCTGAACTCGGCCACGGGAGGCGGCGTGACGCGGTCGTCGTTGGGCACGAACTCCAGTGTAAGAACCCGGCCGCTCGGCGTGAGGCATCGATGGATCTTGCGGAGCAACGCCTCACATGTGGCGGGAGAAAAGTGATGGAGAAAATTGGTGAGTAGCACCAGGTCGTATCCTGTCCCGAACTCCTGCTGGAAAGCGTCCCCGGCGATGGTCCGGTAGCGATCCTGAACACCGGCGCGGCGCGCGAGATCCTGCGCGACGACTAAGACGTTCGGCCAGTCGAGCGCGACGATCTCGGCGTGGGGGCACCGTTTGGCGATTTCGACTCCGAACAGCCCGTGTCCCGCTGCGATGTCCAAGACTTTCTTCACATCCGGCTGAGTGCGACTTACAAAGAGGGCCATCTCCTCTGCCGGCTTGACCGTCATGGGGATCATGGATTTGGCGAAATCGACCCAAAGCGGATGTTCAGGCGCAACGGTCCCCGCCTCACCGGTCACGGTGCCTCCCTTTCGGACCGCCCCGGTGAGGTTCTGGAAGGCCTCGACAAATTTCGGTGCGTGCAGGAAGCCCAGCACGGAGCCCATATAGGCCGGAGACCGTCGATCGAGAAACAGCTCCGAATCGGGCGTCAGCCTGTACCGGTTCCCTTCCTTCACGATGAAGCCCTGGATGGTCAGATAGTCCGCGAGGATCCGCACACCTCGTTCCGCCGCCCCACAGCGTTGCGCAAGAGCGTCGGTGGAATCCTTCCCCTCCCCAATGGCAGTGAACAGATCCAGTTCGACGGCCGCCTTCAGCGCTTGCGTTCGATGGTAGGCATTGGCAGTCTGGAAAAACAGTTGGGGCGTGGGGCCACCGGCCTGATCCTGAGTCGGCATGAGGAGGTCCTCCTTGTGGGGTTCTTTACGAGAGAAACAGGCAGAAGCTACCGGTCGAGAACACTCGTGTCAACCGCCGGTGTTGAGTCGCGTATTGATCGAACGCGCCCGCTCGCTGTGGCGTCACCCACGAGGCGGCGTTGACACTGTCTCATTCAGGAGCTGTTGCAGTTGATCGAGAAAGCCTCGCTGCCCTTCCTGCAATTTCGTTCGGGCCGTGGGAAGATCGAACCAGGCTCCACGGTCCACCTCGGGAAACTCTTGAATGGTTCCGGAACGAGGCGGCCATTCCATCGAGAAGGTGCTGCTGTTCATCCCGGTCTCGTCCAGGTCCCCCTCCGCAGTCCACACCGACACCACCTTGCCGCTGGGTTGTTTCAATGGCGAGAGCGCGCAAAATGGCCCTGTCACTTCGGAGCCGGTTTCCTCGAAGAACTCGCGTTTCGCCGCGGCCAAGGCATCGTCGCCTTCGTGATACTCGCCTTTGGGAATCGACCAGGCCCCGTCATCCTTCTTGGACCAGAAGGGCCCGCCTGGATGAACCAGCAAGACCTGGAGGCCCTCGTGCCTCCGTCGATAGAGCAGAATGCCGGCGCTCAATGTCTTCGCCACGAATCGCCTCTCGAAACACCTTACTGCCTGAGGAGGAGCTGTTCAACACGCGTTTCCGACCTTCTCTTTTCGCGTCGTCTCCGCCTTCTCGTCCTTCCCTTTTCTTTGCCATTGAACCGGCGCATACTCGCGCAGCCTATGACCTATCCACTCCTTCGATTTGCCCACCTGGTCGGCGTCACGCTCATGGGAGCAGGCTTGATCGGCGTGTGGCTGGCGGATTTGCGCTCCCGCCAAGTGCAAGACCTCGTCCGGTTCGCCGAGGCCGTCCGGAACATCGCAGTCTTTTACGATGGAGTGGTGGTGCCGGGGGCGGTGATGCTCTTCGTCTCGGGCGCCTGGATGACCGCCGAGGTTTGGGGTGGCTGGGAGTTCACGCAACAGCCCTGGCTGGCCGGCATGATTCTATTGTTCGTGATTGAATTCGTGGAGGGCAACACCGTCACACGGCTGTATTTCATGCGGCTTCACCGTCTGACAAACGAGGCATTGGTGTCGGGAGCCCCGACAGCGGAACTCAGCCGCGCGCGGCAGGAACACCTCCCGACGTTCACACACTTCCTGGATATTCCTATCTTGATGGTCATCATCTCGCTCGGGACGATCCGACCCATGACCTGGACGCAATTCGCTGTCGGCACCATCTGCGCGCTCTTTGTCGCCGCAGCCCTGACCTTCTGGATTCCCCGCCTCTATCCCTGGACGCCGCCGGAACCCAGCAAGCCGATTTAGTCACCTGACGGGCCGAGAGCGGCACGGTGAATCTCGGTAGTTCCTCGAACGAAACAGCGGGGGCCATTGCAACCACTCCTACGACCTTGGGATCCCCTCCCACACTACCTTACCTCGCAAGCGGCGAATCCCTTCCTGACCCTTGACCTTGATGAGCAGTCGCAACCCCTCCTCGACCACCGCGCGCTTGGTCGCAAGACCCGTCGCTTTCATGGCCTGCCGCATCAAGCTGTTATCGATCACGATAGCGGTGCGCATGGGTCCTCCAAGAATGGCGTGTGTACCATCATAATCTATGGTGTCAGATCTTGCGATCACGCATCGGCAAGAGGAAGCACGATCTGCGGAGGCATGCTCGCGCTCGCCTTCTTCTTGCAGACCGCCGGCTGTCCGATCACACTCGCCCGAGTCCCGTCAAAGGACCCAACCCGCCATCTGCCTGAACTCCATCTCTGCTTGCCCGATCGTGAAGGGCGTGTAATTCTACTGTGACTGATCGAGACTGCCCATCCCACTCACTGGCAGCGCACGTTGGATATCCGTAACAATCGCTCCATTCCCTTGGTTGTATCTGCACTAGCAGGCCTGCTGGTCTGTCTTGTCATTTCGATTGTCACGGGGCGTAAGGAGGCCTGGGATTCCGAGGTATATTTCTCCGTCGGCATCCCAATCATGTGCGCGCTGATCTTTGCCATTGGCTACCGCTTTCCCGACCGAGCCTGGCGCTGGACTGTTAGCATGGCCGTCGGCCAGGCCATTGCCATGCTGTCGGCGGGCAATTCCCTCTCTCTCTGGCCGCTGTCGCTTATCGCCATGGTGGTGCTGTCGGTTCCGCAGTTTGTGGTCGGATCGGTGGCGAGCAGACTGGCGATTCGGAAGCCCCGCGCGTGACCAGACATTTCGGGTATAGTGGGGCCATGGCTTCCGGCTCTCATACGCGCCTGGGGCACTCCGCTCCGCGACGGACACGCCGGGCATGGCCGGCGTTCTCGACATTCCGGCGCCTCATCCGGTCCGGCTGGCGCTTGTTCCGCTCGATGTTCTCCGCCATCATGGCCACGCCGCCGGTGATGCGAGCCGGTCTTGGCAGCATGCTCGTGCTGCTTCTGTTGCTGACCGGCAATTGGATCTACCATGCGATCCACAAACCGAGCGAGATCTTCTTTCCCTTGGACGGCACGTTCGCCAAGAGTCCGCGCGAAACCTGGCGGGAGTACGGTTCTCTCTTCCAAGACCATTCCACCGCCGTCATCACACCCGAGTTGCTGGCGGCGCTCGCCCAGGTCGAAGGGTCGGGCAACCCCGTGGCGCGGACCTACTGGCGTTGGCGTCTGACATCGAACCCCTTGGAGCTGTACCAACCGGCGTCGAGTGCGGTCGGCATGTATCAAATCACCGACGGCACGTTTGATGAGGCGAAGCGCTACTGCATCCACGAGCACGCGGTGATCGCGGAGGGCCCCTGGCACGATATGAAGTCGTGCTGGTTCAACAGCCTCTACTTCCGCGTCCTGCCGAGCCACGCCATCGAGTTGACCTCGGCTCTACTCGACCGCCAGGTCGGGAGCACGATCGAACGGCAGCGTCTCACCGCTACTCTCCAACAAAAACAGAACCTGGCTGCGGTGATTCATTTGTGCGGAGCCGGGGCGGGTCAAGCCTATGCGGCACGCGGCTTCCGCCTGCGCCTCCGGCAAAAATGCGGCGACCACGAGGTCGGCGCCTACCTCGCACGCGTGAACACGATGAAACGACAGTTCGCCCGGCTGAAGATCGTCGATTCCCCATCTCCTGTTCTCAAAGCTCGGTGACAGGGTGTTCCGGCCATTGCCTTGCCCATCGTCTTGCTAATCATCCGGCCTTCGGCTAAGAATCCGTAGGATGGAGCCCATCAGCCGCGTCGCACAGCCGGTGATTCGCATCAGACCAGGAACCGAAGATGATTTCTCGTCGGTGCTCCAGATACAACAGAAGGCCTTCGAGGAATATGCCGCTGTCTACGAGGTCAGCGCCTGGACCAAGGAAACGATCGAGAGTCTCAGGCAGGACGCACGGGATAAACACCTGCTGGTGGCCGAGGTGGGGGGTGCGCTCGTGGGATCGGTGCGTTTTTGGACCGTGGCCGGAGTCTGTGTGATCCGCTTACTCTCCGTCAGTCCCACCCACCAGGGACAGGGCGTGGGAAAAGCCCTGATGCAGGAGATCGAGCGGGTCACCTCCGATGCCCACAAGTTCTATGCCTGCACGATGCTCCGCACGGCGCGGAATGTTCATTTTTTTCTCAGCTTGGGATACAGGTCGGAAACCCTACTCCCCAACCACTACCATCATCTCGATCTCATCTGCTTCGCCAAGTATCGCCCGCCGGCAACGGCGCAGGCGGCATCCTCCTCGACGGGAGCGACCTCATAGATTCCAAGCCACCCCGCCAACTGTCGAATGCAACGCTTCACACCCGAATAATCGTGACCACAAGAGAACCCAGGACCGAGATCCATGACTGATCAGACGCGCGAACAGACCATAGCTCAGGGGCCCGCCTTTTTCTCCTACGGTTTCCGCCCGTTTTTTCTCGGCGCGGCGCTGTTTGCCGGCTGGGCGGTACCGGCGTGGATCGCAATGTTTGCGGGAGCCGGAGGTCCGACCTTCCTCTATGCGCCTCGGGAGTGGCATGTGCACGAGATGGTCTTCGGCTTCCTCCCCGCGGTGATCACCGGCTTTCTGCTTACGGCAATCCCCAACTGGACCGATCGGCCGCCGGTCATAGGAACGAAGTTGATGCTGTTGTTTCTGTTGTGGGTGGCCGGACGGGTGGTCATCGCAGTTCCATGGCTTCCTCCTTTCGTCGCCTCTACGATTGATGCTGCGTTTCTGGTTGTGATGGCGGGGTACGTCTGGCGGGAATTGACCACGGCCGGAACGTGGAGTCACGCGCCGGTGGGAGTGGTGATCAGCCTCTACGCCTGTGCCAACATCCTGTTTCATGTCCTGGCCCTGAGCGGCGCAGAATCGGACGTGGCCATGCGCATGGCCCTCTCGCTGCTGACGGTCCTGCTCACCTTCATCGGAGGGCGGATTACGCCGAACTTCACGAAGGAATACTTGGTCGATCAGCGGATGGCTCAACGGCCTGCTGTCCCGTCCCCATTCGATGTCCCGTCGCTCACACTGACGGCCATCGCCGCCATCGCCTGGACCATTCAACCGGATGCCATAGCCACGGGGTGGATCCTGCTGACCGCCGGGCTCTCCATCTTCGGACGCCTATTGCACTGGTACGGCTGGTTGACCTGGCGCGAGCCGCTGGTGCTGATGCTGCATGTGGGGTATGGATGGTTGGCGATCGCGATGGTCGCGTTGGGAGGTGCCGGTCTTGGGATAGGGCTGCCGGCGACGGAGGCGCTGCACGCGCTGACGACCGGCTCCGTGGGCGCGATGACCTTGGCGGTCATGACTCGTGCGAGCCTTGGCCATACGGGGCGTCCTCGGCATGCCGGTCCCATGACGGTTGGCATCTACTTGCTGGTCAATCTTGGCGCGCTGCTGCGGGTCTTCGGACCAGCGTCCGGCCTCTCTACCAATCTAGTCCTTGGCATGGCAGCGGCCTGTTGGAGCGGGGCCTATCTGCTGTTTGCCGTGATCTACGGACCGTTCCTCTTGCGGCCAAGCCTGGATGAATGACGGGACCTTCGGCAACCGACAATATCTCCTGCTCCGAGTCTTGCCAGCTCCTATTTATCTGGGAAATGGGGTCTGGCATGTTATCTGGGGAATGGGGTCTGGGGAAAGGGGAATGGGGTCTGGGGAAAGGGGAATGGGGTCTGGCATGAGTATTGACTTATTCAGGGGCGCTCACGTCGGTCCTCCACCATGGCTCGCATTCCTTGCGAGGAATGCTCCGTCGCGCGCGATTGTGTGATCGCCCGCGGCCACCGACGCGCGACGATGAGGCTCATGGGCGACTCGCTCTCGTCTTTTCGAGCGACGCAAGCACAACGCTGACAGCCGGATTCAGCAGCTCGCTCAACAATTCACGACATTGACCGCCAACCCGCCTTTGGCGGTCTCTTTGTACTTGGCCTGCATGTCCAGACCGGTCTGTCTCATGGTCTCGATGACCCGGTCCAGGGACACTCGATGAGTCCCATCTCCGTACAGCACGGCGAGGCGAGCGGCGTTGATCGCCTGGGTCGCCCCCATGGTGTTCCGTTCGATACAGGGCACCTGGACCAACCCGCCGACCGGGTCGCAGGTCAACCCGAGGTGATGTTCCATCCCGATTTCGGCGGCGTTCTCGATCTGTTCGTTGCTGCCGCCCATAACGGCGGCCAGACCGGCGGCGGCCATCGAACAGGCTACGCCCACTTCGCCCTGGCAACCCATTTCGGCAGCAGACAACGACGCATTGCGTTTGTACAACAGGCCGATGGCAGCCGCCGTCAGGAGAAAGGTCCGTCCCCCGCGATCGTCCGCTCCCGGGAGAAACCGACGATAGTAGGCCAGCACGGCCGGAATGACGCCGGCTGCTCCGTTCGTCGGGGCCGTCACCACCCGACCACCGGCCGCATTCTCCTCGTTGACCGCCAGCGCGAAGAGACTCACCCAATCGAGCGTCGCCAGCGGGTCTGCCGTCACCGGTCGTCCTTGGAGATTACGAAACAGCATCCCGGCCCGCCGGCGGACTTGCAATCCGCCCGGCAAGAGGCCTTCGCCGCGACAGCCTCGCTCAATACATTGTTCCATCACGTGCCAAATCCGATCGAGTCCGGCATCGGTTTCTTCCGGGCTGCGCCAGGCCGTTTCGTTCCTCCGCATGAGGTCGGCGATCGAAAGCCGCTCCCGTCGACCGATCGCCAACAACTCGGCCGCCGACCCGAACTCATAGGACACGGGGCTCATTGGTGCACACCCGCCCGTGCGACCGGCAGTCGCTTCGTCCTCGCTGACGACGAACCCTCCTCCGATAGAATAAAACGTCTGATTGGCGAGTACCTCGCCCACCTGATCGAAAGTCGTGAACGTCAGCCCGCAGGGATGGAGCGGGAGCGAAGCGTCTTCGTGAAACAGGAGGTCGGCGGCGTCATCGAACGGGATGGTTGATTGGGAGATCAAACGAAGCTGACGTTGTAATCGTATCTGCGCCACCAGCGGCTCGACCTTGTCCGGGTCGATGCGATCGGGTCGTTCTCCCGAGAGGCCCAGCATCACGGCTCTATCGGTCGCATGACCTCGCCCGGTCAAGGCCAGCGATCCATACAGATCGACGCGTATTCGCCGCACGCGGGACAGCAGGCCGGTCGCCTCCAGCGTCTGAACGAATCGCAGCGCCGCCCACATCGGACCGACCGTGTGGGAACTCGAGGGGCCGATGCCGATCTTGAAGAGATCGAAGACCGTGAGCGCCATCATCACATTATATAATGGATGCGGCGACAGCGATGCGGAGACGGAATGTTGAAGGGGAGGATGTCGGTGGCCTGTCCTACCGTGATGAAGGGATGCGATTCGATGAACGCCGGCATGCGGGCGACGCCTCATCACCATCGCCGAAGGCGGTCAGTCCCCAGACCTCCCCGTGGGGGTACCCGTTGCTCCGGGACTCATTGCTCTTTGTGGAATGTATGGGTGCTCGGCAGCGGGTGAAATGTCACAAATCGTGATGATTCATGCGGGCTCGCAGTTCCCGGCCGGCGCGTCTCCACAGGGACTGCACTCCGGCGTCCGCACGTCGAAATCGGCCACGCCGCGTCGGCCGTCGAGTTGAATGAGACAGCACTCGTCGAGCATCCGCCTCAATTGGCGGCGGCCTCGCTGCACACGCGACTTCATGCCGGAGAGCGAGAGCCCCATCCGTGCGGCCGCCTCCTGTTGCGTCAACCCGTCCAATTCCACAAGGGTCACCGCTTCACGATAGTCCTGCGGCAGTTGCACGATCATCGGGCGAAGACAGCCGGCCAGCTCCGCGCGGCGTTCACTGGAACCCTCCGCCGTTTCATCGTTCGAGTCGGACACGGGAAGAGCCTCCAGTTCGCCGGTCAGACCCACCGGCCGGTCTATCCGTTTTCCGCTCACCCGATAGTGGTCAATGATGACATGGCGTGTGATCTGATAGACCCAGGAGACAAGCCGGCGCGGGTCGTTCACGCTGTCGAGCCTCCGGTGAACCCGCAGAAAGACTTCCTGCAAGATATCCTCCGCTTCGGCCTCATTCGCCACCCGCTTTGCGATGAAGGCATGAAGGCTGTCGTGGACTTGTTGCCAGATCTCTGTTACCGCCTCTGCCATGATGCCCTCGCCGTGAGTTCTTCTACCGTACTGGGTTCAGCTTAGCCCACATTATTCATGACGATTCGTCACGAAACCACCAAGACGCCACGCGAGACAGCCACGCGGAGCCGCGAGGAAGGAAGGCATACTTGAAACAGTATGTCGACCGACCGATCGGCGAGCCTGCCCGCTTGGCTGCGGGAAACCGGCAGCCAAGCCCGTCGCAGCGGCGTATCGGTGGTTGCAGTAGAAGCGATCATGAATGATGTGGGTTAGGACACGCAAGTCAGCGGCTCGTTCTGAACGCCGGCCACCGACGCCGGCGCAGCCTAACAGGCTGTTGAAAAACCTTTCGAGTACCCGCGAAAGCCGGAACAGCGAGCGATAACGGACGAGATCAGAACTGCGTGCAGGATGGTCAAAAAGGTCGTCCAGCGAGGCCGCAGCGAGCGAGGAGGAGAAGCGTACTCTTCTCCGTACGGTGAGCCTCTGAGCGATGCGAGAACAAAGCTGGCGGACTTTTTCACCATACTGCTAATGCTTCGGCACGCAGCAGCCCGTGTTCTTGAGGGAGCCAGTCACCTCCAACTGTTCGTAGACCGTAAAAACCTCCCAGGCATTGCCGTCCGGATCGCTGAACCAGAGTTTGTCCTGCCGGGCGAAGCAACAGGCGACGTTGTCCTCGACCCTGTCGAGAATGCCCTGTTCCTGCAGATGGGCTTTCCAGGCGGCGATCTCCTCGACCGACTCGACCTCAATTCCCAAATGATTCACCGAGCTAATCATGCGGGTTGTGGAGACCAGCGAAAGATTCAGCGCCGGCCTGGTCAGGTCGAACTTGGCATAGTCCGCCGTGGCCTTCTGCGGGGCTACTCCAAACACTTTCTGATAGAACGCCACGGAAGCCGGCACGTTGCGCACATCGAGCGACAGATGGGGTCTCATGGGCAGTCTCCTTGGTTCCGGCGAGGAGCCATTTCCTCGCTTCATCTCTATGGACGGACGACTCCGAGAAAGGACGCAAGCCGTAGGCCGCTACGGTTTCCTCTATCCTTTCGCGCCTCAATCGCCGGTTGACCAGGTCTCTCGAACGGCGTAGCATGATTCCCTGACGTTCCTGCGAGGGTGGCCGGCATCTCTTCCGTGCGCTCCTGCCGGTGATTCTGCGCCCCGGATCTCGCCCAGCCCCCTTCACTCCGACGCCGGATACGTCGCTGCTGATCGTCGATTCCCAGATGCGGATCCCTTGGAACGAGGGTCCTCATGGACGCGATTACCCGCCGTGAGTGCATTCCCCTCCTGGCACTGACCATTGTGTCGTTGGTTCTCTTCGGGCTCCGCTCGAATGATCGTGAGGCCGGTGCAACTTCCTCCTTCCCGCTGGCTACCGTAGCCCCCACCGAACATCTGCTCCCGGCGAGCACCTGGGTGGACGACCTGGAAGACAAGCTCACCACCTACTTCGCAGAAAAATATCCTGCGTACGATTTTTCGCCGTACCGGCAGGAATTGGACCGAGTTCGGAACGCAGTCAGCCGTGGTGATCGGTGGGCCGCGAAACGGGAAATGGGCGTGTTTCTCAAGATGGTGGGCAGTCGCGCCTACGGCTTGGCCGATGACGCCGCCGAGGAGTTGGCCGCCTCTTCTCAGGAGGCGATGCCCGACGAGGAGTTTGCCATCGTCTATCCCGGAGGGTTGGATCCGACGACGGACGCGGCAGCGATGACTTGGTGATAGGGAGTAAACCGCCCGGAAAGGAGGGACTGGTTATGGCCTCGCATACACCTGTGGCCCATAAGATTCTTGGCGAGGTGAAACGGTCGCATGGCTGCGATCTGGATACCCTGGCGAATCGCCTGCCCGATCTGTCCTGGAACCAGGTCTTCCTCGAAGTCGATCGGCTGAGCCGCCAGGGAGAGGTGCTGGTGACCTTCGGTACGGAAGGCGGCTACATGATCCGGTTGCCGGATCATAAGAAGAAGGTCGTAACCCATTCGGGCAGGCCCTGATCGACAACAGCGCTGACCCGTCGCATTGCAAAGGTGAGCAGGGCGGTCTCCCTCCTTGAGGACCATCTACTCAGTACCGAGACTCCATCTTGATCTCAAATCGAACTGGATCTCGGGAGGTCTCCGGAAATGCCATCATTGTGCCGGCCACGGTCGAGACTCGGGGAGAGGTGAAGGGACTGCCCGTCTCGTAGTCGGTCTTCAGGGTCGAAAGACTGCTGACGATGCCCCTGTGATCAAAATAGATCCCGAGATCGTATTGGGTATCGTAGAGGCCGGGGCTATTGTAGAGGAAGCCATACAACAGCAGGTACTCCAGCGGATTGATCCTGCCGGACGCATAGCTATAGCCCCACCATTCTCTGGTCCATCCCCCCATCTCGATGCTTCGTTGATTGGACGGACTGCCGAGGAGGCTGGCGACCTGTTGTCTGGTCGTCTTCCCGACTGTGATCTGGGCCATCGTCTGGTCGTCGGCCAGATTCGAATTACCTGTCGAGACACAGCCGGCGATCCACAACCCTAGCAACGCCAGCCCAAGCCTGCTCGGCATCGTTCTCCTCCAGTTCCGCGAACCGGGTCTTCTCCCGTCCGCCAACGTCCCCTCGCAAAACCTCGGGCAGACCCGGCGCATTGCAGCACCGGCGATGCACGATGTCAACAGGACTCCCGGCTTACCTGGTAAAGACCAGCAGGCTGTTGGCGGGGAGGACGAGCGAGGCGGAATGGCCGAACCCGTGCAACGGTTGCGGGTCGGCGACGATCCGGCCGCCGTTGCCGGCGACCTGAGGATTGACCCAGTTTTCGTAGACATCGCTATTGAAGATCTCTCGCCAGGCCCCTCTGCCGGGGAACCCGATGCGATAGCCGAAACGATGGAAGGTCGCCAGGTGCAGGACCACGAGCACATCCTGCCCTTCACCTTCTACCCAGCGATGAAAGGCCAGCACACGATTCTGGTCGTGCACATGTACCACCCGAAAACCCTGCCCTCGTAGGCCCGGATGGTTCCGGCGCAGGCCGATCAACTCCCGTGTGAATCGCACGTGATCAAGCATCTGCTTGTCACCCCGGTCCAGACCATTCCAATAGAGCAGGAGGTCTCGGTCTAACTCGAAATTGTCCGACCACTGTTTATCTTCGAGAAATTCCTGCCCCATGAACAGCATCGGGATACCGGGCGCAGTCAGGCTGAGGCCGGTCCCGACCCGGGCTCGGCTGCGGCCGTACCATGACCGCGGGTTTTCGGGATCGCCGAGTCTGGCAAGCCGCTCCTCCCGTCCCTTCAACACGATGTCGTGGTTCTCCGGTCCCTGCACGAAGCGCCAGGATTCATAAAAGCCGTCCGGCCAGAGGCTGTTCGCCAGGCCCGTCATGTTGAGCGCCCGTTCATCCGGCGCGCTGGCGTTCCCAATGACGTCGCGGATGGCGATGCGCAAGCCGTCCGTCAAGGTCGTGTCGAACCCCGCACCTTCCGGAGCGGTTTTTACGACGTAGGGATTCACGTTCCAATACTCCGCATGGTTCAGCGCGCTCGGCCGGTGCGCGTGCAAGGTGGAGGTCAGGTCCTGGCAGAACCGCCAGCCGTGCGGCGCGCCGTCGTGGTCGATCACGCTCACCTGATCGTAGCGGAAGCCGTCCACTCGGTATTCATCCAGAAAGAACTTGGCATTCTGGATCAGAAAATCTCGCACTTCCGGCTTGGCGAAATCGAACACCAGGCCGCCCGCATGGCCCTTGTCGGTGAAGTACAAGGAGTTGCGATTGCCTCCCGCGGTGGATTGCCGGTCGAGGAAGTAGAGGCTCTGGTCCCCGAAGTCGCCGCCGGCATGGTTGTAGACGACATCGAGGATCACAGCCATGCCGTACAGATGACACAGATCCACCAACGCCTTGAGCTGGTTCATTTCACCGCGCAGCTCCTCCGTGTGATATCTGCGCAGACTCTTCGCATCGAGCAGCTTGTTGACCTCTGCTACAGAAGAAGCCAGCGCATCGCCCGCCACGGAAAAATCCATCTCGGGAGAAAAATAGTCGGTGCCGTTGTAGCCGAGGCTGAACTGCGTTTGAAATTCCTGAATCGGCATGAGTTGCAGCGCGGTCACGCCCAGTTCGGCGAGATGCGGAATTTTTCTCGCTACGTCCAGGAACGTGCCGCCCTTGTCCGGCAGATTCGGCGTGAAGAACGTCCCGACATGCAGTTGATAGAGGATGAATTCATCGAAGCGCGGGGTGACGTACCCGCTCTCGTGCCACGGGAAATCCGTCTTGCGAATGACGCACTCGCTTGGGAAGGGAGTCTCTAACTCGCGGGCGTAAGGGTCTCGCTTGGGCCCTTCGCTCCCCTCGCCGACGATGTAGAACATGTAGCGCTGGCGGTCTCGCACGCCCGGGACGAAGCCGCGCCAATGTCCGTAGGCGTCGCGCGTAAGCAGGCTCGTGTCGTTGCGCAGGCGGTTGTTGAAATCCCCGAGTACGTGGACAGAGCGGGCCTGCGGCGCCCAAACTCGAAACGTCGCGCCGTCGGCGACGAGGTTGGCCCCCATCGGGGTACCGGAATGAATGTGGTCGAGCGAGGCCGGCATCCGGCTATTTCTTTCTTCTAGGCGCTGATTTCGTTGGCATTGATTTCTTTGTCGTAGGTTTCTTCGTCATGGATTTCTTCGTCATGGAGCTCTTCCCCATTGACCTCATCGTGCTCTCCGCCAGCTCCCGCACGAATGATTCCGGATCGGCTTCGGCCATCCGCTTGACCCTGGCAGTCACTGCGGGAGACCTGAACCCGGCCGCCGACTTCAGAACAACCTTGCGGACCCCCATGTCCGAATCGTCCTGCAACAGTCCCGCGACCTTGTCCGCGTGAACCTCAGAGAGGTTGCGGATACCCGCCGCGACCGCAACCCGCAGGGTGGGCTCATTCCTTGCCACCGCCGCTTTCAGCACCGCGGCCGCCTTTTCGCCTTTGATCAGACTCGCCAGATAGACTGCCTTCGCAGCCAACCCAAGGTCTCCGCCCTGTACCAGTTCCAAAAGAAATGGAATCGCCGGCACACCGAGCTTCTTGGCGCTTTGGTAATCTACTTCTTCCGCGTCAAGCCAGCGGCGTACATCAGTCATGGTCATCGCCATAGCGTCCCCCTAGGTATCAAAGGTCAGTGTGCTCGCCCTCATCGTATTCACCTCCGTCGAGCTGAGATCGGGCGGAGGATTCGTAATGTTCGCCGTCCCATTTCCGGTCATCAACTGATTATTGTTGGTGACATGATTCAGCCCCAACACATGCCCCACTTCGTGTCCCAGGGTCCAGACGGTCGCACCTTGCGCCACCACCGCCCCAGGGCGCCCTTGCGGATGGGCCGCGCACCCGTTGTACGGGGGCACGGTGGAACGCACAAAGTAGACCACCACATCGCGGCCCCACGCATTGTTGCGATTCCCAAAGAGCTGGGTCTGTTCAGCCGTCACCGTGCCGCGCGTACAGCCCCCGACATCCACATCGTTGAGGGCCGGCAAGCTGAGCGTCTCGGTACTGACCCGGTGCACGCGAATTCCCACCGACTCATAGACTTGTTGCATCGCCACCACCATCCGATCGATCGAAATCGTGGGGTTGGTTAAGACCTTAATATGGAGACGAAGGGTTTGCTCGCCGACTTCAAAGCGGTTGTCCGCCGTATTCAGCAGCCAGCCGCCGAACCGCGTGCCGTTCGGCGCCATCATGGGCACAGTAAAGGTATTGCCCGTCAGACGAAAGATGCCCATCCCCCAGGGACTCGTGACCAGGATATCTTCCCTCCCATCGCCGGTGAAGTCCGCCAAACTGTCGAACTGGTTGTCCGCCGTATTCAGCAGCCACCCGCCGAACCGTGTGCCGTTCGGCGCCATCATGGGAACCGAAAAGGTGTTGCCGGAGAGTTTCAGGACTCCGACTCCCCAGGGACTGGAGATGAAGAGTTCGGCCTTGCCGTCCCCGTCGAAATCCGCTGCCGGTCCTATCCGGTTGTCGAGCGTATTGAGCAACCAGCCGCCGAACCGCGTTCCATTCGGCGCCATCATCGGAGCGGTCAGAGTACTGCCGTTCAGCTTCAGCACCCCGATGCCCCAGGGGCTGGTCATGAGCAACTCCGCCTTACCGTCACCGTCCAAATCCACACTGGTCACCAGATGATTGTCCACGGTGTTGAGCAGCCATCCGCCGAACCGTGTCCCGTTCGGCGCCATCATGGGTGCGGTCAACGCGCTGCCGCTCAATTTCAGCACGCCGAGGCCCCAGGGACTGGTGATTAGAATCTCGTCCTTCCCGTCTCCATCCATGTCGCCGACAGGGCTAAAGCGGTTATCGGCCGTATTGAGCAACCAGCCTCCAAACCTGGTTCCATTTTCGGCCATCATCAGAACCGAGAAGGTATTGCCGCTGAGCTTGAGGATGCCGATCCCCCAGGGACTCGTGACCAGGATCTCCGCCTTTCCATCTCCGTCGAAGTCGCCCACTGGTCCAAATCGATTGTCCGCCGTGTTCAACAACCATCCTCCGAAGCGGGTTCCGTTCGGGGCCATCATCGGAGCGGTCAGTGTGGTTCCGCTCAATTTCAGTACCCCGACACCCCATGGGCTGGTCACAAGCAATTCGGTTTTTCCGTCCCCATCGAAATCAGCCATCAGGTCGAAGCGGTTGTCCCCGGTGTTCAGGAGCCAGCCTCCGAAACGGGTTCCGTTCGGCGCCATCATCGAAGCGACCAGCGTATTCCCTGACAACTTCAAGATGCCGATGCCCCAGGGGCTCGTGACCGGGATCTCCGCCCTTCCATCACCGTCAAAGTCACTTCTCTTTCCAGCCATTGCCATACCTCCATCATCAACAATGTGAAGCGAAGGGGATGAACCGCCTGCGGTACCGACGCGTGTGTCTCAGCAGTTTCCTTCGGCAGCCGGGATTACCGCTTTGAGTCAGATCGACTCTCCACGGCGATCTCGGCTGCCTTGCGTCCACAACGATTCGAGACAACAGTCTTTATACGTTCATGCAGCTCTTCGTTCAACTCGCCGGCGGTCAGGAACTGGCTGAAGAGGCCGAGGCTGTCGAGGCCCGTTTCCTCCAGGCTGACTTTCAGCCAGGTCTTGCTTCGCAAGAGAACGACTACCGGTGCCGAACGCAACCGGCATACCACTGAGAGTTCGGAGGCGGAATCGATGGAAGTGATTGTTATGACTGAGGCGAAAGGTGCGATCGTTGGGTCGTGTGACTCAACGAACGCCTTGAGAGCGGTATCGGAATCGATACAGAGACGTTATTGGAGCATTATCGGAATGGATACAGGGACCTGACTGACGGGAGACATCCAGAGATGAATGGCCGTCGCTGGTACGAAATGTCGTTTCAAGACGATGGGTTCCCCCTTCGACTGGCTCAGGGCGAACGGAATTTCTCTTGAAATCTCGATTTTGTCCGTTCGCGCTGAGCTTGTCGAAGCGCGGCCAGGAAGTTCTGAACAATGGGGGGTCATTGCTTGACTTTACACCCTTGATCTCCGGCTAAGCGGATGTATGGAACAGTCAAAGGGGCCGGTGGGGGTCTCAAATGGCAAATGGGGTCACATCATCAATGAGGGGTCATTGCTTGACTTTACACCCTTGATCTCCGGCTAAGCGGATGTATGGAACAGTCAAAGGGGCCGGTGGGGGTCTCATACGTCCTCCTGTGGCACTCGCGGCTTCAACGCGCCACTCTCATAGGCGAGGCGAAGCGCGTCCTCCAGCCACGCAAGCCGTTGTGCCGGCGTGGCGAGCAGCGTCGCCGAGAGAAGAGTTTGGTCCTCTGCATCCCAGTCCTTCTGCTCGACCGGTCTGCTCGAAGGGTCCGCCTTAGGCGTCAAGTGGGCCGGTTCCTTTCCGCCGCCTGATCGCTTCCAATTGTTCGATGTCCGCCAGGTCTTGCGGCCGTCCCGCTTCTCGTTTCAAAGCGATGAGATGGTCAATCGACGCGATGCGAATCGTCGTCGTCTGGAGCGATACTTCCTGCGACCGCGACCACAGGTCTTCAAATGGAACAGTGGGATTCAAGAGCAAGTCGACGACGCGCATGGGGTTCGCCGGATCGACCAGTGAGAATGCCCGCATGTGCTTCTCCCTCACCCATCGTTCGCGAGTCGCCGCATTGGCGAACTCTTCAGGTGCCACTGGCACCTGAGGACGAAAACCCATGGCCGTCAATGCCCGAATAGCCTTCTCCGCCGCATCCGGAGCGAGATCGACGATCAGGTCGACGTCAGCAGTAAACCTCGCATATCCATGCAACACCGTCGCGAGTCCACCGACCACAACATAGCGCACAGCGGAACGGTTGAGTGCTTGGAATATGGGCTCCAGTAGCGACATGTCGCTATTGTAGCGACTCTCTTGCAAATTGACAGCAGTCCTCGAGTCTCTCGCAAGATCATGGAATGCGTTGCTTCAATTAGCGGTTCAAGGAGCGATTCCCGCATGGCCCGATTGGGAAGAAGCCTCTGATCGATCTTTGTACGCTGCTCAAAACGGACCTCCAACAAGGCCACAACCAGCAAGGGAGAGGCTTTCACCTTTTCTTTCGTGCACGTCCGCCCCTGCGCGCCTTTCCCTTGGTCAATGGCTTCAGGATGGCATCAACGTCCGTCCAAAGCTTCGGCATGTCGAGGGCCTTCGCAAATTGCCGAACCTGCGTTGGTACTCTGGAAGCGTCCAACTCGGGTTCGCTCGAATGACGGTGCGGACATCCAGAAGATCCTGAGGTCGGTGAGCGACAGCCTTCATGACGATGAGGTCTTCCAAAGTCGCCACAAAGAACTCCAGTCCTCTCGCCGCAACCCGCTGACCTCGGTCGATGGTCTCGGCTTCGAAGGGTAACCGCCCGATCGTCAGGTCTAGGCCGACACGAGGGGCTACATGATCCAACAGCAGAACGGCGGACTGTTTGGCGAAGGGCGCAGCATCCGGGATTCTGGGTCTGAATCCCTGTTGTTGCGCAGTTTCGAGGAAGCGATCGAGGAACCGTTCATCCTAAGCGGATCAACGCATCCACGTCTTCTGTCGCCCGAGCCTGCCCCTGCAAGCTTGCAGCACCGCCGCCGATGATGATGTCCGGCGTTTGAGTGGCCTTCAGCAGATTGCACAGTGCACGGATGGCGGGAGTCAGTGAGGAGAGATCGTCTGAGATCACAGGTGGACTGTTTTCAATCGAAGCCACCGCTGTCGAATTTCCTGTTCAGTTTCCTGCTTAAGGATCTTCATCCGTTCAAGAATGCCCAACCCCATCGCCATGCGATAGGCCGCATCCGTCATCTGGAATTTCACGTCCATTGAGGTGTGCCGCAGCTCTCGATCGAGCCGTTCGTCGACCAACTTCCATCGCCTGGCATAGTCCCGAGCCTGTTTTCTTGTCAGCTTCATCCGGAAGATACCTTTGCCGATTTGCCGGCGCGGAGGTACGCATCCATCCCTGCGGCCATCTTCCGGCCTTCGGCGATCGCCCAGACGATCAGCGAGGCGCCGCGCTTGGTATCGCCGGCGGCAAAGACGCCGTCGAGGTTGGTCATGAACTGCTCGTTCACCGCGACCGCTCCCCGCGCGTCGTACCGTACACCAAGATTGTCGAGCAGTCCGTTCTTGACCGGTCCGGTGAAGCCCATCGCGAGCAGCACGAGGTCCACGTCCATCGTGAACTCGGTGTTCGGGATCGGCGTAAACTTGCCGCTCTCGAACGCCACGCGATGCGCGTGCAGTTTAGTGACGTGGCCGTTGTGGCCCGTGAACTTGGTGGTGGAGACGCTCCACTGCCGGTCGCAGCCCTCTTCGTGAGCGTGAGAGGTCCGGAGCTGCATGGGCCAGAGCGGCCAGGGCGTCGAATCGGCCCGCTGCGGCGGCGGCTCCGGCAACAGCTCGAACTGATGGGTTTCGGTGGCGCCCTGCCTATGCGCGGTGCCGAGACAATCCGACCCGGTGTCGCCGCCCCCGATGATGACGACACGCTTGCCCTTCGCCGTGATCGCTTCCCCCAAGTCTGTATCCCCCGCCACCCGCTTGTTCTGTTGGGTGAGGTAGTCCATGGCGAGATGAATGCCCTTGAGTTCACGCCCGGGAACCGGCAGCTCGCGCGCCTGTTCGGCTCCCATCGTCAGGCCGACGGCATCGTACCGGTTGCGGAGTTGCTCGGCCGTGATGTCCTTGCCGACAACGGTCCCGGTTACGAATTTCACGCCCTCCGCGCGCATCTGATCCAAGCGGCGGTCGACCACCCACTTTTCCATCTTGAAGTCGGGGATGCCGTAGCGCAGCAAGCCGCCGATGCGGTCCGACTTCTCGTACAGCGTCACGTCGTGGCCGGCGCGCGCTAGCTGTTGCGCGGCGGCAAGGCCGGACGGACCCGAGCCGATGATGGCCACGGACTTGCCGGACTTGCCGACGGGCATGACCGGCTGCACCCAGCCTTCGTCGAATCCGCGGTCGATGATGTTCCACTCGATCACGCGGATCGAGACCGGGTCGGCGTTGATGCCGAGCACACAGGCCGATTCGCAGGGCGCGGGACAGAGCCGGCCGGTGAATTCCGGGAAATTATTGGTCGTGTGCAGCGCCTTCAGCGCATCCTGCCAACGACCGCGATAGACAAGGTCGTTCCATTCCGGTATCAGGTTGATCACCGGGCAGCCGTTGTGGCTCTGGCAAAAGGGCACGCCGCAATCCATGCAGCGGGCCCCTTGCGTCTTGAGCTTGTCCTCGGGGAACGGCTCGTACAATTCCTTCCAATCGAGGACGCGCAGCTCCACGGCTCGGCGCGACGGCCCTTCCCGCTTGAACTTCATGAAACCTTTGGGGTCACCCATATCCGTGTATCCTAAGTACAGTGCTGAGTACTGAGTGTTGAGCCCTGAGCAGCGTCAATGGTCATTCGTCAACCGGACGAAATGTCCTTTACGATTGACGGATGACGTATGACGATTGACCTACTTCTTGCCCTTTGCGCCGCCCGCCTTTGCGGCAGCCGCGGCCGCCTTTCGCTCGGCCAACACACGCTTGTAGTCCACCGGCATGATCTTCACGAACTTCGGCAACACCGTCTGCCACGCTTCCAGCAACCGCTTGGCCTTCTTGCTGCCCGTATGTTTGGCATGCGATTCGACCAAGCCCTTGAGGAGCGCTTTGTCCTCCGCGGTGACGACCGGCTCGAGTTCCACCATGCCCATATTGCATCGCGACTCGAACTTGCCGTCCTCGTTGTGGACGAACGCCGCGCCGCCGGACATGCCGGCGGCGAAGTTCCGTCCGGTGCGTCCGAGCACGACCACCACCCCGCCGGTCATGTATTCGCAGCCGTGATCGCCGGTGCCTTCGATGACGGCCTTGGCGCCGCTGTTCCGCACGGCGAACCGTTCCCCGGCCATGCCGTAGAAATAGCACTCGCCGCTGGTCGCGCCGTAGAGCGACGTATTGCCGATCAGAATCGTGTCTTCCGGTTGATAGGTGCAGTCCTTCGGCGGCACGACGATGATCTTGCCGCCCGACAGGCCTTTGCCCAGATAGTCGTTGGATTCGCCTTCGAGGTAGAGCGTGATGCCCGGCGACAGGAACGCGCCGAACGACTGCCCCGCCGAGCCCTTGAACTTGATCGTGATCGTATCGGGCGGCAGCCCAGCCGCCCCGTATTTCCTGGCGATCTGGCTCGACAGCATCGTGCCGGTCGTCCGGTTCACGTTACGAATCGGCAGATCCAACGTCACATTCTCGCCCTTTTCGATGGCCGGCTTGCAGAGCTCGATCAGCTTTACATCGAGGATGTCGGCAATGCCGTGGTCCTGTTTCTGTACGCAATAGGTGGCAATGTCCGGCCCCACATCCGGCTTGGCCAGCAATGGCGTGAGGTCGAGGCCCTTCGCCTTCCAATGGTCGATGGCCTTCTGCACTTTAAGCCGGTCCACCCGGCCGATCATCTCGTTGAACGTCCGGAAGCCCAGTTTGGCCATGAGTTGCCGGATTTCTTCGGCGACGAAGAAGAAGTAGTTCACGATGTGCTCGGGCTGACCGGTGAACTTCTTGCGCAGCTCCGGGTCCTGCGTGGCAATGCCCACCGGGCAGGTATTGAGATGGCACTTGCGCATCATGATGCAGCCTTCGACGATCAGCGGCGCAGTGGAGAAGCCGAATTCTTCCGCCCCCAACAAGGCCGCCACGACTACGTCGCGTCCGGTCTTGAGCTGCCCGTCCGTTTCGACCTTGATGCGCCCGCGCAGGTCGTTCAGCACCAAGGTCTGGTGGGTTTCCGCCAGCCCCAGTTCCCACGGTACGCCTGCATACTTGATCGACGACAACGGCGAGGCGCCGGTGCCGCCGGAATCACCGCTGATCAGCACCTTGTCGGCATGGGCCTTGGCTACACCCGCCGCGACCGTGCCGACGCCGACCTCGGCGACCAGTTTCACGGACACGGCCGAATCGGGGTTCGAGTTCTTCAGGTCGAAAATCAACTGAGCCAGATCTTCGATGGAATAAATGTCATGGTGCGGCGGCGGCGAGATGAGCTGCACACCCGGCGTCGAAAACCGCAGCCGCG
>JANRMO010000029.1:0-53836 GCA_040981105.1 Nitrospiraceae bacterium
GGTTGATGCCCGAAGGCCGGTTCATTTTCTATGGTTCAGTTGCCGGACTTCGGCTGTATGAACAGTCGGCGAGGACGCCTAGGCTGATGGCTTGGACCTGCCGCATGGGCATGATGGGGCCGCGGCGCGTGATCTTGATGCATCTGGCCCTGTTGCGAAAACCCCCTTGGCTGTGACTCGCCTCTCCGACCGGCATCAGCCAACCGGTTGCCATCAACCGGACGATTGAACTCACGCCGATGCTGGCCATCACCCCGACGGTGCGATTCGTCCGTCCGATGCGTCTCGTGCCTCTTAGGTCCACCGGCACCATAGCCTGGACGGCCTCCTCCCCGATGACCCGAGCCACGACCGGAACCGGTCCCATGGGACTGAGGCGGCGGGCTCCCCGCGGCACGAGGCACCGGTCGGCCGAGTAGCTTCTCGATCGCCCGAAGCTGAAAGTGATCCTCACCCGTCACGAAGCTGGTCGCGCGCCCGATCGCCTTCATACGGCCGGTCCGCCCGATCCGGTGCACGTAGTCCTCAGGCGTATTCGGCAAGTCGAAATTGACCACATGACCGATGTTCGCCACGTCGATCCCGCGCGCCGCAATGTCGGTCGCCACGAGAATACGGTAGGTTCCACGCCGAAATCCTTCCAGCGCCGCACGACGCTGCGAGAGACGCCGCCCCGCGTGCAGCACGGCGACCCGATGGCCCTTGTGTTCAAGCGCGGTTCCCAGCCGGTCCGCCCGATGTTTGGTGCGCGTAAAGACCAGCACGCTGCCAGCCGGGTCCTGGATGAGGTTCAAGAGCAGATTGATCTTGTCGTCATGCGTCGTATGGTGCACCTCGTGAGTGACCGTGTGGGCCGCCGTAGCCGGCGGATTCACCATCACCTTGACGGGATTCTTCAACCCTGCCCGGGCCAACCCTTCGAGATCCTCCGGCATCGTCGCAGAAAACAGCATCGTCTGCCGCTCCGGAGACAGGGCATCCAAAATCTGATTAAGCTGCGGCGCGAAGCCCATGTCGAGCATCCGGTCCGCTTCATCCAAGACCACGATCGTGAAATGAGCCAGGTTCACCGTCCCGTTCCACATATGATCGAGCAAGCGGCCCGGCGTCGCCACGACGATGGTTGGACGCTGGTGCAGCCCGCGCACCTGGATGCGCAGGTCTTCGCCTCCGATTAGGGCGGTCGCAGAGACCCGGCGGCTCCGTCCGAGCATGCCGATCGTCCGCTGAATTTGAAATGCCAGCTCACGTGTCGGAGTCAGGATCAACCCGCGCGGCGGACCGACAGGCCCGCCCGCTAGTCGCTCGACCATCGGGATCACGAACGCGGCCGTCTTGCCGGTTCCGGTCTGGGCACAGCCGAGCAGGTCGCGGCCGGCAAGCCCCGACGGAATGGCCTTGGCCTGAATAGGTGTCGGGTCTGTGAACTTCGCCTGAGCCAGATCCCGCAACAGGGGTTCGGAAAGTCCCAGCGACCGGAACGTAACCGTTCCGTCCGACCCCGGCTGGGTCGGCGCGATCGATTCATTGGAGGTGGAAGGCACAGTGGTAGAAACGGAAGAAGTCAACACAGAACACTCCTTGGTGAAGGTGAGGCAGGATGCTACGCGGGCACAAGAGCGGATCAGCGGATCGCTCGGAGGCGCACCCTTGAGAACCCTGCTATGAGCATCGCATGAGACGAGGTCAGAGGATCGAGGGAGGCAGAATCGGAAGGAGTCCGCTCCGAGGAGGATCTGAACGCGCTGCGATGACAAGGCCCGGAATATTTTACGGTTGCACGGTCGCCGGGCCGTCTCGACAGTGATGGGCACACCATACAGGACGCCGCCCTCCCTGTCAAATGGGACGACGCCTCCGCTGTACCGGATCAAGACCCGACGCGCGTGCCGAACGCGGTGAACAACTCGCCCGTGAGATAGAGTGTTCTGTCCGTATCGCGTCGCTTTTTTCGTCGAAGATAGTCGTTGAGGATCCGGCCGTCGTCCGCCTGATGGACATGTGGATGGGCCAGGTTCATCCGATAGCGTTCCACAGCGCCGGCAACCCGACTGATAAACAGGACGGTGCCGTCCTCCTCGACTCGCTCGACCACGCCGACGTGGGTGAGCGGATCATTGACCGCTCCATCCTCGTTGGAGTCCCACGTATTGTCGAAGAACACGAGGTCGCCGGCCCGGACCACCGGTCCCTGATGGATGCGTCCATGCCGCCGCACGTGGTGATAGATCAACCGGACGCCGTTGGCCTGCCGGGTTTCCTCCGTGTTCTCATACAGGTCGATGCCGTGCTTCAGGTAGATGGCCCGCGTCACCCCCGCACAGTCATAGGCGATCCGCCGCCCGTTCACCTCGACCACACGGACGCCAACAAGCGAGGCCGCCGTCTGTGCCACTGCCTGCTGTGGAGCACCCGTCTCGCCGGCCATGCAGCATACCCGCGCCGGCGCGCGGACTGATCGGTCTCCCGAGGGGCCGGCGCAGGCGACCACCACGATCAGAATCACTGAGCTGAGATGCCGAACGATGCGCGTCATGTTTTTACACTCCGATTCAAACCAGTATAGCCAAGCGGAGCCAATATGCACGCCACTTCCCGAAAGCATCCGGCGCCCCTGGCTCCGCTCCGCCCCCTCGACATTCGCCTGGTCAAGGCCCTATAAGGAGCGCATGGAATACGTGCATCTCGGCCGGGCCGGTGTAAAGGTCAGCCGCCTGTGTCTCGGCACCATGAACTTCGGTCCGCTCACGAGCGAGGCAGACAGCTTCGCCATCATGGATCGGGCGCTGGAATTGGGGATCAATTTTTTTGACACCGCCAACGTCTACGGGTGGAAGCTCGGCGAAGGGGTGACGGAACAGATCGTCGGGCGTTGGATTGCACAGGGTCGGGGACGGCGCGAGAAGGTCGTATTGGCGACCAAGGTCTTCGGCCGCATGGGAGACTGGCCGAATCACTCACGGCTTTCAGCGCTTCATATCAAGCGGGCCTGCGAGGACAGCCTGCGCCGGCTCAAGACCGACCATCTCGACCTCTACCAGATGCACCATGTCGATCGGGAATCGCCCTGGGAGGAAATCTGGCAGGCCATGGAGCAACTCGTCCGCGAGGGGAAAATTCTCTACGTGGGCAGCAGCAACTTCGCCGGATGGCATCTGGCGCGGGCGCAAGAACTCGCGGCCGGTCGGAACTTCCTGGGCCTCGTCTCGGAACAGAGCCTCTACAACCTCCACGAACGGACGATCGAGTTGGAAGTGATCCCGGCCTGCGAGGCCTACGGCATCGGTCTGATCCCATGGAGTCCGCTAGCGAGAGGGTTGCTGGCCGGAGCCTTGCAGCCGGTTTCGTCGGGTCGTCGCGCCGACGACGACCTTCGCAAGGAAGTCGAAAGCAACCGCGCGCGACTGGAAGACTATGAAACGCTCTGCGCCCAACTCGGAGAGCGGCCAGCCGATGTGGCCTTGGCCTGGCTTCTCCAGCAGCCGGCCGTGACCGCGCCGATCATCGGTCCCCGCACCCTGGATCAACTGAACGGATCGATACGAGCCCTGGCCTTGTCGCTGACTCAGGCCCACCTCAAGCGCCTGGACGAGATCTTTCCCGGACCGGGAGGACGGGCGCCTGAGGCCTACGCCTGGTGACATCAGACGATGCCGTCATGCGCCGCCACCACACCGCAGCCAGCGCCGCCCCGACGGCGGCTCCCATCGCGTCGGCCGTCAGATCCCACGGATCGGCCTCTCGGGGCGGGACGAAGACTTGATGGAGTTCATCGCTCACCCCATACATCGTCGCCGTCAGGAACGCCAGCCAAAAGGCGTGCTGCGCTCCCCATTCGCCTGCCGCCCGCCGGAAGGCCCGGTAGCACAGCGCTCCCAAGCCGCCGTATTCGATCAGGTGCAACACCTTGTCGCTGATCCCACTCAGGAACGAAGGTAGGTCATTCTCCGGATGGGGTAACGTCGAGAGCAGGAAGATGGCTCCGGCATACACGACGGGCGGACCCCAATAGCCGACGAGGCGAGCCGTATCGAGCGGCGGGGTTGGAGCCGACGCCTTGCCCGGAGTCATTGATCGCGGCCTCTATTGTCGAACAATTGCGGACTGGCTAGACGCATGACATACTCCACTTCAGCCTCGCGAACCACGAAAAGGGCTCGGATATGAAACGCGCCTCGCTGTGCTTCCTCTGGCACATGCATCAACCCTACTATACCGACCCGGTCACGAAATCGGCGAGCATGCCCTGGGTACGGCTTCACGCCACCAAGGCGTATTTCGACATGGCCTTCCTGCTCGATCGGTTTCCTCACATCTCCGCCACCTTCAACTTTACGCCATCGCTGCTCATGCAGTTGGAAGAGCTGACCGCCGGCACAATTACGGACGTCTTTCTGGAGCATGCCAGGAAACCGGCTGCGGAATTGTCTCCGGAGGAACGCGCCTTCGTAATCCGTCATTTTTTTGCGGCCAATTGGGCCACCATGGTGCGTCCGGCTTTACGCTATCAGGAACTCCTGGTCAAGCGCGGGTTGCAGGTGGCTCCGCAGGACCTCGAGTCGCTGGCTAAGCGGTTTACGACACAGGATCTGCTCGATTTGCAGGTCTGGCATAACCTCGCCTGGTTCGGCTACGGCGCGCCGCACCGGTTTCCCCACCTGGCCGAACTACGGGAAAAAGGACGGGGTTTTTCTGAACAGGATAAGGCCGATGTGTTGGATCTTCAGTTCGCCGTCATGCGCGAGGTCGTGCCCTCGTATCGGAGGCTGGCCGCGCGCGGCCAAATCGAGCTCACGACGAGCCCGTTCTACCACCCGATCCTGCCGTTGCTGATCGATACCGAAATCGCCCGACGCTCACTGCCACACCTCCCGGCTTTGCCACAGATCAAGGCCCCGACGGATGCGGAGGCGCAAATCCAGAAAGCCGTCGATTATCACCGGCGCGTGTTCGGTGAATCTCCCAAAGGCCTGTGGCCGTCCGAGGGTTCGGTCTGCCCGGAGTTGGTCCCCCTTCTCCACCAGGCCGGCCTCCGTTGGTTCGCCACGGACGAAGGCATCCTCGCCCGATCGATCGAGATGCAGCAGGGGCCCTGGCATCGTTCGGTCATGCTGTATCAACCCTATGAGATCGAGTCTCAGGGCCGAAGCCTCCACGCGGTCTTCCGCGACCGGGATTTTTCCGACGCCTTCGGATTTCGCTACCATCGGACCCTGCCGCAACTCGCCTTGGAAGATGTCATCCGTCGGCTCCGCACGATTCCTCACGAATCGCCTCGGGAAGACATTCTGATCCCGGTCATTCTCGACGGCGAAAACCCCTGGGAGCACTACCATGACGGCGGCGAGGAGTTTCTCTCGTTGCTGTACCAGAAACTGACTGCACAGGCGGCCGACGAGCCGGGCCACTTCGAGATCCGGACCAAGACCCTGTCCGACGCACTGACCTCCGGTCCCCTTCCGGCCAAGCTATCCCATGTGCATTCCGGCTCATGGATCAATGCCGATTTTTCGATTTGGATCGGCCACGAGGAGGATCAGCGCGGCTGGGAATTGTTGCGGCACACCAGACAGCGACTCGTGGAGGTCTCACCGTCGCTCGATCCTGATATCAGACAGGCGGCATGGGAAGAGCTCTATGCCGCGGAAGGGAGCGATTGGTTCTGGTGGTACGGAGACGAATTCGAAACGGATTACAAACTCGAATTCGACCGCCTGTTCCGGGCCCACTTGCGTAATGTGTGGACCAAAGCCGGCCTCATCGCCCCGGACCACCTGCACCAACCGATCGTCTCGCTCGTTCCGGCTCAGGCCCAACAGGACGCCGCGACATTACCGACCGGTTTGATTTCGCCCAAGCTCGACGGCATGGTGACGGACTTTTTCGAGTGGTACGGCGCCGGCACCCTACGGGTTATCCCGCCGCTCGGCGCGATGTGGAGCCCGGCCCGGTATTTCACCCATATCGCCTTCGGCTTCAACCTGGAGACCTTGTTTCTGCGACTGGACCCGGACCGTTCCCTGAAGGACCAAGAACCTCCGCTGTCCGTCGAGTGGGACATCCACACCAACGGCACCGTCTACAAGGTCGCGTTCCCGCTGATTCCTCCGGCCGAAGGCACCTATCTCCTGACCCGCGGCTCACCGGGAGAGCCGTTTGAATACGCCAGGGAACTGCCCGGATTGGCGAGACAGCGTATCATCGAAGTCGCCGTTTCCTTCCGTGAGCTTGGGTTGACGGCCGGCCGATCGTTCACGTTCAGCGTCTTAGTGACGCGGCAGCGGCTGGAGTTGGCGCGCTATCCGCACCAACAACCCGTGACATTGGAAGTGCCCACGTCCGATTTCGATGCTATGATGTGGCGCGTCTAAGGACAACGGGCTGAGTGCTGGGTGCCGAGCGAAACTCAACGCGCGGCCCTTTCCGTTCCTCAATGCCTGCACTCAGAACTCAGAACTAACTAATGGTGGAGAAGAAGAATGCCCGAACTACGTCGTGATCCGATCGTCGGCCGGTGGGTGATCATTTCAACCGAACGCGGGGTGAGGCCGCGCGATTTCATCGCCGCCCAACCGCCTCAGACTTCCTCGGCATCGTTGTGTCCATTCTGTCCGGGGCAGGAATTGCTGACCCCGAAGGAAATCCTGGCCTATCGCCCGCAAGGCAGCGAACCCAACAGTCCTGGCTGGAGCGTTCGCGTCGTGCCGAACAAGTTTCCGGCGCTTCACGTAGAAGGCGAGCTGGGACGCGAGGGGTTCGGCATGTACGATCGCATGAACGGCGTCGGCGCGCATGAAGTCATCATCGAGACACCTCGTCATCAGGAGACGTTGGCGGAGATGCCCGTCAAACACATCGAAGACCTCTTGTGGACCTATCGCGACCGCCTGCTCGACCTCAAAAAGGACCCGCGGTTTCGCTATATCCTGATTTTCAAGAATCGCGGCGCCGCAGCAGGAGCCACGTTGGAGCACACCCATTCGCAACTGATCGCGCTGCCGGTCGTCCCCACGGCAGCCGTGCAGGAGATGGAGGGTTGCCGGCAGCATTTCGCCGATAAAGAACGCTGTCTGTATTGCGACATCGTGCGGCAGGAGCTGGCCGACGGCTCGCGCATCGTGGCGGAGAATCCCGAGTTCGTCACGCTCACGCCCTATGCGGCACGATTTCCCTTCGAAATGTGGATCCTCCCTAAGCGCCACGCGGCCTACTACGAGGAGAGTCAGAAGGCGCAATTCGAATTCATGGCGCCGATTCTGTCCGAAACGTTGCGGCGGATGGATCGCATGCTCGCCCGCCCCGCTTACAACCTGATGCTGCACACCTCACCGCTCCACGAGAGGAGCGGCCCCTTCTATCATTGGCATGTGGAGATCATTCCGAAACTGACCCAGGTCGCCGGATTCGAATGGGGCACCGGGTTCTACATCAATCCGGTCTCGCCGGAGGAAGCGGCCAAATTCTTGCGTGAAGCCGAGATGTGACACCGTCGTTCTTCATTCGTCAATCGTCACACGAGAGGAACCGCATCCGTTTCCTGATTTGACTGTGCGCTTCGCACGACTGACGCGTGACGCAGAACGAAAGGCTGGAAAGAGGAACCAGCCATCTGTCTGGCCTCAGATGGGCGTAGGTCGGTTGGCGGAGAATCGCGAGGACCTCGCACGCGCCTGTCTTGCTCCTGTTCCGGGTCGCAGCATAAGATCGATCCGATGAAAGTCCGGCTCAGCCATCCCGAACGACAGATCGAGGTCAAGGGTCCCAAGCGCGTACAGGACCTGCTGCGCGACTTCAACCTGCTCGTTGAAGCCCATCTCGTCATCCGAGGCAGCGACCTGATGACCGAAGACGAGGTCATCGCCGATAGCGACAGTATCGAGATCCGCCCCGTGATCTCCGGCGGCTCGCCGCGTCTGGTGAATCTTCCGGCAGGCCGGGGTCTTCCATTTCACCCCGGCCCAGCTCGGTGATCTGCCGCTTCAAGAAGGTTCGCGGATCTTTTTGGGCTCACACCGCACCCTGTACCGGACGGCCGCCGCGTCTCCCTGGCGGCCGGAGACATCGTCATGTTCCCTCATGGCGACGCACACGTCCTGGGAAACGGTCCTCCCGTTCCTCCGGTCGACAACACCGCACAACTTCGAGTCCTCCTTGCCGAGCGCGGTATCCTGACTCAATCCGGGGGAAGCGGAGAACTGACTAAACTGGTCTGCGGCTATTTGACTTGCGACCAAGAATTGAGTCAGGTGTTCCTCGCAGGACTTCCAGCGATCGTCCAAGTCACGATGCGAGACAGCTTATCGGGGCGGTGGGTGGAAGAGACGCTCCGCTCTTCCGTGGACCACGCAGCCGCCTCCGGGCCCGGTGGCGACGCCCTAATGGCCAAGCTATCGGAAGTCTTGTTCGTGGAGACCCTTCGGCGATGTGGGACACGAGTCCGAGCCTTCCTTCAACCGCGCCTTTAAGCGGAAGCTTGGCGTCCCCCCGGCGCGGTTCCGCAGCCAGGCCAGACACACTCTCAAGCAGGCTCGCTAGCGATCGGCCGTCGTCAGGGAGCAGAGTCAGGGTTGGTTCTGTCCGGCGTCGGCGCCGACGGCTCGTCGTCGGACAGTTTCTTGTGGAGGTACTTACGACTGAGGTTGGTGATGAGAAATGCGAGACCTACCGCGATCGGCACAAACACGGCCGATGCAACGGAGGCATTCCGAAGCCATCCGACCTCCGAAAGGCCTTTGAAGAGGTAGCCCGCCAATCCGCTTAAGTAGTACGCAATCACGATCACCGATAGGCCCTCGACCGTATTCTGCAGCATGACCTGGTTCTTTGTCGTTTTGTCCACGCTTCTGAGCAGGGTGAGATTTTGCGCCTCCAACATCAAATCCACACGGGCTCGGATAATGGATATCATGCCCTCAAACCCGCTCCGCAGCGTATCAATCCGCTTAAGCAATTGCTGATAGCCCTCCGCCACGCCGGTGATCCCGCTGAGCACGTAATCGGAAATGGGCCTGTAGGTCGAGAGGGTCTGCTCCCCCAACGCCGTGAGCGTCGTATGGACAATCCTGTCATAGGGCACGGAGCTGGAAAATTCGGAATGGAGCCTCCCCGCCAAGCGATTCGTTTTCAGCAAGTCTTCTGTAAGGGCATTGAGCCACCGTTGGAGCGTCAGCGAATCGGCGCCTCCGATGCGTGTCGTGATGATTTCCCGCTGCTTCAAATGGACCTGCTCGAACCGATAGACCTGATCCACGGCGGCTGAAAAGAGCGGCTTCTGCATGAGCAGGAGATGATAATAGGTTTCGATCCTGACGATCGCATCCACGACTTCTTGCACGGATGAATGTCGTGTTCGATGCGGCGCGACGCTGACGAAATACCGTTCCCGGTCGTGTTCATCGTGGGCAAAACTGGTTATCAGGGATGTCTCTTCGTCAAGAATCCGACTCCCATAGAGAAGCGGTCCGGGAAACCGCTGCCGCAGTGTTTCGCTATCCGGCAACCGCTCCTCAGTCAGCACGATGTCCAATCGACAGACCTCGACTCCCAACGGCGTGATCGGAAATCGATATTGGGGAAAGGCGATCGGACCAAAAGCGACGCTCGATTGCGATGGCGGAGGCAGATGCCAAATCTGATAGCTGTAATATTCGGTGTGTGTTTGCCACACGACAATCAGCCGATCCCCGGTCACGGCAACGTTCACACCATAGCCGAACCCTTCTCGGATGGATCTCGCTTCCACCGGAACCTGAAAGGCTTCCAACAGCGCTGTGAATTCCTCGCGGCTGGCCGGTCGCTGAGTCGGAGGATCGACCATCCGATAGGCATGGTGGTGGACATGCGCGGGAGCCCGTAACCACTCTGCGAGGGGCATTTTGGGTCTCTCGTGGAGCTCACGAATGCGTTCTCCGGCAATAGATTTCGCACCCTCTGACGAGCTCATTGAACTACCTCGTGCAAGCACGCACCGACGATCTACCCCGCATTATTCATGAACGCTGCTACTGCAATTGCGGATTCGCTGCTGCGACTAGCTTGGCCGCGAGCTTCGCGCGGCCAGCGGGCGGGCTCGCCGGTCAGCCCCTCACCATGCTGTTTCAAGTATGCTTCGGGCCTTGGCGCCTCCACGCCCCCGTCTCACGACGCGACTCCGCCATTTCGTCACGAATCGTCATGAATAATACGGGCTAAGAGCACCTTCGCCGAGGGTCGCTATCATAGCGTAGGTGGCTGCAGCTTCGCCATTGGCTGGAAGCTCGACAACAATGGTCAAGATAGACCGACAAACACAGGATCTGGCCGCTCACGTCATTGATCTTACTGGCGTTTGCTTTCGCGCGCCGGATGACCGTATGATTTCCAACAATTATGAAATGTGCCAAGTGCAAGACCAAAGCCGTGATCGGCCTGCCGCGGCACAATGCGGCCTTCTGCAAGTCCTGCTTTATCGGCTATGCCCATGAGCAGGTGGCTCGCGCAATCAAACACGAGCGGATGTTCGGCAAGGACGATCGTATTCTCGTGGCTGTCTCGGGCGGCAAGGACAGTCTGGCCCTCTGGCATATGCTGCTCACGATAGGCTACCGCGCGGACGCGCTCTATGTCGATCTCGGTATTCCTGGCTATTCGGCCCGCTCACGCGAGAAAGTCGAGCGCTACAATCAGACACATGCGGCACCTCTGGGTACCAAGCTCCTCATCCACCAAACCCAGGAAGAAGAAGGAGCCGGCATCCGCGAGCTGGCCCAGTTGATCAACCGCCCGACCTGCTCGACCTGCGGGACGATCAAGCGGTACCAATTCAACCGCGCCGCCGTGGAGCACGACTACGATGTCATGGCGACCGGCCACAACCTCGACGACGAAGCGGCCCGGCTGCTCGGCAACGTGTTGCACTGGCAGGAGGAGTATCTCGACAAACAAGGCCCGACCCTTCCCGCCTCGGTCGAGGGGTTTGCCAAGAAGGTCAAACCGCTCTACCGCTTGACCGAGCGCGAGGTAGCCGCCTATGCCCTGCTCAATGGGATCGACTATGTGGTGGAAGAATGCCCGATGGCGAAGGGCTCCAAGATGCTGCTCTATAAGGATGTCCTCAACCGGTTGGAGACCGAGTCGCCGGGCACCAAACAGTCCTTCTACTGGAAATTTCTCGAACGGCAGGCCAAAGCACAAGCGAACAATCTCTCCATGAGTGAGAAAGATCAGACCACGTTGCATCCCTGCCCGACCTGCGGCCAACCCACCACGTCTGAGACTTGCTCCTACTGCAAGATGATGGCGCGGGCCAAGGCCGGCTCGACCCGCTGACGTTTCATCGCGCCCCTCTTGCATCCCTACATTCGGACTGGCATAAGCCGTTAGACGGTGTTACACCACATCCTATGCCTCCTGTGGGCCGACACCCGTTCATCGCCGGCTGGTTGGCGATCATCGCTCGGCGCGGACGACTGCCACTGCTACTCGTCGTCGTTTTTGCAGCAGCCTTCGCCGCTTGGCCCTCGGTTACGGGCTTCGGCTCCGCCGCGCTGCAGCCGGACTCTCGGATCACGTTGCGGTTTGTGTCCTGGAAACCGGATCATCCGCGGGCCTGGGACGAGGCGATCGCGCGTTTCCAAGAAGCCCATCCCGGCATTTCGGTCATCCGCGAGATCGCGCCCCATTCCTCCACCGCCTACCACGACCTGCTCACCCAGAAGCTGAAGAACCGCGATCGCAGCGTCGATCTCTTCTTCATGGATGTGATCTGGGTGCCGGAATTTGCGGCAGCCGGCTGGGTCTTGCCCTTAGATGATCTCTTCCCCGAATCGGAACGGGCTTCCTTCCTGCCGACGACGATCGTGACCGGCCGTTATCAGGATCACCTGTATGGAGTCCCGAGCCGCATCGACGCCGGCATGCTCTACTATCGCGCCGACCTGCTGAGCAAGTATGGCTATACAGCTCCTCGTACCTGGATGGAGTTGGTGGAACAGGCCGAGACCATCGTGAAGGGCGAATCGACGAGTCAGCCGACCTTGCACGGCTATTCGGCGCAGTTCAAACAGTACGAGGGCCTGGTCTGCAACATGCTGGAGTTGGTCGGCAGTCACGGCGGTTCATTGGTCGCCGAAAGGGACGAGACCTCGACCTTGGCCGCTCCCGAGACGCTGGCCGCGCTGCGATTCGCGCGCGATCAGCTCATGGGCCGCGTGGCGCCGCGCGCTCTGCTCACCTATCAGGAACCGGAATCATTGGCGGCATTTGTCCAAGGCCTGACTGTCTTCCATCGCAATTGGCCCTATGCCTGGGAAGTGGCCAACGACCGGGAGCGGTCGAAGATCGCCGGCTTGGTGGGAGTGGCGCCCCTCCCCGGGACCACGAATCATCCGGGAGTGGCCACGCTCGGTGGGTGGCTGTTCGGCATCAGCGCGCTGTCGGCGCATCAACGGGAAGCCTGGACCTTCATCTCATTCCTGTCGAGCGAGGCGAGCCAGAAACATTTCGCGCTTGCCGCCGGCATCGCGCCGTCGCGGCGCGCCCTCTACGACGATCCGGCCCTGCTCAACGCCCATCCCCATTGGCGCAATCAACTGGCCGTGTTGCAATCAGCCACTCCTCGCCCTCGTACGCCCGTTTACCCTGCGGTGTCCCATATCTTGCAGCGGTTCTTCAGCCGGGCGCTCGCCTACCCGGCCATCGACCTGGCCGGCGAGGCCGCCACGGCGGACGAACAGATCACCCGATTGCTGGAACTCATCAGGAGCACCAGGTGACTGACCCGATCACAGCTCCCGCGGCTCGCGCGCGATGGCGCGATCGGCTCCAGGCCTGGTGGATGATCGCGCCGGCCCTGGTCTTCACGCTGGTCTTTGCGCTCTATCCGGTGATCGAATCGTTTTTGCTCAGCCTCCAGCGGGTGTTTCTCGCGGTGCCGTCTCTCGGCCACCAGTGGGTGGGGTTGGACAATTTTCGCCTGCTCGCGCAGGACCCGGTGGTCCGCCAGACTTTCGGCATCACCGTCGGATTCGTCTTACTCTCGACGGCCCTGGAGGTCGCGCTCGGCCTCATCATCGCGCTGGTCATTCACGAGCAATTCAGGGGTCGAGGCTGGGTGCGGGCGGCGGCATTGATTCCGTGGGCTATTCCCACGGTGGTGGCCTCGCAAATGTGGCGCTACATCTTCAACGATCAATACGGCTTCGCCAATCTCCTGTTGTTCGGGGACGACGTTGCTCGCTATGTCCCCTGGTTGGCCTATCCCGGTTTCGCGTTCGCGATCATCGTCCTGGCCGATGTCTGGAAGACCTCCTCGTTCGCCGGGCTACTTCTCTTAGCCGGCCTCCAAGTCATCCCCGACGATCTGTACGATGCCGCCAAGATCGACGGGGCGACACGCTGGCAACGGTTCTGGCACATTACCTTGCCGATGTTGCGGCCCGCGTTGCTGCTCGCCCTCCTGTTTCGCACGATGGACGCGTTCCGCGTCTTCGACCTGGTCTTCGTGATGACCCAAGGCGGTCCCGGCGACGCCACCCAGGTGCTGCAATTTTACGGTTACAAGACCCTCTTCACCGAAGGTCGGATGGGCTATGGGGCGGCGATCTCCGTCACCGTGTTCATGACCATCCTTCTGTTGTCCTTGATCTACATTCGCGCGGTCGGCTCGCGACTCTTGGAACGGGAGGCCCGATGACGAAAGGGATTCTGCTTGGAACCGGCATCGTCGGCATCGTGGTGGGAAGTTTGTTCCCCTTCGTCTGGTTTGTGCTCACGTCGCTGAAATCCCAACGCGAGATCGAGGCGGTTCCGCCGACCTGGTGGCCGGGCGGCGGATGGCACTTTTACCGCTCCGCCTTGATCGACCATGAACTAACGGATTACATGTTGAATAGCATCGTCGTCGCCGGGTCCACGACCCTGTTGGCGCTGGCCGTCGGCATCCCAGCCGCCTATGCCCTGGCGCGACTCAGCCTGCCGGGCCGATCGTGGATTATGGGCGGGCTGCTCTGCATCTCGATGTTTCCGCAAATCGCGATCGCCGGTCCCGTGTGGCAGATCCTGGAACGGATCGGCGGCCTGAATACCCACTGGGGGCTGGTGCTGCCCTACGTCACGCTTACGCTGCCGCTGGCCATCTGGATTCTGGCCAGTTTTTTCAAGGAACTGCCGACGGAACTCGAAGAGGCCGCACGCGTGGACGGCTGCGGTGTCTGGGGCGCTTTGCTGCGCATCATGCTGCCGCTCGCGGCACCAGGCATCTTTACCGCCGCCATTCTGATCTTTGTCTATGCCTGGAACGAATTCTTCTTCGCCTTGCTGATCCTGACGCAGCCGGAACAGCAAACCTTGCCCGTCGGCATCGCGCTGTTCCAGGGCGAATTCACGATGCCCTGGGGGGAACTAGCCGCCGCCTCCGTGCTGGCGACATTGCCGCTGGTGCTGCTCGTGATCCTGTTCCAGCGCTGGATCATCAGCGGGCTCTCGGCGGGAGCCGTGAAGGGATAAGGGACGATACTGCTATGGCCGATCTGGAACTGCGCAACCTGACGAAACGCTTCGGCGAACAGACGATCCTCCAAAACATCTCCCTTCGCGTGGCAGACGGCAGTTTCACGATCCTGTTGGGGCCGTCCGGCTGCGGGAAGTCCACCATCCTCCGGATCATCGCCGGATTGGAACCCCAGACCGAGGGACAGGTCTTCATCGGCAACCGGATGGTCGATGGGCTTTCTCCCAAGGACCGGGATATCGCGATGGTCTTTCAACACTATGCCCTCTATCCCCACCTGACGGTGCGGGAGAATCTGTCCTTTGGACTCAAGATGCGAGGCGCGCCGCGCGGCGTGATCGAGCCCCGCATCGAGGAGGTCGCGCAGTTGCTGGAAATCCATTCTCTACTGGACCGCAAACCCAAGGACTTATCGGGAGGCCAACGGCAACGGGTCGCGATGGGCCGAGCGATCGTCCGTCAGCCGAAACTCTTTCTCTTCGACGAGCCGCTGTCCAATCTCGACGCCAAGCTCCGCAGCTCCATGCGGATCGAGCTCAAGCGGCTACACCAGCGGTTGGGGGCCACGATGATCTACGTCACGCACGACCAGGTCGAAGCCATGACCCTGGGCGATACGATCGTCGTGATGGAAAAAGGTCGCATCCGGCAGGTCGATCCACCTGCGCGCATCTACCACGCGCCGGCCGATCCCTTTGTCGCGGGATTCATCGGCACTCCGCCGATGAACCTCCTGGACGGCTCGCTACAACATCAGGGCTCGCACTGGACCCTTCAGACCGACTCGATGACGATCCCGATTCCACTGGTGAAGGGGCCGACCCCGATCGGACGGATCTCTCGCGTCGTCTTGGGCATCCGCCCCGAGGACCTGCGACTCGACAAGAGTGGCGAACCGGCAACCGAGATCGAGGTCCAGGTCGAGCTGGTGGAAGACTTGGGCTCCGACCTCATTCTGCACCTGTCGATCGGCCCTCATCGACTGATCATGCGCGCGCAGCCGGGCCGTTGCCCAGCCGAGGGCACCACGATTCCACTCTATTTGCCCCACGACAAACTGCACCTCTTCATCGACGACCGCCGCGCCGACTGGGCCTAAGTGGGCCTAAGCAGGATGTTGAAAAAGGCCGCCAGCTTTGTTCTCGCATCGCTCAGAGGTTCAACGTCGTCCGTGAACGGCGTGAACGGGTCGGGCGGGGGTCAGATCTTGACTTTGACATCTGATAACTTCGCGAGCTGCACCGCCCAGCGCCGATCCGCCGCCAACTGCCGCTCCACTGCGCTCACCCGCCGACTGACGGCACTGTACGTCACACCCATCCGTCGGGCAATCGCGAGTAAGCTCTCTCCCGCCCACCGGCGTAACCCATAGAGCGCCACTTGACGCGCTTCGCTCGGCCGCCGTGTCGGCTGCACGAGGTCCGTCCCCCGCAGACCATAATGCTGCGCCACCCGCTCCAGTACAGTCTCTGGGCGTAACCAGCACGGCTGCCGTTGCGCCCGCGGGATTTCGCTTTCGCTGCCTCGGGATGTCCGGTGCCGCTGCACCCGCCGAACGAACGCCTCCCCGCCCAGATAGACCTGCCCTACGACCTGCTCCCACGGCTGCCCCTGGTGCTGGATCCCCTCGGCTACGAACGCGCGATACTTCGCCTGCGCCGCGCCCCGCCGCAAGCCAAACTGCTCCAGAACCCAGTCCACTGTCAGCCACGGAGGCGCCGTCATCAGCCCTGCCGTCGCCCGGTAGCTGCTCCAGCGGTACGCCTGCGGAGTGGATACAACCCGCGCCCGAACGGGATTGAGCACCACATACCGGCACAGTTCCAAAAGATAGGCCTCCTTCTCTACCACGATAGCCTTAAACCGTCCCTGAAACAGGTGCCCCACCCGGCGATGCCGTCGATTGAACCTCTGGGTATAGACGCCGTTCAGATGCCGCAGGGCCTGGGAGAGATTCGGAGAGGGGGTTTCCAGCAGGAGGTGGTAGTGGTTGTCCATCAAGACCCAGGCATGGCACTGCACCCGATAGTGCTCGACCATGGCCGCGAGCGTGTCGACGAAGCGGGCGCGATCCGTGTCATCTCGCACGATCGCCTTGCGCTCGTTGCCCCGGGCGGTGACATGATAGACGCCGCCGGCAAAGGTAAGTCGTAACGGCCGGGCCATGATGTCGCCAGAGTAGGCGGACCAGTTGACAAAGTCAAGATCTGACCCTTGTTCTGTGTTTTGACCCTTGTTCTGTGTTCTTGTTCTGCTTGTTATGTGCGGCTTCGCCATCGGACCGCGCGAAGCGAGCCGGACGGCCCCGCGGCTCTTCGGCTGGAGTACCACCACGCCGCGAAGCGAACATCCCACAGGTTCGGCATCGTCACGAGTCAGTATCCAGCTTCGGGCACAGGGATCGATAGCGGTTGGCCCAATACGCCGGCATAAGTCACGATCGCTACGACCGGCTCGGCACCAGTGGTGCCGCGATGGACGTTGTCAACCGACTCGGCAAAGGACTGACCGGCATGATAGGTCGCCTTGCGGCCGGTGCCCTTCTCCTCGATCGTCAGGGTGCCCGAGAGGATATATGCGGTGTTGGGCATGGGATGCCGGTGCCATTCTAGCTTGGCGTTGGCTGGTATCGTCATCCTCAACGTCGTCAGCTCCGGTTGGCCGGCAGGATAGGCCGCGTAGCGGATGTCATTCCACGAGGCGGTCGCCTTCAACAGCGTGGCGCTCTTGCTGCCGCCGCCCTCGCTCGCCGCCACCACTTCGGCTGCGACGGCCACAACAATGAGACCTGTCAGCATGAAGGCTCTGTTCAACATGCTCCGATGTCCTTTCGTCGTGCCCACCACGTGAGGCGATTGGGTATAATCTCCCCGTCTTCTCGCATCGAACGGCGGTCAGTCGCCTGCGCCAATGTCCGGAGCGTCGCGATCGAACTGTACGAGCAGTTGAACACACGGCTCGTCTCCGATTTGACCTGAGAAGTGCCCCTGTTGCCCGGTGGTGTCGATATCCGCACCCCAATGAATATCCCCCGGTCCCATCTCGACGCGCTTGCCGTCGCGTGTCTGGAGGAACCAGCGGCCTGAAAGCGGGATCACCCATTGCGGTTCCGGGCTTTCGTGCCACTCACCCACCCAACCGACGGGCAGGATCGTGAACCAGCCGCCTGTGATCCGGCCCTCGATGCGACGCATCCAGATGGGGGCCGTGTTGCCGCTCACCACGCGGCGGACGAAGCCATCCAGAAGGTCGCGATCGATCGTGCTGCCGCCATTGGGACCCGGTCTCATGTGCCAGAAGGGCACGCGCGGCGGTTGGTCCGATCCCTTTCCTCGCGGCGCCGGGCTTGCTCCGGATGTCGTCATTCGTTCGCTCCTTTGCCCCACGTCAGCGCGAGAAGCCGGCGAACGGCGTCAGGTAGATCGCCCCGAATCCATCCAGTGTCTCGCGGATGTCGGGCGTGGTCTCGCCGTAGACGTACAGACGATCGATCTTCGCCAGTTTCAGGAATCGACCGGCGTAGGGCGCGAAGGTTTGCTTCACGTGGGGCAGCAGGCCCTCGGTCAGATAGCGCTCGACGATGTGTACTTCGGTACGATCGGCGTTGACGACGTATTCATAGATCGTCGTGTCCGGCTCCTTGTGGGTCGCTCGAACGAGCTCAGCGACAAGCGCCTCGAAGGCGTCGAAGTTCGCAGGGTCGATCGAGCAGTGATAGAGCGAGAAGATTTCGTCCGTCATGTGAAAGCACTCGGTTGCCCCCAGTTTGCCAAACCCGCCCCCACTGCGCAATGGCAAGAACGCACGATTGTTCTCATGTTTTACTGTGCTTGAGCGTGTTCAGCGTGATCGAATTGAGGCGAGTGAGGTGATTGTCTTGATAACGAGCCGAAGCTGGGCCTCAGCATGATCGGTCGCTCGTACAGGGGGAATCCATGCAGTTTATAGCTGTTCGACGGATCGCATTGTCGACCCTGATCGCCGCTTTTCTCACCGACGGAACGATGGCCAAGTCGGCGACCGCGTCAGAGGATGTCGCACGGGGCCATACCAAGATCACCGGCGTGGTGACGAAAAAGGCCGGTGCGCTCGTGGTCACGACACCCGGTGGCGCGACGCATCAGCTCAACGAAAACCTCTCTCGGCGTCACGGTCATGAGCCGTTCAAGGCTGGCGACGAGGTGATCGCGGTGTTGGACGAAAACAATTACATCATCGACATGCACCTCACAGGCCATGCAATCCAACATCAATTTGTGACGGGCACGCTCATCCACCTGGGCATGACGAACAAACAGATCAAGATTCACACGTCTGAGGGGGACAAAATCTTTCCCTTGACGGAACAAGCCCAGAAAACAAAGGGCTTCGCGGAAGGCACCCTCGTGACGATCGAACTGAACGAAGCAGGGGCAGCGATCGACGTTCACCAGGCCGATACGGGCGGTAGCGAGCAGCAAAGCCCCTAGCCCGCATTGATCATGAACGCTTGTACTGCAACCGCCGATACGCCCCCACGATGAGCTTGGCCAGTCGAAGGGATTTCCCAGCGGCGAAGAAACCAGAGGTAGGAAAACGAAGGACGGTGCTCCTCCGCCGGCGTAATTGCGAGCAAGCGATGAAGGGCCGGCGGTTCAAGCGAAGCTCGGTATAGAGGGGCTCCGCGTGGGAGGTACCCCTTGCGCTTCTCCATGCAAGGGGTCCAACGTTTGGCGTCGTTTCGATTTCGTCACGAACCGTCATGAATACTGTGGGCTAGCAAAGGGGCCGAGCCCTGAGCCCAGCGGCACACTTTCCAGATATCTGATGCGGAGAGCAGAGTTGCCTGAAGCTTCTCTCTCGGAAGCAGACCAAGCAGAGGAATCTGGGAAAGTGGGCACAGCTATGACCCGATAGACAGGCGGATGGAGCATGGTTCACACGAGCAAAGCGATGAACAACCTGTGGGAATCGTTCCTCCTCCTTGGCATTGGCTTTCCCCGTCTCGGCAGAGTCGGACCCTGGGCACACTGAGGCATGAAGCTCCCCGCAGCTAGCTGCGAGGCATCACCGAACCAAGAACATCCGCAGTTGTCGGAACTCTTCGCGGGGTTGCCCTTGCCGCTGAACGCACTGTTCAACTGAGAAGCTCACGAACATCCTGCTAACCTTGCTTGCAAAGATCGTAGAGAGTTCGTACAGTGAGATCGGAATTCGATTCACGAGCGGGAGATTATCCGCGTTCCCGAACGAGTGATGGCTACGACCCAACGAGATTTCTACGACATCCTGGGCGTCACGCGCAGCGCGAGCGCCGATGAGATCAAGAAGGCCTACCGCCGTCTGGCCAGGCAGTACCACCCCGATCTACATACGGGTGCTAAGAAGACCGACATGGAGCGCAAGTTCAAGGAACTCAACGAAGCCCATGAGGTGTTGAGCGACCCCGACAAGCGCAAGAAGTACGACCAGTACGGCCATCGGTGGCAGGAAGCCGAGGCCTACGAAAAGGCCAGGCAGCAGGCCCGCCAATCAGGTTCCGGGGGGATGGGGCAAGACGAAGGATACGAATATCAATTCGGCGGTGGCGGCGATTTCAGCGATCTCTTTGAATCGTTTTTCGGCCGGGGCGGACGTGCCGGGCGACAGGGGGGCCCGCGCGGCTCAGCGCCAGGACAGGACGCCGAAACCATCGTTCAGCTCTCTCTCCAAGAAGTCCTCAACGGCACAACGAAGCGCGTCCAGATGATGGAGCAGGGTGCCAACGGACGATTGGAAGCAAAGACGATCGACGTCCGCATTCCGGCCGGTGTGCAGGACGGCACGCGAGTCCGGGTGCCGGGAAAAGGCCAGCCCGGATTCAACGGCGGGAAGCGCGGAGATCTCTACCTCCACGTCCATATTCAGGATGACCCGGTCTTTCGCCGGCAGGGCAGCGACATCCACGTAACCCTGCCCGTCTGGCCTTGGGAGGCCGTGCTCGGAGCCGAGGTTACGGGGCCGACGTTGGCCGATCCGGTCAAGGTCCGAGTGCCGGCCGGGAGCAGGGCCGACAGCAAGCTCCGCCTCAAGGGCAAGGGGCTGCCCACCGCCTCCGGCGGCCATGGCGATCTCTTTTACACCTTGCAAATCGTCGTCCCTCCATCGCCGCCGGAGGACGAACGGAAACTCTACGAGCAACTCGACCGCATCCCCCATCCCGACCCCAGGGCGGAGTTGATCCGCCTGACTCGTCGCTAGGAGCCTGCTCGACATTGCCGTTCGTGACGAGGTGAAGGTTGCACCCATTGCAAGAAGCTGGACAATGGGTACCCGGTCAGATGTACGGCCGCAGACCACAAAATCCCGGAAGCATGTTCGCTGGAATCTGGATCCATTGCAATCCCGGAGCAATGGGTACCGCGGGTTATTCAGGACCGAGAACGAAGCAGATACCGCTACATCGTTCGCCGCAGTAGAAGGATCGATGTCGGACAGGCTCCTCGGCATGACGGTCGCATCGTCCGCGACCTTGCCTCCACCTTCCGGTCAACCGCAGGTGCTCCGATGGAACTGACGGAGTATGCCCTGTTCTGTTTCGGCACACTTTTCGTCATCGTCGATCCCGTGGCTGCGGTGCCGGCCTTCATCGCGATGACGGTCAGCCACAGCATTTCCGATCGGGTTCGGACGGCGCGCCTGGCCTGTCTCGTGACAGCAGGGCTTCTTGGTCTATTCGCGTTTATCGGCCAGCCGTTGTTCCGTGTCCTCGGCGTCAGTCTCCCGGCGCTCCAGATTGCTGGCGGTCTGCTGTTGCTCCTGGTCTCCCTGGATATGCTGCGTGCGCAGCGGTCCCCCGTACAGGAGACGGCCGAGGAAACCGCCGCCGGGGTGGATAAGCATGATGTCGCCATTACCCCGCTGGCGATCCCGATGATGGCCGGACCCGCCGCCATTTCCAGCTCGATCCTGCTCGGTTCCCAGGCTCAATCATGGCTCCAACAGGCCGTATTGCTCGCCTGCATCGGCGCGGTCGGATTGACCAGCTATGCGATCCTTGTATTGGCCGGCCGGGGCACGCGCTGGCTCAGCCCGATCGCAGAAAAAATAATGACGCGTCTGATGGGCCTCTTGCTCGCGGCGCTCGCGGTGCAGTTCATCATCAACGCGCTTCGCGACATCGGCTTGCCGACGGGACGACCGTGACTGCCGACTTTTTTCCGGTCTCTGATTCTTCCCAAGGCCGGGTCACATGGTATGATGAGTGATGGATCATCACCTACAGAGGAGGGCATCATGTCTCGTTTGATCGTTTCCGGAATGCTGGCAGTGATCATGGCCTTCGGCTTCCCCCTCACGCCCGTGTTCGCCGACCCGGCAGGAAAGGGTTACGAACATGGGAAAAAGGACGGATACAGCCGCGAAGGCCACGGCTATGGCGGCGGCATGGGCGGCCACGGCATGGGCATGATGCACAGCAGCACCGGCCATTTGATCCGCCATCTGCTCAAGCACGAGAAGGAGATCGGCTTGACGGATGACCAGGTCACGAAGCTCAAGGCCATGCAACTCGATCTCGACAAACTGCGGATCAAGAGTGAGGCGGATATTCAGGTCGCCGAGCGCGAATTGAAGGCCCTGGTGGACGATGAGAAATCGGATCTGGGCGCGATCGAGGCCAAACTGAAGCAAAGCGAAGATTTCCAAGTGTCGCTGCGTCTCGCGTCGATCAAGGCCCGCCGCGACGTGCTCGCCCTGCTGACCCCCGAACAACGCGGGAGAGAGAAGGCCGAACACGACAAGATGATGCAGCAGCATAAGGAGAGAGGTTCCGGTCACGGGGGAGGGAATCCCCACGGCGGCATGAAGAAGGATTCGTGACCGATCAAACGTCGGGACGGCGGTTTCGCCGTCCCGTCCCGGCCCGGCCTGAACACCTCCGTAGAGAATCTCTTCTCCGTCAAATTCTGTCGCTCACGGGGACACCGATCGGCCTGCCGGCCACTCCCCGCTTCAACTCTTGACTCAGATTCATCGGCACGACCGTTGACCGCCGGTCCATTCCTATGCCAGAGTTCCGCTCTTCAACGCCCATCGGTCTGGTTTCGAGAAAAACAAAGGAGTGTCCATGAGCCTGTCCCTGAAGCACAAGAGCAGCGATCTTACCGACGGTCCTGACCGCGCCCCCGCACGGGCCATGCTCAAGGCGGTGGGATTTTCCGACGACGACCTGGCCAGGCCGCTCGTGGGAGTGGCCAACACCTGGATCGAAGTCATGCCCTGCAACTATCACCTGCGACGGCTCTCGGAACGGGTGAAAGCAGGCATTCGCGAAGCGGGCGGCACTCCCATCGAATACAACACCATCGCGGTCTCCGACGGCATTGCCATGGGCACGGAAGGCATGAAGGCTTCACTGATCAGCCGGGAGGTGATCGCCGATTCGATTGAACTGGTCGCCCGGGGCCATCTCTTTGACGCCGTGGTTGCCCTCTCAGGCTGCGACAAGACGATTCCCGGCACCGTAATGGCGCTGGCCCGTCTTAACGTGCCTTCCCTGATGTTGTACGGCGGATCGATCATGCCCGGCACATTTCAAGGACACGACGTGACCATCCAGGATGTCTTTGAAGCAGTCGGGAAACACGCCACCGGCAAGATGACTACCGTCGAGCTCAAGGATCTGGAGGATCATGCCTGCCCCGGTCCCGGCGCGTGCGGCGGACAGTTCACGGCCAATACGATGGCCATCGCCTTCGAATTTCTCGGCATCTCACCGATGGGACGCAACGGAGTGCCGGCGATGGACGCTCTGAAGGACGACGTGGCGTTCGAATGCGGCCGACTTGTCATGGATCTCCTCAGGCGCGACCTCCGCCCGCGCAAGATCATCACGCGTAAATCGTTGGAAAACGCCATCGCGGCGGTAGCCACCACCGGCGGGTCTACGAACGCCGTGCTGCACCTGTTGGCCATTGCCCGCGAGGCCGGCGTGCGGCTGACCATCGACGACTTCGACCGCATGAACCGGAGAGTCCCCTTGCTCGCAGACCTGAAGCCGGGCGGTCGGTTCACCGCCTCGGATCTGTACGCCGCAGGCGGCACGACGTTGGTGGCGAAGCGCCTCTTGGAGGCCGGGCTACTGCACAAGGATCAACCCACGGTGACCGGACGGACGATCGGCGAGGAGGCGCAAGGGGCGAAGGAAGCGACCGGGCAGCAGGTGCTCCGTCCCTTGAATAACCCGATCAAGCCGTCGGGCGGCCTCGTCATCCTCAAGGGAAATCTGGCTCCGGAAGGCTGCGTGGTCAAGGTCGCCGGCCATTCCCTGATGAAATTCAGCGGACCCGCCAAGGTGTTCGACCGAGAAGAAGATGCGTTCGCGGCAGTGCAAGCCAACCAGATCAAAGCGGGAGAGGTGGTCGTGATCCGCTACGAAGGCCCCTCCGGGGGACCGGGCATGCGCGAGATGTTGGGCGTGACGGCCGCGATTGTCGGCGCCGGACTCGGTGATAAGGTGGCGTTGTTGACCGACGGCCGCTTCTCAGGAGCCACGCACGGGCTCATGGCGGGACACGTGGCGCCAGAGGCCGTCAAAGGGGGCCCCATCGCCGCGGTGAAGAACGGCGACATGATCGTGTTCGACATCAAGGCCAGGACCCTGACGGTCGAGCTGAGCCGGCGTGAAATTGCAGCCCGACTCAAAAAGGTGAAGCCCTTCGTGCCTCGCTACACAACCGGCGTCATGGGCAAATACGCTCGCCACGTTTCCTCAGCCTCTGAAGGGGCCGTGACGAGCTGATGCCGCCTGATGGAGTCAGGCGCGATGCCTCTCGATGATCAGGAGCGAAGATCCGAGGTGATGGGCAGCGGAGCGCTGGAAGGAACACCATACGAGCATCCCTCCCTCTGAATGGAGCTGTCTGTGTCCGGCTTACTCTGATTCAACCACGCGCTTCTGAGGAGAGTCGGCCGCCACCTTTTCCAGCAGTCCCTTGGCTTTGGCTTCGAGCTCCTCTGCCTCATTGGGTCGCTGTTTGCGCTTCAGCAGCAAGGCATAGTTCTTCAACGCATCCGCATGGGATGCCTGAGACTGCCCCTTGCCGTTTTCGTATATCTGGATGGCCTGACGATACAGGTTGTCGGCTTCGGCCAGCCGTCCCTCGTTCTGGTACAGCTTGGCGATCTGCGTGAGGGTCGTCGCCACTTGCGGATGTTTGGGGCCCAGGTTGGCCTCGCGAATTCCAAGCGCCTGCCGATGCAGCAGTTCGGCCTTGCCGTTCCGCCCCTGCGTTTCATACAGCTTCGCCAACTGCGTCAGGTTCGAGGCAACAGCCAGATCTTCCGTTCCCTTATTGCGCTCAACGATCGCCAGGGCCCGTTCGAACACGGATTCTGCGCTCTCAAACTGCCCCTCCCCGACGTAGGCGCGGGCCAGTAAGCTCAAGGTCGTGGCCACCAGGAGATGGTCCGGACCGAACGCCTTTTCCCTGATCGTCAGAGCCCGTTGGAGAATCGGCTTGGCCACCCCTGATTGACCCTGCATGAGATACGATTCTCCGATCACGTTCAGCAAACTGCCAACCCGAGCATGGTCTTTCCCGAGACTCTGCTCGAGCCCCGGCAATGCCTGTTGGTACAGAGTCAGCGCCTCATTGGTCCGCCCCTGTGCTCGATAGACGTCCCCCAACTGGCTCAGCGTGTTGGCGGTCTCCGGGTGGTGCGGGCCCAGTACTTTGTGCCGGATGGCATGGGCACGACGGAGCAACGGTTCCGCCTTGGCGTATTTCTGCTGGGCCTGGTAGACCTCCGCTAAATGGGTCAGGCTCGCCACGGTTTCGAGATGATCCGGCCCGAGGGCCTGTTCTCGGATCGTCGCGGCCCGCTGACACAGAGCCTCCGCCTCCTGATACTGCCCCTGCATGAAATGCCACTCGCAGAATTTGTCGAGCGTCGCCGCGGTGAAATAGCCGTCGTGCGGCTCCAACTTCTCGGCGTAGTGCTGCGCCTGAAGCAATGACTCGTGGGCCTTCTCGTACTGATGAGCGTTCAGCGCGAGGTTCCCCTCCTCCATCGCATTCCGCCATCGTTGATCCAGCGCGCAGCCGCCGAGGAGCACGCCGATCAGCCCGCCGATGAGAATTCGGGTCCGCTGAGTCGTTTGGTTATTCATCTCGCACCACCTTCGTCTGACGAATCGAATCGTCCAGAATTAGCGCAAATCCCGATCGGAAGGCAATAGGTTTTTCGGGGCGCCGAGGATGGCGTTCGCTCCTGTCCTCAGCGGAGGAGGCGCGATCTAGCCATTGACGAGGTGCTATGCGGCACGAGAATGGGGCTGTTGTTCCAGCTCCGAGAGGAGTTGATCGTATACCTGCTCTTGCCGGCGGACCATTTCATGACAGTCGAACAGGATGGGCAACCGGCTTCCTCTGAGCCCCATTTGCCTGGCGTGAGTCGGATGACTGAGCAGCCAGAGCACCCGGCCCGCCAACCTCGATACATCTCCGGGCTCGACCAGAAAGCCGTTTACCCCGTCGCGAATGACGTCTGACGCCCCGTCTACCCTCGTACCGACCACGGGGATCCCGCTGGTCAGAGCCTCCAAGTACACTCGAGGCAATCCTTCCCAGCGAGATGTCAGCACGAACACATCTAAACAGCGGAGAATGTCCCACACATCCCGCCGCCATCCGGCGAGGAACACATAGCCGCTGAGCCCGGCGCGCTGCACTTCGTCCGTGACGGCTTCGCGAAGCTCGCCGTCGCCGACAAGCAGGAATCGGACATCGGGTCGCTGCTGATGAATCGCCGCCGCCATGCGAACAAAATCCACCGGCGCCTTTTGCGGTTTGAAGGGTGCGACCATGCCGACGAGCGGTCCGGCAGACTCAAGGCCGAGTTCCCGGCGTGTGCGCGCGACATCCACCCGCCGTTTCCTGATCGCTTCCAAATCCACGCCCGGAGGCAGCCACAACGCCTTGTCCTCGGTAAAGAGTCCAAGCTCGACCCCTTGTCGCAAATTCGCGGAAGAGGCCGTGAAGACCTTGGTCGTGATCCGCCCGGTCCGCCGCTCGCCCCAGATGAGCAGGCGACGCAGCCAAGGCTGCTGGGCCGGAGTGAACCCGTAGCCATGGACGTAGTGAAGAATGATAGGCACGCCAGCCAACCGGGCCGCCCATCTTCCCAGAAAGCCGGCTTTCGAACTGTGAGTCTGGACGATCGTCGGACGCAACCGGATCAGGAGTCGCGTCAACTGATACAGCGCAATGGCGTCGAACCAGGGATGGATGGGGCGGACCAGCGAGGGAACCCGATGAAACTCCAAACCGGCAATGGCGCGAGCCTCCTCGTCTAAGAGGCCCGGCTCGCCCGCGATCAGAATCGGCGCGTACTTCGCCCGGTTGAGCTGAGCAACGGTAAAGAGCGCGACTTGTTGCGCGCCTCCGAGTTCGAGCTTGGTGATGATATGGGCGATTCGGGTGAGGGAAGACACCGTGCCTGCTCGTTAGGCGGCGCGCGACCATCGTTCCAGGATACGCGCGGCCGTCTGTTTGCCTTGGCCGATGGCGTCCTCCATAGAGGTATGCTCCCAGCGGCCGTACCGGCCGATCGAATAAATGCCGCGCCGCTCCAGCTCCCCGAGAATCCCAGGCAGTACACGGGCTCGGTGCCGATCGAACAGCACATAGGCATACTGGATATCTTTCACGTCCTGCACGACGAATGCATCCGTCGCACGCAGAACCCCGGCCCGTTCCAGGCCGCCTCGGACCTGCCTCAGCAATTCAGCCTCCGGCAACCGGACGGTCGGCCGGTGGGACATCTCGACATACAAGGAGCTGCAACCGGGGCGACCGAGTTCCGGAGAAAAATTCATGGGGAAGCCGGCCCGATAGAAGGGATATTCCGGCTCCGGGAAGTAAATCCAATGTTTGTCCGTAATGCCGGCGCGAGCCACCCCCAGATTGACGCTATAGACCGAGACCCATCGAAGGGAGGCTGCCGCTTCCTTCACTGCAGGCGGCAGATCGACGCAGCGCTCGACCAGCTCGGTCACGGGAATAGTGGACACGAGGCCCTCATACGCCTCTTCCCGACAGTCTTGGCCCTTACGGAAGAGGGCCCGGCGACGACCCGTATGGATCTCGACCAATTCTTCACCCAGCGAAAGATTCTCGATGAATGGGACGAAGGCTTCGGGCAGGATCCTGATCCCGCCATTCGTCGGATAGAGGAACGAGGGGTTGTATCCGAACGCCTTGTCTTTGATGCCCAGGGCCCCGTTCACAACATCCTTGATATCCGGTTTCGGTACGAGCCAGGACACCCAGTCGGCCGTCAGTTCATCCAACCGTACCTGCCAGAGTTTCTCGTTGAACGGTACCATGAAATGTTTCGCGATCCCCTCGCCGAGATTGGAGAGAATCCATTGCTGGAGCGACCGCTCGCCGTCGGTAGCTTCCGGTTTCGCGGTCAATGTCGCAATGAATCCGAGAAGACAATCACGCACGACTTCGGGAGGAAGCCCATGGGTATTCACCTGGAACGGATATTCGGTGTAGGTCTCATGCGAGTAGATGTAGGACCGACGTCCGTGCCGCGTGAGCCGCCCCGCCAGTAACCTCTCTACCAAGGATTTAATCTCCGGCTGCCTGAAGTGGAGCAGGTGGCCGGTCATGTCGAAGGTGAAGCCCTCCTTGGTGTAGGACCGACAGAGCCCGCCGACCTCCGACTCCTTTTCATGCAGCCGGTATGGCAGGCCCTTCAGATGATAGGCGGTGCTCAAACCGGCCAGGCCGGCACCGACGATGTGGATCATGCGGATCGCGCCTTCCTGGTGGTCCGGATCGAGGTAGGCGCCCCCGACGCGGCGGCCAACGACGCCCTGGTATCGACCCGGAGCAGGACATAAGCGGCGGCCAGTGCGAGCACCCCCGAGAGGAGACAGATGACGAGCGCCGTCTGGCGATCGGCGAAGATCAAGAGAATGCCGAGCCCGCCGAAGAAGGCTGATGCCGCATAGCTGACGGCGACGACCTGCGTCACGCTGAGTCCCCACCGGCGAAGACGGAGCGGCATGTGGTCGGGACTCCCTAGAAACATCGGCAACCCCCGACGGTATCGGACATACATGACAAACAGGGTATCGAAGATCGGGACACCCAGAATGAGGATGGGAGACAGCAGCGCAAGATCTTGCCGGACGGCATATTGTCCAATCATGGAGAGCGCGCCCAGCATGAGTCCGATGAACATGGCTCCGGTATCGCCCATGTAGATGTTGGCGGGATGCCAATTGTAGCGGAGAAATCCCAGCAGGCTGCCGGCCAATGCCGCCGACATGACGGCGGTCCCCTGGTCGCCGTTCAGCAAGGAGACGATCAAGAGACAGGTGGCGCAGACCACGCCGACGCCCGCCGCCAGCCCGTCCATGATGTCGAGGAGATTGAACGCATTGATGAGCCCCACCATCCACCAGACGGTCAGCGCCAGATCGAGCCAATCCGGCAGGGCGGCGATACTGATCCGAATCCCGCTCTTGATGAGGATAAACACCGCGAGCAACTGACCGATCAACTTGGTCATGGGCGAAAGTACTCCGAAATCGTCGATCAGCCCCAGCATCACCACGATGGTTCCCCCCAGAATAATCCCCAGCACGTCATGGCGGAATTCAAACGTGAAGGCGAGGCTCATGAGAAACGCCAAGTAAATCGCCAGGCCTCCCAAATAGGGAACCGGTTCCCGCTGCTGTTTGAGTTTGCCGTCCGGCTTGTCGACGATGTTGTAGAGCAGCGCGGCTCGCCTTGCGAGCGGCACCCCATAGAGAGCCAGCGCGAGCGCCAGCACACAGGTCACGGCGTAAAGATGCATGTCGTGGCTTCACCCTTGGGCGGAGGAGGCCCAGGCTCCTCCGGCGCCGCCCATTAAGGACCAGTCGCCCATTTGGACAAGATAGTCCTCGTATAATCGTTCATGTTGCCCGACTATCGACTGGATGCCAAATGATTTACGAACACGTTCCCGCCCCCACAACCCCATCTCCCTGCCTCGATCCGGCCGCCTGAGCACGGCCTGGATGGCATTCGCGAGCGCAATGGGATTCCCAGGTTCGACCAACAGCCCCGACTGTCCGTGTTCGACGAACTCCCCAATCCCGCCGACGGTGGTCGCCACCACCGGCCGCGCCGCCGCCATGGCTTCGAGGATGGCGATCCCGAACCCTTCATAGAGCGAGGGGAGCACAAACAGGTCAAGGACCGGCAGAATCTGCGGCACGTCCCGACGCTCACCGGCAAACACGACGGAATCGCCAAGACCCAATTCCCGGCTCAATGCTTCGAGGCGGCCTTTCGCAGGGCCGTCACCCACAATGAGCACCTGGCAGTCAACAGCCGGAGCGTTCCGTTGGATCTCCGCAACCGCCTCCAGCAAGATACGAAGGCCCTTCTTCGGTTCAACCAGGCGACAGACCGTACCGATGACGGGACAATGCGGACGCAGGCCGAGCGCCGCACGTTCTAGCGACCCGATAGTCTTGAAGTTCCTCAGATCGACGCCGAACGGAATGATGACCGTCCGTCGCGGCGCTCCTCCGATGCGATCGGCCACCGAACGGCTGACGGCATGGGAACAACAGACCAGCGCCTCGGTCCAGCGGAGTGTGATTCGATCCATGATCCGAATGATCCATCCTTCGGTGGCCACCTCATCGTGATAGGAAGACAGGACGATGCACGATCCGCACAATCGCCCGACCAGTCTGGCCGCAAGATTCGCCCAAAATAGGAAGGCATGAATGACATGAGGGCGTTCCCTGCGCACTAATCGCCAGAGCCTGAACAGTATTCGTCCGTCGCCTTTTCCGCAGCCCTCCAGCGTCACCACCCTCACGCCCCGGCGCTCCAACTCCAGGCCCAATCGTCCGCTGCCTTTCAACGAACAGACCGTCACATCGAATCGGCGTCGATCCAGCCGCGTGGCCAACTCCAAAACATGCGTTTCCGTCCCCCCGACATCGAGTCCGACGACTAGGAGCAGGATCTTGTATCTCATAGCTCGCCGTCCGCCCTCCGCATGGACATCAGCAACGATGAATCACCCCAGGGCCCGCGACGCCGCTCTCTTGTCATATCCATCCGTTCCACCCATGGGAGAATCTTCCTGCGGATGAATCGCTCCCTGCCGATCACCCATCAGGATTTCTTCAAACCACTCAAGGTAGGCGGTCACTTGACGGCGCACGTCGAACCGCTGCCTGGCGTCCTGCTCCGCTCGTCGACCATAACCAGCCAGGAGAGCAGGCTGCCGCAAGAGCTGAACGATGCGACCCGCCATCCCGGCCGCATCTCCGGCCGGCACAAGAAACCCCGTTTGCCCCTCCAGCACTTGCTCGCCGATGCCTCCGACCGCCGTCGCAATCACTGGAAGGCCACAAGCCAACGCTTCGAGAACGGTGTTAGGGAACGTGTCGGCCCGCGCCGCATGCACGTAGATATCCGCAGCTTGGTAGTACCGAGCGACTTTCCTCTGATCGTTTTCGAAAGGAACAAAGCGGATGCGGCCTTCTCCGCTCTCTTCCCAGTCTCCCTCCTCCCCCAACGCTAAGAAGATCACCTCCTGTCCGCGCAGATGGGCGGCCACCATCCGCACGGCTTCCTTCATCGTGGCATAGTCTTTCCAGATGTTGCCTCGTACTCCGTGCGCGACGAAGAACAGCACCTTCGCCTGCTGAGGGAGCCCGAGATCCTCACGAGCCTGCCGCTTCTCGGCGTGCTGGAACACGGATAAGTCCACGCCGTTCGGGATCACCCGGGACGAGATAACGGCTGGCGCCAGCATGGACTCCTGCACTCGCCGCATCAGCCAGTGACACGGCGTGGAGACAAAAACCCGACTCTGGCCGAAAATCGTTTGTTTGCGGCGCCAATTGTAGGCGGTGGCGTCCCTTCTGATGGACGGGTAAATCGTCAGGTCCGGACACCCCCCACACCCCTTTTTCCACCGATCACAGCCGAAGGAATGGGCGCAATGGCCGCTGAGCAGCCAAGCATCATGCAGCGTCAGAATCAGCGGAATCCGACGACTCAACCAGGGAAGCGCTTCGAGGTCAAAGTAGCCGCCGCTCGGCAGCCACGCCCCATGCAGATTGTGGCACTGTACGATATCTGGGGTAGTCCGGAGCCGCTCGTTCATGCGCCAGATTTCAGGAAAAGCGAAATCCTCACGCCCTCGCCAGATGTTGAAGGCCCGTACCGGTTGGCCGATGGCCGATGTGCAGAGGCGGCGCAATCTCGAGGCTCCTCGCACCCTCCCTTCAAGCGGTCGAAACGTATCGCCTATCCGTTGCCACCCTCGAGCCCAAGGCCCACGGCATTCCTCGCGCAGAAGACTGATGACATCCGGATCGGTACTCCGCTTCAACCCAACGACCAGTTGAGAGTCATGTCCCAAGCGGCGATAGGCGTGAAGCAGTTGCCAGGCCACCGCTTCAGCCCCGCCGGCGATGTCCGCGGTATTGATCTGGAGAATATGCATCTACCGGAGGATCAGCGGTTACACCACGAATCCGGTCACGAGTGTCCATTCTCTGGCGGTGCCATTCCAGGTCAGGACCGGGGCGGGATACACCAGACGGAGACAGGACAACGCCGACAACAGCCCGGAAGGAACCTTCGCGAGGGAGTATTGCCGAAACACCTTCCAGATAATCCCTCGCAGCAGACCTTCCGGACGACTGCAGGGCCATGCCCCTCTGGCTCGAAGGGTCGCTTCCGCTTCCGCCATGTATTCTTCTCGATGCTCAACCGAGCGTTGGCTGCCGTGTGCGCGAAAGCCTCCCAGCAGAGCCCCGACGCCGTAGAGATCTGCATGATCATAGAAGCGAGCCCAGAGTTCGAAGTCGGCAGCATATCGAAGGCGTGTATCCAGGCGGCCGCCCGCTCGCTCCCAAAGGGAGCGTCTCCAAAATGTCGACTCCTGCTGGATCCACCGTCGGCCATAGGATCCTTCCCCTGGAAAATTCCCGCCCTTCATGTACGAACGCCGATTGAATCCGCCTGTAAAATCGACGGCCACAGCATGGCCGCTGGGATTCCAACTGATCGGATGCACGCTCGTGATCCAATCCACCCCGGGAAAGGTGGTGAAGATTTCAGCCACAACCGCAAATGCCCATGGCATGTACTTATCATCGCTGTTGATCCAGGCCATGATGTCGCCACTCGTCCGCTGAAACCCCTTGTTGATCGCATCATATTGGCCTCCGTCCGGCTCGCTGACCCACCATGCCAATCGGCTTTCATGTTTCCGAATGATGTCTACGCTGCCGTCCGACGATCCACCGTCAACCACGACATATTCGAAATGAGGATAGGTCTGGGCAAGGACGGATTGGATCGTCTCATCCAAGAAGGGAGCGTGATTGAAGGACGGTGTGACGACCGATATCGTGGGGACTCCGGCTCTCATGGGTGCCCGTCAAGGCAACAGCCGGCTCAATTCGGCCTGCATCAGCTCGGTTTGCCGTGCCCGCTGCTCCGGTGTCGCATAATAATGATGCCGCCTGAACTGGCCCCTCTCCCTCACAAAGACGATATCCGCCTGCGACAGCGCCCGATCCAACGGCCGATACTGAAGCCCAACGATGTCATAAGGCACAAAACCTCGATCCCGCATGGAGGTCAGGAGGTCGCAGCACTCGATCCCCCGATCGAAAAATTTGAAGAACGACACCTCCAGCACCGCAAACTCGCAATCCCTCAACGTCGCGTTGGCACCGTTGAGCACATCCAGTTCCGCCCCCTGCACGTCCAGCTTGAGAAGAAACGGGCCCGCAACCCGCTGTTCCCGGACGACGCTGTCGATGGTCACCGCGCGGACCCGGCGCGGCACACCGTTCACATCCGTCCCCTGCTCCACTTCTCGATAGAGGGACGACCCGACGAGATCAGGGTGAACATGGATGTCGATCTCGCCGGACACGGACGAGGCTGCCGCGCAGAGGACATCCATCCCCGGCATGGTCCGCTTGAGTCGCTCCAACACCGGCAGATACTCCCTGAGCGGTTCAAGGAGGAGATACCGGGCCTCCGGGAAGATGGTTCTGCATTCCTGCGCAAACGAGCCGAACGCGGCACCGATGTCCAACACCGTGGTGGGAAGGAATCCCACATTCCGTGCCTGCTGGAGGGAATGCAGGACGGTCACCCTCGGCCTCGATCCTTCGTTGAGATGGGAAAGTCGACGGATATCCCATCCGGCCGCTTGAAACACTCTCCGAATTCCGGTCTTGAGCAGCCTCGGAACCATCACGCCCCTTCCTACACAGCACCGTCGAACCACGCCTTTACGGTGGAGGCAAACCGCTCGCCGCTCCAATTCCGCACCACAAATCGTGGAAGTTCGTAGGCATCGGTTCTTTCGGTCACCGTGTCCGGGTAGTTTGAACAGGCAAACGAGAATCCTTGTTCTCGAACGAGCTTCGCCGTCTGCTCCGTATAGTCCGCCCTCGTCCCATAGGGATAGGCGAAACTCGTCACGGGACGTCCCAGGATGTCCTCCAGACATCCTTTACTCTCGGCAATTTCGCGGAGCTGACTGTCGATCGGTAACGCGGCGAGCACGGGGTGCGACATAGTATGGGCCCCCACTCGAATCCTTCCTCCGCCGGCGAGCTGTCGGATTTCTTGACTCGTAAGGAGTCGGGCATCACACGCTCCTTCACTCTCATAGCCGGCCCACTCCCAAAGGAGGTCGAGGAGAGTCTGTCTCGCCGCAGCAGACATCGGCCTCAGGATCCTGCACAGGCTCCGGTAGATACGATGCCGCGCAGTAGGATCGTCGCTCCGTAACACGTTCCAGGCTCGGTGGAGGATCTCGCGTTCGCTCCGATAGCAGGCATCGCTTCCGAGATCCCATTCATGCACTTGGCCGGCAATCTCCAATCGCAACAGTTTGGGGAGAGCAGATGCACGCAGAAATATCCGTTCCAGGTCATCCCACCAAAAACATTGCTGTTGGTCGAGAAGCCCTGTTGCCACGAACACCGTCGCAGGCATGCCGTGCGCCTCAAGGATGGATTTCGCATGATGGAGATTGTCGGCATAGCCATCGTCGAACGTCACGGCAACCAGCCGTGCGGTAGCCCGCCCCCCGCCGGCGAGTCGTTCCATGAGTTCCTCAAGACCGACGACTTCGTAGTGGTCGGAGAGGTGAGCCAAATGCTGGAAGAACCTCTGCGGCGTGACGCTGAGCAGTTGCGGGTCAGACGACGGTTCTGCCACGCGATGATACAGGAGGATCAACCCTGAAGGCCGATAGCGATTGCGTACCCGTTTCCATTCCCGACGGATTCTCGAAAGGCCGGGCAGGTGCATGATGCGTAGTCTCTAGCTCAACGGTGCGCCATCCACGGCTTTGCACATCGTCGTGACCGGTCCAATTGTGGGTGAGCCGTCGGATGACTCCAACATCCGATGAAATCCCGCGCAGGTCAAGCGCTTTACGGATTTCTTTCGTCATCCGCGCCTGCAGAGATTCAACCGGAGACCCCATTGCGGCTCGCGTCCACGACCGTCTCTGACCGAGTCCTCGTGACCGGATTCCACCGTTGCGGCAACTCGCGGTCACAGATGCCCTGCCTCTTCCGTTCCGGCCCCATCCGGCTTGAACGCACGAGCGGTAATGACCATCTGATAGTCTTCATCCTGCTGATCGAGGCAGGCAGGATCGATCTCGTCGAGCGTCAGCCCATGGAGATAGGCAATCGCCAGCAGCACATTGCCGTACGCTTGCACTTCCACATTTTTCGACGGCCAACATTCCTCAAGTAATCGTCTGGCCGATGCCGTGGTGAATCTCCAATAGTCTCCCCAACGATTCATGTCGTACCGGCTGATTTGGCTGATTCCGGTCCCCGACATCAAGAGCACCCCTCCGGGACGAAGCAGGCGGTACAGTGTCTTCACCGCCGCGTGGACGTCGTAAATGAATTGCAAGGTCTGTGTGCAGATGATGCAGTCGAAGGTTTCGGATGGCAGGTGATCAGCACGAGTCAGATCGGCCACAATCGTGACCCCGGCATATCCCGATTGGACATGGAGGACATCCCCCTGCACAACGGCCGAACCGCCGAACGCTCGGGTGTAGCGGTCGTCCCCGATCTCCAGCACATGCCCGCGAATATCCGTTCGGTGTCGGTGCAGAAACCTCTCAATGAACACGATGTCGAGGCACCGCTCTCGCTTGCTTCGATCCAGCCCGAACACTCGGCTGATCGGCGTCGTCCGCTGAAGACTTCCAAACCGGACTCGTCCGATCGGAGGCCACACAGCCAGACGCCGACATCGCGCGATGCCTGCTCGGACGATCGACCAAACCATTCGTATAGACTCCGCTTCCTCCTGAACTCGACGGGTATGGCCCGGGTCGGGTCGTCGCTCAGACGGCCGGCCGATATCGAGGCGCCCAGTCCAGCGGTTTCTGGATGCGTGCGCAGATCAGTACCGGGACGTCCGGATCGACGGCGTCCAGCTCGTCCGCCGTCATTTCCTCCGCCGGGATTCCGGCCATGTACGCGGTCAGCGCAAAGAAATTTCCGTATGCCTTGACATCACGGTAGGCGTCGTCAATTCCCATCTCGGAACATACAGAATCGACAAGGCGCGGGGTAAACCACCAATAGACATAGGCGCAGCCCCCATCCCCAAGAGGGATGCCGTTGACAGGATACCCGCTTCGACAGGGGAAGTTGATCAGCAGGACTCCACCCGGCTTCAATATTCGAATACTATGGTAGAGGGCGGCCCGGAAGTCATAAATGATGTGACTTGTAAATTGGTTCACAAAACAATCGTACTGGTCCGGCGCCAGATGATCCGCCCTGGCCAGATCGGCCACCACAGTGACGCTGGGACTCGATCGCGTAATGTCGAGCGCCTCTACGGATGTCACGTTGCGCCCCCCGAAATGGCGAACCGTCCCGGTCACGCCGATCTCCAGCGCTCGCCCGCGAATATCAGCGCGTCTTTCATCAAGGAAGCGACTCCAGTAGTAGCGCACCACCTGAGTTCCAGCAGCCCGGCCGGGATACGGTACTGCGGTTCGCCGCAAGGAGAGACATCGAAGATGCCTGACCACGGGGAGTCGCAGCCATTGTTGCCGCCATGAAACGGCGCGCGTCGTGAAGCGAACCCGCAACGACTCCACGAATGCAGAGAAGTCCATCCCTTCACACACCCTTCACCCTATTTCACCCCCAGGCGCTTGGCATAGATCAGCAAAAAGTATTGGCTCTCCGGAGCGAGTCTGAATGGTGGCTGCACTCCGCCATTGGTTTCAGAATCGAAATCGTTGAGGAGATAGTCGAACCCCTGTCGATCGAGGAGATCCAGGATTCGATGGAGCGTGCGTGGCAAGGTGGGCAAATGGTGGTATTCGATTACCATTTCTCTTACCATCCGCAAACGCTCCCCGCAGTCGGCGAGCGTTTCCCATTCCGCACCTTCGATGTTGATCTTGACAAAATCGATCGGTTGCGTGAGATAGCCCCGCAAGCGCACGCAAGGGACCTCCTGCCGGGTCCAACCTGTCGGAAGCGCGGCCGTGCCGGAGACAAGATTGCTGCCGTACTTGCCGTCTGAATGAAAGGCCAATGTCCCCTCCCGCCCCGCAACCGCCGCCTGAACCAGCTGCACGTCGTTCAGTCGGTTCCTCGCCATGTTGTCCTGCAGGTAACCATAGACCAAAGGATCTGGCTCGAAGACAATGACCCTCGCCATTGGGTAGACTTGCTTATAATAGAGAACCGACATCCCGATGTTCCCACCACAATCCACAATCATCGGATCAGGGACGGTCGAATCAAAATGGTAGATCCGATTGATGAAGATATCTTTGTACTGCATGAAAAAATTCGGGCCGTCGTTGATACGCACTTGATACGAGCCGCAGGACAGCAGCGCTCCCGCCTTGGCGTCGAATGAGATGCCCCTCATCCGATCCACATGCCTTCGAGCTTTCCAACCGATCAGCCGGCGTTCGATGCGGCGCAGCGCAGGCTGCATACGCGGCGGAATCAGGGTCTTGAGCACGGCTCGCATCTTTTAGGCCGCCAATCGTTTCTGGACGATTTCCACAAACTCCTGCATCCGCTTCCGATAGGTATGGTCGCGAAGAGTTCGCGCCTTTCCAGCCTCGGCGATGACCGCGCGCTGCCCGTCGTGTTCCAGGTAATAGCGAATCCGCTCCACACACTCCTCTGTCGAACGATAGGCCACGACCTCTTTACCGACCTCGAAGAGGTCCTGCAAGTTAGCCTTCCAGTCCGTTATCAGCATCGCTCCCATTCCCGTGGCCTCGAACAATCGACAATTATTGGCGAATGGCGGCACGTCACCATGGTGATTAAGCGTGATGATGGACCGTCGTAAGATTCGATACATGTCCCGCCCCCAGACAACGCCCCTATGGCAACGGCGAAGCGGCGACTGCGCCGGAATCCGCTCCACCCCGGGTCCCCAGACTTGCAATTCCGGAACGGTCTCACATAGCCGCTCCAGCCAATCGATACGGCTTTGGTGAACCGCCGAAAGACTACCGACAAATGTTACGGGATAGACGATCTCAGGGCTTCTCTCTTGGAGGAGTGCAGTGGGATCGAAAGCCAGCCGGTGAAGCACCGCCGGTATGCCTTTGCGTCGGAAGAATTCGACAGTCGGCGGAAAAGATGACACGACGAGATCATAGCAGCGGTAGTCTTCGTCATCGGCGAGAGGCGTGGCCGCGTGTTGCCCTACCAATAGCCGGACCCATGGCTTGACCGTCGCGAGCCATTCACATTCCACTCCATCCATCGCCTGATTCAGCAGCACATCCGGCCGGTACTCCTTGATTTGCTCTTTCAGAATGCGGCGTCCGTCGTCGTTCTCGGCTGCGATCCGCCGCCATGCCGAATGGGCCAACGACGTGATTCGTGGGTGGCACGTCCGCTTCATCCAATCCTTGGCATGCTTGACTCCCCTGGTCAACGCGTGCGCGGCTTCTGGCTTCCGCGAAATCGCTTGATGCTCGTGTTCCCACGCACGCTGCAAGGAAAGATTGTTGACGTAGAGATCATACGCCTCATGCCCCAACTCCCTCAGATTGCGCGAATAGAAGTCCCCCACCCCAAAGAGACTCGCATAGCGCACACGAAGCTGCCGTTCATACGACTCCGCTTCCAGACCGGGATGGCTGCGGTACAGCGCTCCCAAGAATTCCGCATAGTCGGTGTTGACAATGAGGACTTTCATAATGCTTTGAACTTGCGAGCACTTTTCAGGCAGAATCTGACACAGGCCGCGATCGGGACACCGAGGGTGGTCTTCCCGATCGTATTCAGCAACAGCCCCAGTCCCTGCGAGAACGTATTCCGCACCTTGCAATCCGGCTCCGAACACAGCCACACATATCGTAGGTAATAAAGAAGATTGGCCGTCGACTTTCTAGAGAAGAGGAGCTGTAAACTCTCCTTCATCGAGAGGGTTGCCCGATCGGGGAGATGCCATCCGGTAATCCGGAAATTGGCGTAGGCCTTCGCTCTGTGGGAAACCGCGAGAGTGAACCCCGCGCGTTTCGCTCTGATCGAGAACTCATAATCGGCCCCATAGTGGGGCAGCCGGCGGTGATCAAATGTACCGATCCGGTCGAACACTTCGATGGGCACCAACATTCCTCGGCCTGGAAGCACATCGACCTGATCATCGTATTCAGTCTTCCCGATCACGACGGCATCAGAGTTCTCCGTGACGCGGAGGCGTCGATCCATCCGTAACCCGGCTACGATCCGTTCAGGATGCTCATGATCCACCACCGTCGAACCGACGATGGCCCGTCCCAGTTTCTCACTACACCGGACCAATTCAGCCACATAGTCCTTGCCCACCGTCACATCATTATTCAGGAGAAGAATGAAATCGCGATCCCTCGCGCCATTGCGGACATGTGCCACGCCAAGCACATTCGCCCCGGTCCACCACAAGTTGCCGTCTCCTCGTAGCACACTGACCGTTGGAAAACGGCCGTTCACCGTCTCGACTGTCTCGTCCACCGAGCCATCGTCAATCAACACCACCTGCTGTTCGACACCCTGTTGTCGCTCCAGGCATTGAAGGAGGGCAATGACCTCAAGCCTATTGTTGTGGGCGGGAATCAGAATATGAACCATCAAACCGTCTCAGGGAGGTACGAGCGGCTCGTCACCGACGACGACATTCGGAAGGTCACCTCGCGCTATACTTTCGCCCGCTTCACCGGCAGGCATAGCCCGAGCCCGGCCAGCAATCGACCGACCTCGAGAGCGATCGGTCCGAGTCGTTCGATCGCCCACGCTCGGTGATCGGAACATTGTCTCCATTGGGTGATGGCCTCGCGACTTAATGCTCGGATGGCGGCCATCCCTGCTCGCAGTTGGTTCAGGCGTTCTCGCCATGAACCAGCGGCATTCAGCCGAGAGGCCACCTGTCCCGAGACAAACCAACGCGACAGATGATAGCTCGTACGTAGCTTATGCTTGCCGACCCTGTGGTACACGATGAGGTGGGGCGAATACATCACCATGGCTTCCTCACCGAATAGACTCCAGACCTTCTGGAAGAAGACCGTTTCCTCGCCCACAGACATATAGTCGCCCCGCATCCCCACCCGTGTATCGAACCCATCCAGTTGTTGAAGTATCGCCTTGGGAATGATCATATTGGAACCGGAGAATGATTCTCCGGAGCATAAGCGACGCGGCGTGGCGCCCCAAGACCTTACCTCGTATTCGTCTTTGTACCAAGCAGGTTTCGGAAATGGATAAAATGGGAGGATCTGCCCGCCCACGGCAACAGGAGTTGGCCGACTCCGTTCAAACACTTCCAGCGCCCGTTCGAGCCAATGAGGATCGGCCTTGGCATCATCGTCCATGAAGGCCACATAGGTCCCCCTCGCGAAGCGCCAGCCCTTGTTCCTTGCGTGTCCCAATCCGAGTTCCGACTCATAGAGCAACCGCAAAGCGCATAGCGAGTGTCGTACCTGATACTCGGCAACAATGCTTGCGGTCTCGTCCGTCGAACGGTTGTCCACCACCGCAATTTCATACTGCCGCCGGTCCAGCGTCTGACAGAGGAGGCTGTCCAAGGCTTGCGGCAATAGGGCCGCTCGATTGTGAGTGCAGATGACGACGGACATTTTCAGACCATCCTGACCGTCATCACTTCCCGAGACCGGCTGAGATTCGATTTCGGGACCGGGAGGCATGGGTGCTTTCAGGTAGCCATCAAAGCCAGTCGTCGCCGTACGCGTCCCATCAGATTCTGCTTCCACCCCAAATCTACCGCAACGCTCAATGAAGACATCCAAAACCGTCGTCCGAGTGTCGGCTCAACAGACTGGCAAATCGCCTTCCATCGTTCCCCGACGACTCGTGCAAAGGCGGGCTCCGGGTAGATCCGCTTCTCTTTATTCTTCCGACACAGCAGTTGAAGCCATAATTCCGCCTCCATCACGAAGCTATCGGTTGGGGGCCACGACCACGTACTAATCGCTTCGTGCATTCGGCCCTGTGTGACGGTTGGGGAGAGCCCCAGACGCTCCAACTGTCGCTCTCTGATCTTTCTAGCCCAGATCCGCTGCGTCTCTGCCCGATGCTGCCCTGCCTGTGCAGGGTGCAATCGTCGTATCAACAGAACCTCCGGGATGTTCGCGAGAGGCACGCATGGTGCCGCCCGTGTCCAGAGATCATAATCCTGCGCACAAGGATAGGAAGAATCATAGAATAATCTCGCTTTTTGCATCGTCACCCGATTCAGCATGACCGTGGGATGTGCCAAGGCACAATCGAAGAGGAGCCGAGCATGTATCGAGTCGGAATCAGTGGGATACTCCCATACCTGCTGGATGCCCTCGCCACGCACCTCGATCCACGAGCCGCAAACGCCCACGTGAGGATGCGCATCCATAAAGGCGACCTGGTGGGCCAACCTCGTAGGCAGACTGATGTCATCCGCATCCATGCGGGCGATATACCGGCCAGCGGCGAGAGAGAACCCGACGTTCAACGAAGCCGCTAACCCGAGGTTCCTGTTGTGCCGAACGACACGAATCCGAGGATCGCCGAAGGACGTGCTGATCCTCGCACTCGCGTCCGTTGATCCATCGTCGAGGATGATGAATTCCAACTCCGCGTATGACTGCCCAAGAATGCTCTCGATCGCCTCCCCCAGGAAGCGTTCTCCGTTGTAGACTGACATGACAACGGTGATGACGGGGTTCATGCCGTGCATACTTCAGCCCAGATTTCACCCCATCGGACCTCTTGGTGAAGAATCCGACAACCAGCCTGCTCGATCTCCTCCGCAAAAGATTCCAGCGTGTATTCCGTTTCATGTGTCGGGTCGAGTCGCCATTCCACTCCCAATTCCCGTTTCAGTGGCACTTGCCAATCTCGCTCGAACAACGGTACACGGATCAGGATTCTTGAAGGTCGCGCAGCACGCTGCACCTGCCTGAGAAAGGCAGGTCGGTCGGAGAGGTGTTCCAGAATGTTGGATAAGACGACGACGTCGAATTGGTCACTCGGGCCCGTTCTCAGACCGTCCTGAACGCGATATTCCACCCTTGGATGCTGAAACCGCTTGCGCGCCATGTCGATATTTGCAGCGCTGAGATCGACTCCGACAATCCAGGCGCCCGATCGTACCGCGATATCGAAGGCGACCGCGCCGATGCCGCATCCAATATCGATCACCCGCTCGCCAGCCCGTATCCGGCTCGTGAAAAAGTCATGATAGCGGGTGTGTCGATGCTTGGTGTGTGTCCCCCCACCGTATTCGACCGCCTTCCTCCCGAGCGTTGGATAGAGCGCCGCCTGCAGACGAAAGAGCAGCCGCAGTGCTTCGTCCGGAGGGAGCGTATTGATCCGCTTGGTAATCATTTCGACGAACAACGATTCCAGTTGCTCGCCATGCAGCCATTGCGCCGCATTCGCCAATGCCGCTGCCAGCCATTGGGTCAGTCGCCGTCTCATGCTCCCGGTTCCTGCTGCCTTTCCGTCAAGAGGCTCCCGCGCCGATCCTCGCCTTCGGACATGATTTCCAACGGAGCCTTGCCGCAGACCGCTTGGTACTAACCAGATGCGTGAGGACGTGTCTCTCTTGAGTCGCCACACCACACAACTCGCATGGCGGGCATCAAGATGAGCTTCTCCCTCGACGACATCGAAATAGTTGCGGACATACTGCAGCGCCCGGCTCCGTTCTCTCGCCCCGCCTTCGCTATCGAGGCCTTTCCCTTCAGAATTGCTCTACTCAAGAATGAGATGCCCCTCGGACTTAAGATGCGCATGGAGGCATCTCAGGGTTTGCGCTGGCCTTGGGATGTGATCGAGGACGATCATACAGAAACTAATATCATAGGTGACCTGATCCAACCGATTGTCGTCAACTGGATCCACCGTCAGCGTCCGCACACAGAGGTCCCCGCTGAATTTCCACCGCCCGTCGTGGACCAGCACGTGCTCGATGTCGACACAAGCGATGCGGAGCCCGCGATCACGAGAGAACCGCGACAGACTGTTGGCGATCGGAGCCGCTCCGCAGGGAGATCGAGAACCACTCTCTGACGAGCGATCCATCTGATGCATTCTCGGGCCGCCAATGCACGCAGAGCATTTCTGCACGCCAAATGAAACCAGTGATAGGTGCTTCTGGTATCGCGCCAACCTTCTTCTAGGGCGTTAGCGTCCGATCCATCCAGCAACGTCTGAAACCGCTGGCGATACGTGCTCTTGAGAAAATGCCAGTCAGCGGGCGCGATGGGGCGAAGTCCGCTTTCTCCCACCCAGTAGTGCTCGATTTTCTGAAACCAACCCAACACGGCATTCGCGCACACCATACGATCCCAAATTCGCCAATCAACGCGGCCATCACTTGACGCGCACGTCGAATCTTCAATGACGCCAGCAGGCTGAACCCGTCGGAGCTGATGGACGACATGCAACCGCTTTGATGCTTCAGGCGCTGCTCGGCCGACAGGCGGGGACATCCCCTTTCACATCGTCCAACTTGTTCATGCGGCAGGTTTGCCTCTCTCGCGATGGCCAACGGCTCCCTCACCAGCCAAGCCCTGCGGCGTCCGAAAGTCGGCATCCAACTCATCGAGCAGCTCTAATTCCATCTCCGCGACCCTGTCGAGTGAGAAGCGATCCTTTACGTACGAGCGTGCGGCGGCTCCCATCTTGGCGCCCAGCTCGCGATCGGCCAGTACGGCCCTTACGGCAGCTCGCAGGCTCTCGGGATCAGAGGCACATAGCACTCCGGTTCTCCCATCGCTGATGAGTTCGCGAATCCCCGACACGTTGGCTCCGATAACGGGAAGACCACACGCCATCGCCTCCAGCAGTGCCTTAGGATGCCCCTCAATGAATGACGGCATGACAAACGCCGCCGAACTGTTCAAGAGCCGGGGCAATGCAGAGTTCGGTACATTGCCCATGAAGGTAACTCGGAGACGCCGCTCACGCACCTCATGGCGCAACGACTCCTCAAGGGATCCGCTCCCGACCATGATCAATTCCACGTCCATCCCTTGGATCGCCTCGATCAGCGCTCTAGGATTCTTTTCTTGCTCTAAGCGTCCGACATAGCATAGGCGATTGAGGCGACGATCCTCGCCTGGGGCGGGAGAGAACAGCACCATATCGACATGATTCGGAATCACTCGCACCCGGTCTGGCTTCAGCCGATATTGTCGGATCACCTTTTTCATGATGGCCGAGGTCGTGACCACGACACGGTCTGCTCCCGCAAATACATCGCGTTCCAGCGCATGCGCTCTTTCCGCCTGCGGCGAACCCGCACCGTAGGTTCTCTCCATGTTATCGGATAGCAGATAGCCGCACCGCGCAATGAACGGTCTATTTCCTCGACGTGCAGCTCTTAGAGCGATATCCGCACCCTCAATCTGGTTGCTCTTGACCACCACCGGCCCACGCCAAGACCAGGGGACAATCGTCGTCAAGAATCGTTGATATGTTTGTGCCGGCATGCCCCACCGATTGCATTGCACCCCAATTCTCGCCCAACGACCGTGATAGGTGCGATCCTGCCGGTCTCCATAGGTCACAAACGTGATTCGGCGAAGCCGAGAGGCCAACTTGCAATACAGCGCCACTTCTCGATCCAACAACCCAATACCGTCCCAGGTTCGCAGCGAGACGCCTCGCGTAAAAAACAGCGCCAGCCGCACCTGACTTACACCATTACTCACGCGAGTCTTTCTCTAGAACCACCCACAGCGTGCCCGCATAGAGATTGTCAACGTTCAGCGACGGCCGCAGCAGAATCTTCCTGGCCCAAGTGCGCACGGCGTTCTTCCAGCCGTACCCCTCCACGCTCCAGGCCTCATGATCCATCTGGAGGATGCGCATCCTATTCGTGGACGCCCGATAGGTTACGAAGGCCTTTGCCTCGTCGGCGGAAAAGAACCATTTGTGTCGATCGATCGGAGGCTCGACCGGCAAACCGTAAAACTTCATCGGCTGCCCCTGCTGATACTCTCCATGCCGCAGCATGTTGTAAAAGTCGAGCCAAGCATTGGGCAGCGAGATCACGACGTACCGCCTGGTCACACGGCAGACGTCATCAAACACTGCGTGAATATTTTCGATATGTTCGAGTACGTCCAAACAGAGCACGCAGTCGAAGGCTTTGGCGGGAAAAGGGATCAATTCCTTTTCCAGATTCACAACCCGATCGACACCGTCACCTAATCCGATCCCACAGTAGTCGGAGCCGGGCAGAACGTGCTCTCTGAGATAACAGGCATCAGCTCCCACGTCCAGGATGCGTCCCTGAAGAATCTCGCGGTATTTGAGCCAGACATACCGCGCTTTCGTCTTGCGGTCGATGTATCGAAAGTCCGTCTCGTACGTCATGCCCTTATCGAAAGCCTCAATCCACCGGCTCCCCGAGATGATGGCTCGGATCCGCCACCCTATGTTTTCATGAGAACAAGTCCGTGTTGTCATCCATAGAGAGAAACTCCGTCCGGTACTTTTCGGCGAGACACAAGAGTGCGAAGGATGGTGAACCCTATGGACTCGGCCAACCCTTTTGCGTGAGCGAGAGACACTCTGAGGTTGGTACTATTCACTGGGGCAGGCACTTCTTCGAATCCATGCCCGATCAGCACCGCCTCCGTAAGTCGATCCAGCACGTAGAGAAGGCGAGAAGATCTATTGAAGGACCATACGTACCGTCGTCCGAAATACAAGACCGCTACCCCGCCCGGTTTCAGAACACGATAGCTTTCTTCAAAGTACCGCTCGAAAATCGAATACTTCTCCACATGCTGCAGTACGATGAACGAATACACACAGTCGACGTGGTCCGATTCGACAGGGAGCGCGGCTCCCTCTGCTCTAATAAGCTGCACGTTATTTGCCCCTCGTACCTTGAGCGCGGCCTCTACCTGTTCATTGTGGTCGTGAACATCGACTCCGATCACCTGATTGAAGCATCGGCTTGCCGCCGCCAGCATTCTCCCCCCTCCGTGGCCGATTTCTAAGGCCGCTTTGTCCTCGGGTCGCGCTAGGTAGGGCGCAATCGGTTGCGCGATGTGAAGCATAAAATCCCAACTCCCTCTGACGAACGACGATTCCTTATCCTGGGCGTTGTCGAACCAGCCGAAAAAGGTGTCCTCGCTGGCGCTCGCGGCGCGCGAAATTTCCTCGCGGAACCCCACGACATGACCGCGAGCTCCTATTCCCTTTCCTATTCCCATGAAATTGGGGAGAATCGCGTCAGCGAGCGACGTCGCCGGGAGCCTCGAATCGAACCAAGGGTCACCTGGATCAGAGGACGCCTGCCGCCTGAAAAGATCTGTGTTTACGCCGCCGCCTCTCTCAAGAGGGTGAGATACTTGTCCGCAACCTCATCCATCGTGGGCACGGCTATCAGCCTCTGGAACATCTCATAATTCTCTGCGACTTTTTCCAACTGAGGGACAATTTCCTCTCGCTCCGTAAAGGGTAACCCTCCGTAACCCACGAGTTCTGGATGGCCGCCGTCATTCCGATAGAGCACAGGCAGCCCGCAGGCTAGCGCTTCGATCACCGCGTTCGAACACGGATCATTCTGGCTGGCTGTGATATAAATGTCGTGTTGCCGCAGCATCTCCGCTAACTGCTCAGAGGGCACGGCTGGAATGGCACGGATGCGATCAAACGGAACTGACGAATTGCCCACGAACGTGAATTCAAACCGCCCCCAATCGAGCTGTTCCTCCAGCCACTTGTAGATCGGCCCTCCCTTCCGAGCATTGTTGGACCAACTTGTGGCAATAATACGGATTTTCCTGGCGGGATTGAACCGGATTCGGCCATGCGAATGAAAGACGTCAGGATCGACGGCGTTTCTGATGATCACCGGCTTAACCGGGTGATAGCACATTTCCGCGATGCGTTGGTACGTCCACGTCGACTGGAGGACCGTGGCAACGGCGAACTGCTTGTTCAGCTCGAAACAGAGTTCATCCTTTTCACGGTCATATCCTCTGATCAGATGAATCGGTCCGTCGATACGGTGCACCGCGCGGAGTCGATGTCGCTTCGTGTATTCGAGAAATCGTTCGACATCAAAATGAATCGAGTTAAGCAGATACGCATCGACATCATCGCGAAGCTGGTTCACCACCACGGCCATTCCTCGCCGTTCCAGTGCTTTGCGGAGCGCCATCATGAACTGATTGCCCCCGCCGTACGGCGGGGAAAAGAACCGATGCCAAAGCCCCACCCTGAATCGATTGCGACTCCACAGAGATCGCACACGGCGCAGAAGGATCGGAGCGGGCGGTATGGGTATGGGTTCTGGCACCCACGCAGCCTGAATCAGTTTTGGCACCCTCGGCCGCTCGACGCTGGTATTGTACAAGTGGAGGAACAACGGAACTGCCGCCTGAGGGCGATGATGCGTCATCACCCTCTCATAATGGCGGCGGACCGTCCCGGCCAGCAGATTCTTCTCGATGTCCCGCTCAATCAGCGCCGCGGCTTCGACCGGCGATGTATAGATACAGGCCGGATCGAGCAGGTCCTCAGCCAACCCGACAGGGGTACTGAGGAGCTTGCACTGTGCCGCGGCAGCCTCCATCAGTGAGCGAGGCCCGCCTTCGGAACGGCTCGAGACAAGATACAAATCGAGGACGTTGTAAAGGACATTGAGAGTCTCCCGCGGGAGAAAATTCCTGGCGTAGTCATCCTCCTGAGTGATGTGGCCCACAAACGTGTAGGGGATTCCCCATTGATCGAGCCGTTGTCGAATCCAGTGCCGACGCGGACCAGCGAGCACGAGGTGGACGGGACACCCGCGACGATGAAGTGCCCCGATGACTTCCGCCAGAATATCGGGCCCCTTTACTCTCTTAGGAATGGTCAGATCGAATCCGGCGGAATCTCGATGGAAGCTACCGATCAAATATCGATCGTTCGGGATCTTCCATTGTCTGCAAAACTCTTGAAGTGATTCGTGCCGGTCAGGAAGACGATGGAACACCTCTACATCTGTGGTGTATGGGATAAACGCGTGAGGGAGCCCGACGGCCGAGCACTGGCGTGTCGCTTGTTTCGTTTGAGTGATCCAAGAATCGACCACATCGGCGGCATGGCGGTGACGGGGAAGACTCAAATACCGAAATGGCTCACCGGACATGTGACAGAAAATTCGTTTGCCTGCGAGATCGTCCGGTGACATAGCCAAAAGCGGTTCCCACCATACCGAATGCACAACTTCACACTTCGCCAGTTCCGTCAGTTCGGCGAATTCCTCCAACGCCTTCCGTGTCAGCCTGATGTCTTCATCTAGCGCCCATCCGATACCGTCTCCGCCCGTTAGGAATACCTTCGGCTTGTTCATGATCGCACCACACGAATGCCATAGCCTGTGGTGTACCGTTTGATAAATGCATGATCGACCGCATCAATCCGTCGCTCGCGAGCCACGGCGAGACGCTTCCCCTTCGTCACCAGCCTGGTGATCAGGCGCTGCAACAGCACCGACCGTGGACGACCTCGTCTCACCTGCTCATTGAACCATGCGCGCGTCATGTCGACGACAACACTCCAAAACAGACCTTGCGCTTCAATCGCCATGTCCTCGAACCCGATTCGTTCGAGATTCTCCCGCCAGTAGTGATCGGTGTATCGACAATAGTCGTACGGGTCTTCATGGATCGGGAACAGAAACGGAACGGTCATGAGAAGGATACCTCGACGCCGGAGCACCCGATGCACCTCGTGCATCACTCGCATAGGGTCAGCGACGTGCTCCACCATCTCCGCACAAATCACCGCGTCAAAACTCTCTTCTTTGAACGGCAATGCGGACGCATCGGTCTGCACGTCAGGCCGATGCGCGGCCGACAAATTGGCATAGCGGACTCTGACGTCGTACCGCTCGATATCAAAGCGCCCTCGCTTGGGAGCTTTTTGTCCGCCGAGGTCAAGCACCCGGCTTCCAGGCTTGAGCTGCGCAGCATGATGCATATAGAATTCGTCCACAAAAAAACGGCGGAGGGAGCAGTCAAGGCGATCGCCTTGCAGAAGCTGCAGGTTCACATGCATCGCGTTTCCCATCTCCCTAAAGACGACTCTGTGTCCTACCCCTCCGACGACCCGAGAGGACAGTTGCCGTTCGGCCGAGAGGGAGAGTGCGGCAGCCACCTGTCTAAGCATCTGCCAGCCGTCCGCAAGGGACCAGCCCGTGACGGCATCACAGCCTCAAACATGAGAGAGGAAATGGACACTGGCTCGCTGTCGTCAGCTGGCCAGGCCGATCGCCAGTTGTGGTGTCCCTCTGTTGACAGGCACTCTTTCTGCGATTCAGGCGGTTGGTCCGATTACGGGACGATGAAATACCGGCCGGCGGCATCGATGTGATTCAGAAACAATGGCCGAACCAACGTCCTCATGAACTCATCCAACGCTTTCCGACATCCAGGCCATTTCCCATAGTCATCGATCACGACGATTCCTCCCGGACTGACGAGCGGGACCAACCTCGCAAGGCAGATCTTTGTCGATTCGTACCAATCACCGTCGATCCGCAACAGGGCAATGGATTTGATGGATTCTGGAACGACTCGAAGCGTGTCCTGAAACCAGCCGACATGATAGTGGATGAGCGAGCGGGGATACTGCACAAGATCTGTCAGCACATGTTTATTTTCTTCGAGGGTGCCGACGCACTTACCGATGCTCCGTAGCGCCCCCGACGCTCTTTGGCCGGCATAGCTTGCAGCCATCTCACCATCACTCGATTGATCCGGCTCCGGCAACCCTTGAAATGAATCGAACAGATGCAGCGCACGAGACGTATGGCCTGATTGTCGGTGCGCCAACGCCATCAGGGCCGAGGCGCCTCCTTTCCACGTTCCGCATTCGACCAGGGATCCCGAAATCCCGGCTCCGTCGAGATACTGTACCTGTTGCCAGAGCGTAACGAGCCGTTGGTAGGACAGCATCGTGAACTCTTCCACGGTCGCGATCGCCACACGAGCAGCCTCCTCGTCGTCGTAGTGAAGCAACGGATGTTCACTCCGTTTCGGCAACTGAGGAGGTGTCCCGCCCTGACTCATCCTTCCCGCCGCCCCATGCTGTCCACGCATCGTATGGAGTGCCGAAACGATTCGATGAATCATCCTCTGTTCCCCTCACCATCGAGATACCATTGAGCCTGAAGGGCCATGATGCCGCGCGCGCGGCCAGAACCTGACACAGAAAAACTCGCAATTCCCGCAAGACGTTCCAGCGTCTCATACGATGTCTGTTCTCGCAGAGCGAAGTTGACTTCATATGCCCCCTTTGCAAGTCTATGCTCCGGGTACCAGACACGAAGGCACATGGAACCCTCCATCCCTTGGCAGTGCAATCCGTCCTCTTCGGACACATTCCAGATGCATACCACTCCGGTCGCAGTAAGAATGCCCACCGAAAACACCGGGCGTTCCAACGCACGATGGATCGCGAGTTTGATCTCGATTCCAAACGGCGTTTGGGCCTGCACTTCTGTCAGCGTCTCCCCATCCGCATCAAAGATCCGAGTATCCAGGATGGTCACATCCTTGTCTGGCCGGTCGAGGTGCCTCCCTTGTTGCAGTCGCAAATGCTCTTTTCCAAACATGAGCTGTTCATATGCCCTCAACCCGTCGAGTGCAGAACCTTCCGCTACGATCATCCCCCCATCCAACACCATTCCACGTCCGGCAATGAACTGCAGCATGTCGAGACTATGAGTTACAAGAATGACGGTCGCTCCGCTCTCGCGCATTTCCTTAATGCGAGCCAGACTCTTATTCTGAAATCTGAGGTCGCCGACGGCAAAGGTTTCATCGATCAAGAGGATGTCGCTCTGAATTCTGGTCGCAACGCCAAATCCCAGACGCGCGACCATGCCACTGGAATAGGTCCGTACAGGGCGGTCAAACCATTCACCAAGCTCCACGAACTCTTCGATCTGCGGCAGTAGGGCTTCCATCTGCTTCCGCGCTACGCCCATGATGGCCCCCAGCAGAACACTATTCTCACGGCCCGTTAATTCCGGATGCACGCCGGCGTTAAGCTCAATCATAGGAAACACACGCCCATGCACTTCGACTCGTCCTCGACTCGGCGGAGTGACTCCGGCTAAGACTTTCAGTAGGGTACTCTTGCCAGCTCCGTTGCGCCCGATAATCCCAACGGTCTCCCCTCTTTTCACCTCGAACGAGACGTCGCGTAAAGCCCACGAACCATTATCTGTTTCACTCGTCTGCCCATGGGATCGACAGTGAGACATCACCGTACGAAGCAGCTGTCCGACACCCGGCTGAGATGAGAGTCCGTACTGTTTCCAGAGACCCTCGACTTTAATACTGACTGGACCAGTCATACTCTAGCCCGCATTATTCACGAGAATTCGTGACGAAACCGCCGAGACGCAAAGCGTTGGACCCATTTCACGGAGGAGAGCAATGGGTCCCGCCACGCCGACTCCCGCGCGGGCGAAGCATACTTGAAACACAATGTTGAGCCCGCGAGGGGCGAGCCTGCCCCCTTGGAGGCCGAAAACTCGCTCCCAAGCTTGCCGCAGCGGCGTATCGGCGGTTGCCGTAGCAATCATCGTGAACAATGCGGGCTAGGCGGCGTCCGCGAAATGCTGGGATAGGGTTCTGAACAACGGCCAACCGATAGCCCACACTACGACGGTGGCACCAACGGACACCCCGAGCAGTTGGAGGTCCGGCGCTTGTTGTCGAATCACTACCTGCCTGAATCCCTCGATAATCCCCACCATGGGATTCAGAATATAGAGGGGCATCCATTGCGCTGGCACTTGGCTCAAGGGATACATAATCGGCGTTGCCAACAGCCACAGTTGCATCAGTAACGGCAAGCCAAACAACACGTCCTGGATGAACATACCAAGCGCTCCGACGACCAGACCAACTCCCAAAGCAAACAAGGTGGCGAGCACGGTGAGCGGGAGGAGCCATGCCATCTCAGCATCGACGGGGATCCGAAACCACACAAGCAGCCCGACAAGAAGCGCGCCGGAGACACAAAAGTCCACAAGCGCCGTAAGCGTTGCGCTCACGGGAAATACTTCGCGAGGTATGGCCACCTTCTTCAGAATCCCGGAATTGGCTCCGATGCTCGACCCACAGCGATTCACGGCGTTCACGAAAAATGCCCAAGGTACCAGCCCGGCGTAGGCGAACAGCACATACGGCACATCGCCCGTCGCAATGTGCAGGATCCCTTGAATGATCGTAAACATGCCGGCATAGAACACCGGTGGCAGCATGGCCCACACAATTCCCAGAGCTGAGCGTCGGTATCGGCCTTTGATCTCACGGGCAGAGATCGCCCAGATCAGACCGATGAAGTGCTGCCATTGGTTGGCCGCTGGATCAAGTCGGATATAGATCCCCTTTTCATACATGACCGTGACCGAGTCCACTCCTTCCGCAGGGACTACGCCGCCTTCCGCACAGCCTCTACCCTTCGGAACAAACCATCCAATCGATGCCGCCAGGTGTGAGATTCGAGAACTCGTTTATGCCCGGCTTCTCGAATCCGTTCTGCTGCTTTGGGATGATGTAAATAATACGCGACCTTATCGATCAGCTCCTCAGGCTGGGACCACGTCTCAATTTCCCGCCCCAATCGATAGTACTCCCCATGATCCGGAGCCAACTGCACCAGATAAAACCCACCGGACATCGGCACCTCAAAATCCCGCAGACGACACTGAAGGTTATTTGACCCCACCACCCTATCGTCGGCATGCCAGCCCGTGTCAGAAAACCCCAGATTTACCAGGCTCGATCGGAAAATATGTGGCATCTCTTCATCCTGGCAGGGCAAGTGCAATTCTGGGCCTACAAGGTCTTGAAACACCTGAAGTCTCGCCAGCTTTCGCCGAATAGGGCCTGTCCAACTTGGAATACCTTCTGCACGCCAACGCGGCCAAGCATAATACCGTATATCATGTAGTACTTTATACCAATCCCAGTCACACTCGAACCCGGTGGGAACCTCGCGACGCCACCCACGACCGAAGACAACCGGCTTGATACCGTGCTCGACACACGTACTGAGCAATGCCCGGCGATATGGGTTGAAACTTCCCACGAAGCATACGGAGCGCTGATACGCCGTCGCCGCGGACCCATGGGGCTGATAGAAATCGGGATTCGCAGCCATGGGCATCCATTCGATATTGGCATTGTAGGGCTTGAGCTGGTCGGCATTCGTCCGTTGCGCAACGGCCAACACATCAAAGTATGGTGCTGTTCGAATCACCCGATACCATTGGAACGCCATATCTACATGATAATTAATCATCGGAACGCCTAGCGCCCGAAGTCGTGCGGCCGTATCCGTACGTAAAAAATCGTCATATACTAGGCAGAAGATCAAGTCCAGGGAGCCACTGGCCTTCAGCACACTCGCCGCCTGCACGAGACGTTCATTCAACTCATCGCGCTCTGCCCTCCAAGTCTTAGACCCCAGGCGTCCCATGCCTCCAGAGTAATGGAACACCTGTACATCGTCACAATAATAGCGTCGGAGCGTCGCAAGAAGATTGATCTCCATCCATCGATCGGGAGGAAGTACGGCTAGTGCCCTCATTGGAGGACCGATACTCGCGAGACAACCTATCTGAATTCTCGTCGTTCAAATATCAGACAGGCAAGAGCGATCAAGAGGGCTGCGTAGATGAGGCCATAGGCGCTTGTGAGCAATTGATAGGACATCGGTGCAAGTCGTCCCATGGCAGCTTGCCCCTTGATGTTCAGTACCTCTAGATTGGGACACACATAGTAGAG
>JANRMO010000030.1:0-53811 GCA_040981105.1 Nitrospiraceae bacterium
TGATCAGCGCGTTGAAGATGACGGCGGAGAGCACCGCGCTCTGTGGAGTCGCTAGCCGCATCACGTTCAAGGCATTGAGCACCGGATAGGTCGTCGCAAAGGCGGCGGGAATGATGGCGAAATATTTGGCCACATCGTTGGCGATACTGAACGTGGTCAACGCGCCGCGAGTCATCAGCAACTGTTTGCCGATTTCGACGATTTCAATGAGCTTGGTCGGATTGGAATCCAGATCGACCAAATTGCCGGCTTCTTTCGCGGCTTGCGTTCCCGTATTCATGGCGACCGCCACATCGGCCTGCGCGAGAGCCGGCGCATCGTTCGTTCCGTCCCCGGTCATGGCAACCAGCCGTCCCTCCGCCTGCATGTCGCGGATCAATTTCAGTTTGGCTTCAGGGGTTGCTTGGGCCAGAAAATCATCCACGCCCGCCTCCGCCGCCACAGCCGCGGCGGTTTGTGGATTGTCGCCGGTAATCATCACGGTCTTGATGCCCATCCGGCGCAATTCCACGAACCGCTCATTGATCCCTCCCTTCACAATATCTTTGAGCGCGATCACGCCGAGCACCTTCGCCTTCTCGGCTACCACCAGGGGCGTTCCGCCTTGTTTGGCAATCGTCTCGACATCCCGCCGGACATGGAAAGAAAAGTGTCCTCCTTGCGACGTGACGTACGCATCGATCGCATCCGCCGATCCTTTGCGGATCTGTCGTCCATCGAAGTTCACCCCGCTCATGCGCGTCTGGGCCGTAAAGGGAATAAATGTGGCGCCCATCTCGTGGATGTTTCTCGCGCGTAATCCATACTGCTCCTTGGCCAGCACGACGATGCTGCGGCCCTCCGGCGTCTCATCGGCCAACGAGGAGAGCTGGGCGGCATCCGCCAGCACCCGTGCGTCGATCCCTTCCGCCGGGATGAAGGCGGTCGCTTGACGGTTGCCCAGCGTGATGGTCCCGGTCTTATCCAGCAGCAGGACGTCCACGTCCCCCGCCGCTTCAACCGCCTTTCCCGACATCGCGATGACGTTGGCTTGCACCATACGATCCATGCCGGCAATCCCGATGGCCGAGAGAAGCGCCCCGATGGTGGTCGGAATCAGACACACCAAGAGCGCGATTAACACGGTCACCGTCACCGGCGTCCCTTCCCCCGTGACCTGCACGCCGTACAACGAAAACGGCAACAGGGTCACGGTGGCCAAGAGAAAGATGATGGTGAGGGCGGCGAGCAGAATGGTGAGGGCGACTTCGTTCGGCGTTTTCTGACGCCTGGCTCCTTCCACCATGGCGATCATCCGATCCAGAAAACTGTCACCCGGACTGGCCGTGACGCGAACGATGAGCCAGTCGGACAGGACCTTCGTGCCTCCTGTGACGGCGCTACGATCGCCGCCGCTCTCCCGTATGACCGGCGCACTCTCGCCGGTAATGGCGCTCTCGTTCACCGACGCCACGCCTTCGACAATCTCGCCGTCGGCCGGAATGAGATCTCCAGCTTCCACCAGGAACACATCGCCTTGCTTGAGTTGATTCGCCGCCACCTCGCTGAACGGGTCGCTCCGCTGGAACTGTCTGTTCCAGACGGTCTGCTGTTCGCTCCCGAGATCGAGCGTGCCGAGCTTCTTGGCCGTCAGGTCCCGGCGGGCACGCCGCAGTGAATCGGCCTGTGCTTTCCCACGACCTTCCGCCATGGCTTCCGCAAAGTTGGCAAACAGGACGGTGAACCAGAGCCACAGCGCGATGGCAAAAATGAACCACGTCGGCGCTTCTCCTGCTCCGGTCATCGCCTGGAGCAGCAGCAGCGTCGTCAGGACGCTTCCGACCCACACCACGAACATGACCGGATTCTTGACTTGATGGCGAGGGTCGAGTTTGACGACGGCCGCCCGCCACGCAAGGCGCATCACGGCGGCGTCGAACAGCGACTGAGACTTGTGTGCGGTCGTCGGCAGACTCATCGCCGGTGACTCCTTACCCTCCCTTCAGCATCAGCGCTTCGACGACCGGCCCCAATGCCAGGGCCGGTAGAAACGTGAGGACCCCGACCATCACCACCACGCCGATCAAGAGCACCACGAACAACGGGGTGTGGGTCGACAAGGTTCCGGGACCGGTCGGCACCGGTTTCTTGCGGGCCAGGGCGCCCGCGAGCGCGAGGGTCGGAATCGCCAACCAGAACCGGGATATCAGCATCGCGAAGCCGCCGGTGAGGTTGTAGAAGGGAGTGTTCGCATTCAGGCCCGCGAACGCGCTCCCGTTGTTATTGGCCTGTGAGGTATAGGCATAGAGGATTTCGCTGAAGCCATGAGGGCCGGGATTCAAGATAGCCGATCGGCCTGCCTCAGTGCTGATGGCAATGGCAGAGAAGCCCAAGACGGTCAACGGCATGATCAGAATGAGCAGCGCGGCCATCTTCATCTCATAGGGCTCGATCTTCTTGCCCAGATATTCCGGTGTCCGCCCGACCATCAGTCCTGCGATGAACACGGCGATGATGGCGAAGACGATCATGCCGTACAGGCCTGAACCGACGCCGCCGAGGATGACCTCGCCGAATTGCATCAGGAACAGCGGAACCGATCCTCCCAGCGGGGTGAACGAATCATGCGTGGAATCGACGGCACCAGTTGAAGTCGCGGTCGTCACGGAAGCGAACAATGCGCTCCGAGCGATCCCGAACCGGACTTCCTTCCCTTCCATGTTGCCCCCCGCCTGTTGAGGGCCGACGCGTTGATCAATCCCCAGCACCTCAAGGCGAGGATTGCCCGATGATTCTGCCAGATAGGCACCGGCCACCAAGACCAACAGCACGATCATCATCGCCGAGAGCATCACCCACCCTTGCCTCGTATCGCCCACCATTTTCCCGAACGTGTAGGTCAACGAGGCTGCAAGCACGGCCTCTGCCAAGATGAGGAGCCAATCGGTGAGCGGTGAAGGACTCTCAAAAGGATGAGCCGCGTTGGCATTGAAGAAGCCGCCACCGTTGGTTCCCAGATGTTTGATGGCGACTTGCGAGGCGGCCGGCCCGACCGCCAAGATTGCCTCGCGTGCGGTGGCCGTTTCGGCCTTTCCGTTCCCGTTCTCGTCGAGCGCCGGTTGGCCGTTCGCACCTGTCACCGGTCGCTCATAGGTCACCGGCTGCAGGAGCGACACCTCCTGGTAGGCGCGTAACGTCTGAACGGCTCCTTGCGAGACCAGGATGGTGGCCAGCACGAGCGCCAACGGCAAGAGGATATAGAGGGTGCTGCGAACCAGGTCGCTCCAGAAATTTCCCACTGTCGCCGACGTGCTGCGGGCCAAGCCCCGGATCAAGGCAACGAGTACCGACATCCCGGTGGCGGCTGAGACGAAATTCTGCACCGTCATGCCGAGCATTTGAGTCCAATAGCTCATGGCGGTTTCTCCGCCATACGCCTGCCAGTTCGTATTGGTCACAAAGCTCGCGGCCGTATTGAAGGCCAAGTCGGGCGCGACTCCGCCAAGATCGGCCGGGTTGAGGGGCATGAAAATCTGGAGCCGCTGCAAGCTGTAGAGAAACACGAACCCGGAGGCATTGAAGAGCAGCATGGCTACCCCATAGTGCTTCCAGTCCATCTCATCGTTCGGTCGAACGCCGCAGAGTCGATACACGACCCGTTCCACAGGGCCGACGAGATGGTCCAAGCCACAGGGTTGGCCGTCATAGACGCGGGCCATGTACCAGCCGAGCGGCTTGACCAGAGCCACCAGCACTGCGAAGAAGGCCACGATCTGCAGCCAGCCATTGGCGGTCATCAGAACCACTCCGCCTTGAGCAACGCGATTAGAAGAAAGATCAGCAGTCCGACCGATACCACTCCAGCAAGCACGTACATCGCGCTCATGGGTATTCCTCCTTACAGCCGATCCAACCCAACAATCAGCCAGCCGCAGAGAAGAAAGAACCCGAGTGTCAGTGCGACGATGACGACGTCCATGAGTCAGTTCCTTTCATCAGCAAGCACCCTATCAGACTCGATGTAAGAACGGTGTAAAAACCCAGGCGGTCGGTTTCCCTTGGGACTTTTCATCCCACCGCTCGCGACGACGATTTCCGCTTGTACACCACCTGTTTCCGATACGCCGTGAATCCTCTTCACGCTGACGACCCTCCCCTGCATCGTCAAGATCAGGCGCAGCATCCACCCTCGCACCTCGAGCTCGACACCGGGCTTCACACGATCAGCCCCATCGTCCTCAACCGAAGGACCGCCCGTTGGTGGAGTGCGCTGTGGGTCCCTCACGCCGTTCGCTTCTGACTCTATCAATCGGAAGGTCAGAATGATGTGAATCCGGGCACCGTCAGCGTAAGAACGGCATAAGAATGTGTCACACCAGCCGCCGTAGATTGCGACGGGGCGGAGAGGACAGGAGGCACGAGCAATGGAACAGGAGAGGTCGTCGTCGGATGGAGTATCGCGATCAGGAAAGAAAAGAGTTGTCGGTTCTGCTTCGAGACCACCAGCGCCATCCGAGCCAGCCCCAAGACGCAGCCATCCCGATCCAGCCCAGCAGAGCCAATCGCTGAGCCATCAGTTGGTCGGACATGAGCACGTCCCAGCGCGCAAGAATCTCGGCCCAATCATGCTCTCCGCCGCCGACAAGAGGGAGAGCCTGCAGACGAGCGTCGGCCATGTACCAGGCAATGTTCAAGAAGTTCTCAAAAAACCAGATGCCCGCCATCGCGCAGGCCACCATGTCCCGCTGTCGCCAAAAAGCCGCCCACACGATCGCCGGCATGGCAAGCTGACCCACGGTGCCTCCGTACAGCCCGAGCGTCGAACCGAGCAGTCCGAAGATCACATGCCCCGCTTCATGGAAGACAAGATTGACGTGGTCAAGAAAGATGAATCCGTCCTCATCAGTCCTGAGCAAGAAGAAGAACCAGGCTAAGACGATCGAGCCTGTCGAGATCTGCCACCCTGTGACAGGCTTCCATGGAGCGCGACTGATTCGGAGGATGCGGGCAATCGACTCGCGGAGGATGACCACAGACCGATGTCAGTCAATGATCCAGCACGCACCAGAGCCGGCGCATGCCGGACTTCTGATCGGTCACGGCTTGCCCGGTGAGAAAGCTCTGTTGCCAAGCGACGATGTCGTCCGTCGGATGGGGCGTGGAAGTCCAGTAAATCTCTGAACGAATGCCGATGAAGGGATGGTCGGGTGGAAGCGACGGATCGTTTTGATCGAGATCGACCAGCGTCTTGATTTCCTCGATCGTCGGAGGCCGCCAGCCTTTCTGGCCCCCGACTGATTTCGTGCCACAACGCGCGAGGGAGCGACTCCAAACATCATGTTCCCGGTCCGGCTCTCGTTCCCAGATCAGTCCGGTCTTCGTATCGCGGACCGCCTCACCATTGAACTCCAGCACGAAGCGCTCGGCACCCCGCGCGGAGTCGGTCCCACTCAACAGACCAGCAGCGAGCAGGACGACCGCCGTCACTGCGGCAACTTTCGGTCCGGACCTCCTCATGATGCGACCTCCTACTTCAATCAATGCACTGAGAATGGAACCGGCGCAAAGGTGAGGATGAAAATCGCCAGCGCGAACCACCCGATGACGGTTCTCGTCACACCGAGTTCATCCGACGGATCAAGCACGGGAGGATGGGATAACCCCAACATCCCCGCCATTCCGACCCACAGAAACCAACCGGGCCAGCCCTGGAACCCCAGCACGATCAGAATCGGCACAGCAATCATCGCGATCGCTCGCTGCTTCTGCCCCCACAGCGCATAGGCGACATGCCCTCCGTCGAGTTGCCCGATCGGGATCAAATTGAGCGAGGTCACGAAGAGACCGAACCAGGCGGCGAATCCAACCGGGTGCAGAATCACATCGGCCCGCGGCGGGATGTCGCCGATGATCAGCGACGACATGAATTGTAGGAGCAGCGGCTCCCCGAGGTGCAGACCAAACGTTTCATCGGCCATCACCACCTTCGACCATTTGAGCCCGATCGTCAACATCACCAGAGCGACGAGAAACCCGGCGATCGGACCGGCCACCCCGATGTCGAAGAGGGCTTTGCGGTTCAAGATCGGCTTCATGCGGATAATGGCGCCGAAGGTGCCGATGAAATGCGGCGGCCCTGGGATAAAGAACGGCAGGGTCGCCGGAACCCGATGAATCCTGGAAAGTAGATAGTGCCCGAATTCGTGGGTCACCAGGATGCCGAGCAAGGTCGCGGCAAAGGGGACGCCTTTCCACAAGACGCTTGGGTCCTGTCGAAGAAATTGCCACGGCCCTTGAAAGGGATTGCTATTGGTTTGGTAGGCGCCGGCCCAAAGGGTCGTGAACCCGGTCAAGAGAAACAGTCCGAGGGGAAGGAGAAATCTCGTTCGCGAAGGCTGCTCTTCCGCTTCCTCCTCTTCGATCGCGGCGTTCGCAGCGGCAGGCTCAACGGTCTGCCGACCGTCGGAGTCACGGAGCAGCGACCCATTCAAGAGATGACCGCGAAACTCAGGTTCCGACTCCGGCTCCATGGCGACGCATCACGCCCCTCCGGCGAAGGGATTCTGCGCACGCTCCTCCCGAACCGTCGTCGCCGGCCCGTGTCCGGGAAACAGCACCGTCTCTGTCGCTAACGTTAGCACGCGCCCACGCACCGATTCCAGGTGGGTGTCATACAGAGTGGCGGGATTGGATCGGCCGATGGAGCCGGCAAACAGCGTGTCACCCACGAAACAAATGGGCTGGCCATGATGGGTTAGTTTGTAGCAGATCCCGCCGGGCGTATGGCCCGGTGTCGTCAGACATTCGATCGTCAGCTCGCCGACGCGGATGGTCCGGCCGTCGGCCGGCGTCACCAACAACTCGCGGGGCGGAGACCATTCCAGCAACGGCTCATCCCCGGTCCCGAGGTAGACCGGCACCGGCCACTTCGCCAGGATTTGATCGATCCCGCCCGCATGGTCTACATGGCCATGCGTCAGACAAATACCGATCAGTTTTAATCGACGTCGGTCCAGAAACGCCGACATCGCCGGCGCGTTGTATCCGGTATCGATCAAAACCGCCTCACCGCCGGAATGCACGATGTAGCCCTTCACTTCATAGCCACCGATGTCGCCGCGGATGGTTTCCACCTGCCTCATCGGGGGGGTAGGCAGCGGCTGCCATTGCTGCAGGGCGATTTGCCTGAGTTGATCCGGGCGTAGCTTCAAGGCCCGTGCAATCGCCCCGACCTCCTCCACGTGCTGCTGGGGCTTGCCGTTTTTCAGGGCATGCAATTCAGCCAGGGAAATATCGCTCTGATGTGCAAGCTGAACCTCGCTCAGCCCCTGCCCGACTCGAGCTTTGCCGACAATATCCCACCACTCATCTTCAAGCGTCATACCCAGGCCTCTTATTCTGTTATGTGAGCTCGTTGCGCCACGCCGCCACCATCGCGGGATCGATATCGACCAAGATCACCTGCTGAACCGATCGCGTAGTAATCGACCGGATCGTTGTGATCATGTGCCGGGCTGCATCGCTCGGATCGACACCTCCCACGCCCGTTCCCATGCCTGGAATCGCGATCGAGGTGAACCCTTTTTCATCCGCCAGGGACAGCGCCGCCTTGGTCGCGTGCGCGACGTTCTCGGAAGGGATGCGCATGCCCGGCTCCGGCATCGTCGGCGCATGGATGATGCCCTTGAAGCGGGTTCTCCCGCCGGACGTGAGCACAGCCTGTCCGACCGGAATCGGCGCCTGCTTCACCGCTTCTTGCTCGACCGCGATCCCCGCCGTCCGTTTGATCACCCCCGCGACCCCTCCACCCATGATACCGTGGCTGTTGGCGGCGTTGACGATCACATCGGCCTTCTTCGCGTCCAGGATGCTGCCCTGAACCACGGTGATCTGCGGATACATCATATATGATGATCCTTCGCTTCGGACGCAGTCCGAACAGGCAGGATCTAACTGAGGTTCCCGATGATCCGCCGGTATTCGTCTTCGGAGTAGGCCTTCAACGTCGTCGAGCGGACATTGCCGAGCGAGCCCAACTTCAGCACGAAACTCGCCAGCTTGTCGTTGTTCGACATCTCGACGATGAGGACCAGGTCGTAAGCCCCCAACGTCATGAAGAAGGATTTAACCTCGCCGCCCATGTCTTTCGCGAGCTTTTTTACCGCGTCCAGCCGCTTCGGCGAATCCTTGACGTTCTTGATGCCTTGATCCGTCCAGTTGAGGAGCAAGACATAAGTCACCATGGCCATCCCCTCCATACCAAGCTTCGCTTGAGCCGCGAGCCTATTTATCGCTTCATCGTATTAGAGGCGAGCGGAGAGATCCTCCAGTGTCCTTTACTCTAATACCAAGCTTCGCTTGAGCCGGCGGCTCATCGGGCGAAGCCCCTCTATACCAAGCTACGCTTGAACCGCGGGCTCTTCAGGCGCAGCCTTCTTCATCGACGCCCGCGGAGAAATTCCTCCAGTGATTCGCTTCTCTTCGTTTCTTGATGCCAAGCTACGCTTGAACCGCGCGCTCTTCATCGGTATATCGAATCTGACGCGCGCGGAGAAACGCCACCAGTGATTCTTCCCCCCACTTCTCCGAATCGAGCCGCGACTGCCGGAATAGCCTGCTTCGCGGTGAAGACCTTCGGTCTAGATCAGCAAGGCCCGTGCCAACGGGGCTATGGATGTCGGATTGGAAGAAGCGAAGGAGACGGCCTGTTCCAATGGTCTGATCACGGCGAACGATGACATAAGCATCTCTCGGGAATCGGTCACTGTATCCGATTGGATACCGACCGTATCTTTCTGTACCGGATAACATGAGATTCGGCACGTGCTCGCGAGCATGTGGGAGAGGCGATGTTATGCCGGAGGACAGCCAGCGTCAATCAAAAGTATTGGAGGGAGGATCAAGAGTAGCGGAGGAGCGGGTGTCGGTCGATGAAACGAGGTGCGAAGTAAGGAAAGAAAGGTGAAAGCCGGAGGTGGCCGGGTGTCAGGAACTCTTCGTTGCTTGCCTGAGCGCCTCCACGGTCTTGGAGGCAAGACCCGCCTCTCGTAATTCCTCGTCCGTGGCCTGTGTTACCGCGTCGGCGCTGCCGAACTGCTCCAACAGTCGCTTGCGGGTGATCTCGCCGATACCGATGACCTGGTCGAGCTTCGACGAGGTCAAGGTCTTGCTGCGAAGTGACCGGTGGTACTTGACGGCGAACCGATGGGCCTCATCCCTGATGCGCTGGACCAAATGCGTGGCGGGCGAAGTCGGGTGGAGGATGATCGGATTCTTCCGTCCTGGGAGAAAGATGCGCTCCTCCTTGCCGCCCCGCGCCTTGGCCAAGCCGACGATCGGTAGGTGAGACTGGCCGACTTGTCTGAGCCCGTCAATGGCGGCTGACAGTTGACCGAGGCCGCCGTCGATCACGATCAAGTCCGGTCTCGGCAGACCTTCCGCCTGGCCGTATCGGCGCATCACGACCTCCTGAATGCTGGCAAAGTCGTTCGCGCCCTCGACTGTTTTGATCCGGAACTTACGGTAGTCCGACTTTTTCATCTCGCCCTGCTCCCAGACCACCATCGAACCGACGGACTGGTTGCCGAGGAGGTTGGAAATATCGAATCCCTCGATCCGGTTAGGGATCGAATCAAGACGGAGCCATCGCCTCAGTTCGGCGATGGCCTGTCGGTCGGTTTCCTCATCCCGCAGGTGCTCGACCAAGGCCGCCAGGGCATTCTCCTCCGCCAATTGGATAAGCTGGTGTTTGGTTCCCCGCTCCGGCGCCACGATGCGAACCGTGTCCCCTCGCTTCTCCGAGAGCCAGGTCTGAAGCAGCACAGCTTCGGGCAGGGAACAAGGGATCAGCAGTTCCTTCGGAGGTTGGCCATCTTTGTTATAAAACTGTTCGATGGTCGAGAGGACCAGCTCTTCATCGGCCGTGTCGGCCCCGGTCGGCCAATAGAAGTCCTTGCGGCCGATCAAGAGGCCTCCGCGCACGAAGAGCAGTTGCAGGTCCACCGCGGTACCGCGACGCGCGAGTCCGATCACATCCTGGTCCACGGATGCGATTTGAGTGATCCGTTGCTTCTCCAACGTCCGTTGGATCTTGAACAGGCGGTCGCGGAGCCTGGCCGCTTCCTCGAATGCCTCCCGCTCGGCGGCCGTCTCCATCTGTGCGCGGAGATCATCCAACAGTTCGTGATCCCGGCCCTCGAGAAATTGACGAACCTGCTTTACGATCTTGTGATAATCCTCCTTGCTCTGATTGCCCGTGCACGGCGCCATACAGCGCTTGATCTCGAACTCGATGCAGGCCCGCTCGGCCGTCCCGTCGATGTCGATCTTGCAGGTTGCCAGCGGAAAGGCTCGTTTGATGAGCTTCAACGTTTCGCGGAGCGCCCCCGCCGGGGTGTAGGGGCCGTAGTAGAGCGCACCGTCCTTCTGGACGCGGCGGACGATCGAAAAGCGCGGGAAGTCCTCTTTGATCGGCAGGCGGAGATAGGGATACTGTTTGTCGTCGCGGAGGACAACGTTGAAGCGGGGGCGATGCCGTTTGATCAGGTTGCTTTCGAGGATCAGCGCTTCCAGCTCCGACCGGGTGACGATGGTTTCGAGATCGGCCACGTGATCGACCAGCAGGACGGTCTTCGGGTTGTGGTCGGCGGCGCGCTGAAAATAGGATCTGACACGATGGGCCAGGACGGCGGCCTTGCCGATGTAGAGGATGTCACCCTTGGCGTTCTTGAACAGATAGACGCCGGGCTGAGCCGGTAGGTGGTCGAGTTTGGATTGCAGGACATTGGTCGTCATCTGTCAACCGTCATTGGTCAACCGTAAGAATAACAGGAACAGGGCGTCGATTGCTTCGGTTGACGTGTGACGGTTGACGCCGGCGCTATTTGAGCCCGCGCACGAATGAGGGGCTGAGCGTTCCCCGCGCCACTTCCGCAACGGGGCCCTTCATCGTGAGGGCAAAATCCTTGTCCACGTCGATGCGCAGGGTGCCTCCCGGCATGTTCACGGTCACAGGGCTTTGAACAAGCCCGAGTTTCACCGCCGCGCTGGCTGCGGCACAGGAGGACGAGCCGGAGGCTTGCGTTTCGCCGGCGCCCCGTTCCCAGATCAGAATGAAGATCTCGCGTGGACCCGTGGGCACCGCGAGCTGCACGTTGGTCCGCCGCGGAAACAATGAGTGATTCTCCAGCGCCGGTCCCAGCGCCAACAGTTCCGCTCGGCTCCATGGTGATCCTGCCGGCTTGAAAACCACGCAGTGGGGGTTCCCGACGCTGACACCGGTAAAGACGAGACGTTGCCCGGCCGCCTCGATCGGTTGGTTCACCAGCTCGGCCACGGCTAGAGTGCAAGGAAGGGAGGCGGGCGAGAAGGTCGCCCGACCCATCTCGACGGTGACGGAGGCGGCATTGCCTTGTCGATCCACATGCAGGGTACAGGTCACCAGGCCGCCGATGGTGTCGACTGTGAATTGGGTCTTGCGCGTCTTCTTCGTGGCGTGGAGGTACCGGGCGAAAATGCGAAGGCCGTTGCCGGACTTTTCCGCTTCGCTGCCGTCGGGATTGAAAATTCTCAGGCCGAAATCGGCTTTCTTGGATGGGACGAGCGTCAGGATGCCATCGCTGCCGAGTCCCCAGTGCCGATCGCAGATGGCGCGGATGGCCTTTGAGGTCAGCTTAAAGCCAAGGTCTTTGGGGTCCATCACCAGATAGTCGTTGCCCAGCCCATGCCCGCGGAAAAACCCGTTCTTCATCTGCGCTCTCCTTGTCAAATAGCGTCAGTCGGCACACGTCAACCGGGATGAAGAACCTACTTTGTCGATCTACGCAAGGTCAACGGGGAAGATAAGGTGTGGTGCCTCAATGCGGGCATTGCGGGGAGCGCACTTGACGAGTGACGGATGACGCGTGACGAGGCTCTACACCAGCACGACGCCCGGCGGCCGCTCGATCAGCTCGACTTCGTAGCCATCCGGCGCATTGATGAAGATGAAGCGGCTTCCGGAGGATGTGCGCGTCGGTCCGTCGGTGATCGGGATGCCCATGGAAACGAGTGTGGCGATCGTGTCGTCCAGATTCCCGACCTGGAAAGCCAGATGGACCAAATCCTCCTGTACGGTCACGGGTCCGCTTGGGGGAAAACTACAGAGTTCGATCAATTCTTCGCTGTTGGGAACTTTCAAAAATGCCAGGTGAGACCCGCGCGGCGAGACCTTGCGCTCCAACACCTCAAGGCCCAGGACCTTAGTATAGAACGAAATGGTTTCGTCCATGTCGCTCACGCGCATCCGGGTGTGGAGAAGTTTGGTGATCTTCATGGCCTCTATTAAAAGACGTCGATCGTCATTCGTCAATCGTCAATTTCGCCGAGGGGATTGGCAGAGTGATCCTTCCTTCCATCGTCCCGACACCGCCTCCGCGATTCATGAGCGACGCTCGGCGAATGACGATTGACCGTCGACGAATGATCGGCTTACCTTTCCCGAGCCGGTCCCACCGTCTTGCGCACCAGGATTTCGGCGCTGCCGGGGATGAGGAAATCTTTGATGGCGCCGACCTCCTTGTAGCCGTGCTTCTTGTAGAACTGTCGCGCGCTCAGGTTGAAGTCCGACACGCAGGCGAACAGATTCGTGCCACGCGAAAAGGTCACCGACTCCAGATGGGTGAGGAGTTGGCTGCCGAGCTTCCGCCCGCGCGCCCAGCCGGCGATGCCGAACAGTTCGAGATAGTCGCCGAACAGAAATCGGGGCCGCAACACGGCGAATCCCGCCACCCTTCCGTCGAGCTCCAGCACATAGCCTTCCCGGCCGTGGGTCAGGGCGGAGAAATAGGTCTCCCAATCCGCTGCGTCGTAACCCAGGCGCTTCCACGGATCGGAGGACAGGAGGATGTCGAGCACGGCCTGCCGGTCTTGCTCGGCAAACGGTCGGACGCGGGATCGATCTATCGAGTTGGGTTGTGACATGCCATCAGGTCCGTGACGGTCACGGGACGCAATTGCGCGTGAGCCAGCACGGTCTCGTCCAAGGCTTGGATGACTTCGCGCGTGTGCTTGCCCTTGCCATTGGCATGGAACACGACGATGCTGCCCGGACGAAGTCGCCGCACCACGCGGTCGAGGATGGCGCTGGCGGGGAGCGTGGGATCAGGATCGCCCGAGACAAGGTTCCACAGGATGAACTGAAGTCCCAGCGATTTGACCACCTGCACCGTGACGTCGTCGTATTCTCCGTATGGAGGCCTGAATAGCCCGGCGGAAAGGTGATAGCGAGAGCGCATCAAGGAGACCGCCCGGGAGATCTCCGCTCGCTGGCTCGATTCATCCAACAGCGGGAGATGGGCATGGTCCTCGCCGTGGGTGCCGATCTCGAAGAACGGCACGGCCTGCAGCGCGCGCACATCGTCCTGATGCTGTTCCGCCCAACGGCCGGACACGAAGAAGGTCGCCGGAATCTCCCGAGTCTTGAGGTAGTCGATCAGGGCCGCATCGAAACCGGGCTTGGCGCGCACCGGACAGAGGTCGAACGTCAGCGCGATGTTCCGGCAGGCGGAGGGACCGGCCGTGATCACGTCTGCGCGGCCCGCGTGGATTGGAGGTGCCGCTGCTCGCGCGCCGGTGAGGATGAGGAGAACGCAGAGACCAAGAAGAGACCAGGTGGCGGATCGCATCAGGCGCAGTATACCTGAAGGTCAGTCCTGCGACACCTGCGGAATCGAATCTCGCGGCAATGTCCGATCGGTTGACTGGTCCTTTCGACGCCTGCTAGGTTCATAAGAGCGGCCGGTCTCCGACCGTTCGCAACGGGAGAACAGGAGCGATGTTTCATTTCACGAGCAGGCAGGGTTGGCAGATCGGCAGGATCTTGGGCATCCCCATCGTCATCCACGTGTCCTGGCTGTTGGTCTTTGCGTTCGTGACCTGGACATTGGCCACCGCATACCTGCCCGCGGCGCTTCCCGGCCAATCGATCCCTCGCTATTGGGCCATGGGAGGCATGGCGGCTCTGTTACTGTTCCTCTCGGTTCTGCTGCATGAGTTGGGACACTGTTGGGTCGCGTTGCGTTACCACGTGCCGATCGGCCAGATTACGCTCTTCGTGTTCGGCGGCGTCGCGCATATGAAGAAGGAACCGCCGACCCCGAAGGCGGAGTTCCTCATCGCTATTGCCGGCCCGATCGTGAGCTTCGGCTTGGGCGCGGCCTGCCTGGGGTTCGGTATCGTGAACGATCTTGCCGTTCTTCGTCCGGATCTGCATGGCCTCACGGTTTTGGGGTGGCTCCTCGGCACCGTCAATCTGCAAATCGGATTATTCAACCTTATTCCCGGCTTCCCGTTGGATGGGGGGCGAGCCCTGCGGGCCGGGCTCTGGGCCTGGTCCAAGGACTTTTACGCCGCGACTCGTCGATCGGCCGTGGCGGGCCTCGTCTTCGGGGTGCTGCTCAGTTGTCTGGGCGGGGGGCTGATGATCGGCGCGGGGTTGCACCTCTTGGAAGCGTCCTTGATCACGACCGGCATGTGGGTGGCGATGATCGGGTTGTTTTTGTTTGCCACCGCGAAGGGTACGCGCCAACAGGCCGTGTTCCGCGAAACCCTGGCCCACGTTACCGTGTCTGAGTTGGTCACGCAGTCGGTGATTTCGGTGCCGGTGACCCTGACGATCGAATCGGCGGTCAAGGGCTATTTCCTGCCGCACGGCTTCTCAGGGTTTCCGGTCGTCGAACAGGATCAGTTGGTCGGCCTGGTGACTGTGCAAGATCTGCAACGCGTTCCTCAAGGGCTCTGGCCGTGGCGAGAGGTTCGGGAGGTGATGCGGCCTTGGTCGGCGGAGATGGAGATTTCGTCCGGATCGACCGTCCTACACGCGCTGGAGCAGATGGGGATCGCGAACCTTGATCGGCTGATCGTCAGACAGGAAGGACGGATCGTCGGTGTGCTCACCCGTTCGGCCGTGTGGCGCTATCTGAACTTGCGATCGCAAGGCCGTGCTTCGTCCAAGGTTGACCCACCGCAAGCCGCGTAGCGGGGTGTCGAAGCAGCCCATCAGTCTGTACTTCTCGAGTGAATGGTCCCTGCCTACCAAATTGCCGTCAAGCGTCATGCGTCAAGCGTGTGGGAAGAGAAAGGCTCCTGGAAGATGTTGCGCATCTTCCCGATTGAGGAGTGACGGATCACGATCGGCCTTGTTGCTAGGCGGCGTTGGCCCGCCGCTTTCCCCGCCTGGATGCCTGGCCTCGTTCGTCGGCCATGGTCGCGAAAAGTACCGCTAGGTTCTGTGCGATGCTGACTCGGATGAGTGTCAAACAGAGGATCGCGCCGTAGATGACGCAAAAGAAGTTGAACGCCAGGGTCGAGTATTCGGCCAGGATCAACGGCATGAACAGCACGAAGATCGAGCTGGCGATCAGGAGGCCGAACAACAAGCGTTGGCAGAAATGAAACGCCGGCTGCTCATGGATCGGCGACAGTTCGGCCCGGTACCGGGCGGCGCGGGTGGCCCGCGCCGCCCGGATCGATTCGTCCGTAGGACCCTTCGCTCGGGTGTAGAAGTAGCCGGCCAGCATGATCGCCCAGGGAGCCGACCATAGGGGCCAATACTCGCGCCCCAGATAGGTCTCGGAGGAGACCAGCACGGCAAAGGACGGTGCATAGAAGAGCGCCAGCACCAACGGCGCCACGCGATTGTCATTCGGCGGCCCCTCTTCGTCCTGCCCGAGAACCAGTTCCTGTTCGAACAGGGGGTAGCCTCGCTTGACGAGAATTAAGGCGACGGCGGCGCTGACCACCTTGTCGGGAATGTAGAGCAGGCAGGTCTGGAGCCAAGCGAGCACCCCTTCGCCCCAGCGCAGATCCCCCGCGCTTCCGACCAGCGAGTCGAACCGATTCGCCAGGGCATCTCCCCAGAGCGCCACGCCTTCCTGAAGCGTGCTGAGCAACATGGCGTTGAGCGTCACGCCGGAGGACTGATCGACCACGGACTGGACGATGGCACCCGGGACGCTCATCACGCAGGCCCCCAAGACGCCGAACGTCAACAGGAATTGCAGATGGGACAGGACCGACGCATGACCGGTGCGCAGGTACGTCCGGAACTGGTCGGTGCGGGCCAAGGATCCCCACACGAAGGCGCCGGTCATGTTTACCAGCGACCAGGGAAAAATCAGGAGATCGGGATCGTCGTGAGGATACAGCAGCCAGTTGACCAGCGAGTTAGTGAGCAACGCCACTCCGGCGCCCCACCAGGGACCAAGCAGGATGGCCGCGAACGCGGTGCCCACCATGTCGAAGAACAGGATGCTTTCCAGTCTCAAGCTGAGAAGCAGCCCCACATAGTTCAAAAGAATCCCCGCGCCGAAGATGAACGCCAATTCTGACGGCACGAGATAGACGGGGGCCGGTCCCAACCAGGTAGGCCACCGGATCGTCCAGAACCGGTCGGTGGGGTCCTCCTCCTCCGGTGTGATGGAAGACAGAGGGTCTGCCTTGTCGCCGGCTCGTTCGGCGGCCCTGGCTTTGGCTGCGGCAGCTCGCTCGGTCCAGCCAATCACTCGCTCGATGATGGTCAGTACCGCGGCGATGAGCCCTGCGAGGGCTCCAGCCATGGCGATCGTTTCTCGTTCCATGTTGGGTCAGAGGTTCCAGCGACGAGGCTGTCTGGAAAGGCGGAGCCATTCTATCGTGGGATCGAAAGCCCGCCTAGGGAATCGCCGAAACCTGCGCAGCCGTTCGCCGCACGAAAAGGACGTCCCGAGGAAACTAAGGAATCGGGAGCAACGAAGAGGTCGTGAGGGAGATCAAGGGACCGGGGAACAGGCCGAAGACAATGACTCCGACGATCGCGCTGACCAAGACGATGGTGAGCGCCGGGGATGGCGCCAGCATGGAAACAGCCGCAATCTGTGGGTCCGATTCGCGCATGTACATCACCATGACGACCCGGAGGTAATAATAGGCCGAGATGGCCGCAAAGATCACAGCGGCCACCGCCAGCCATGTCAGCCCGCTATGGACTGCCGCCATGAAGAGGTAGAATTTGCCGATGAACCCGGCAGTGGGCGGAATTCCGGCGAGGGAGATCATGAACACCAGCATGAGCAATGCCGCCGCCGGTTGGCGTTTGGCCAATCCGGTGAAGGATTCGATCTCCTCGCTTTCCAGTCCATTCCTGCGGAGCAGCGCGACCACCGCAAACGCGCCGATCGTCATGAAGGCATACACCGCCATATAGAACATCACGCTGGAAAGTCCCTGCGCGGCCTCGGATGCCCGGCTGGAGCCGGCCGCCACCACGCCGATCAAGGCATAGCCCGCATGGGCGATGCTGGAATAGGCCAGCATACGCTTCATGTTCGTTTGGACGATCGCAACCAGATTGCCGATCAGCAGAGTAGCGAGGCAAACCGCGATCAGGAGGCCCGACCAGTCGCCCTTGAGGCCTTGAAGTCCTTCCAGAAAAACGCGCAGGAATGCCGCGAAGCTCGCCGCCTTGGAGGCCACCGCCATAAAGGCCGTGACGCTCGTCGGCGAACCTTCATACACATCGGGCGTCCACATGTGGAACGGCACGACGGCGAGCTTGAAACCGAATCCGACAACGAGGAGCACCATTGCGAACAACGACAGGGGATTGTCGAGCCCGGTTTGGCCGATCCCGGAGGCGATCGCGTTCAACTTGGTGCTGCCGGTCACGCCGAAGAGCAGGGAGATGCCATAGAGAAGAATGCCGGACGAGAAGGCGCCCAGGACAAAGTATTTCGCGGCGGCTTCGAGCGAGCGGGTTTCGTATCGCTTGATTCCGGCCAGAATGTACAGGGAGAGCGACATCAGTTCCGTGCCCAGATAAATGGTCAGGAGGTCGTTGGCCGAGACCATGACCATCATGCCGAACAGCGAGAGCAAGAGAAAGCCGTAGTATTCGCCCAGGACCAGACGCTCCTCCTTCATGTAGGCGAGGGAGAGCAGAATCGTCAGGCCCGTGACCACATAGAGCAACAGCTTCCAAAACCCTCCATAGGCGTCGATGATGACCAGGTCGCTGAACAGGAGTGTTCGTCCTTCCAGGTGGGCGGCCGTGATGCCGCAGCAGATGGCGAGGGCCGCGAGGCTCAGCCAGGCCAAGGTGTCTTTGCGCGCAGGGGCGGTGATCGGGTCCAGCACCAAAACCAGGCAGGCTGCCGCCACGACGATCATCTCGGGAAGCACGCCGAGCAGATCTGCCATCGACGGCATCATGGGTTGCCATCCTCCGCCAGGGAAGCAAGTTGCCCGGATGTCTTATCCTCCGCGCCATTCAAACCGCGGTCCGAACTGCGTCCCGGCCGGTCCGCGTGGGCCGGCGGCGCGTCGGTCTCGCCCGAAGTGTCGCCGCCGAATTCCAAGAGATGGTTGACGGAACTGTGCATCGGGCTCAGGAGGACGTTCGGAAAGAAGCCGAGCCAAAACACGAGGACGATCAACGGCACGAAAGTCGCCATCTCGCGCAGGCTCAGGTCGGACAGGTGGCCGTGTCCCGGAGGGGTTCCGAATGCCACCCGCTGCACCATCCAGAGGAGGTAGGCGGCGGCGAGAATCACTCCGAGCGCGGCGATCGCCGTGATGATCTTGCTGACCAGAAAGGTCCCGACCAGCACCAGAAACTCACCCACGAAACTGTTGGTGCCGGGCAATCCCAACGAGGAAAGAGCGAAGATCACCAGAAAGGTCGCGTAGCGGGGCATCGGGCCGGCGAGGCCTGTATTGTCGGCGATCATCCGGCTGTGTGTCCGTTCGTAGATGGCGCCGACGCAGAGAAAGAGTCCGCCGGTGGTGATGCCGTGATTCACCATCTGCATGACGGCTCCTTCGATCCCTTGCTGGGTAAACGTGAAGATGCCCAACGTGACGAAGCCCATATGGCTCACGCTGGAATAGGCGATCAATTTTTTCATGTCGGCCTGGGCCAGGGCCATATAGGCGCCATAGATGATGGCGATCACGGACAGGAGAATCATGGCCGGCGCAAACCGTTCGCTCGCGTCCGGCAGGATCGGCAGGCTCAACCGCAGGAACCCGTAGGTGCCCATTTTCAGCAGAATGCTGGCCAAAATGACGCTCCCGGCCGTCGGTGCCTCCACATGCGCATCGGGCAACCAGGTGTGGAACGGGAACATCGGCACCTTCACCGCGAAGGCGGCGAAGAAGGCCAAGAACAACCAGGTCTGCATGGTCGGGCTCAGGTGCAGCCGCGTGAGGGCGAGGATGTCGAAGGTTTGCCCTCCCTGGAAATACAACACCAGAATCGCAATCAGCAGCAGGAAGCTCCCGGCCAGGGTGTAGAGAAAGAACTTGATCGCCGCGTAGAGTCGGTTCGGTCCTCCCCAGACGCCGATCAGGAGGTACATGGGAATCAGCATGGCCTCCCAAAACACGTAGAAGAGGACGAAATCCAACGCGACAAATACGCCGACCGTAGCCGCTTCCATGAGCAGCAGCGTGATCATGAAGCTCTTCAGCCGCGTCTGGATCGCATGCCAGGAAATGAGCACGCAGAAGGGCATGAGAAATGTCGTCATCAGGACCAACGGGAGACTGATGCCGTCGATGCCCAGCCGGTAGACGATCGGCGGCGACGGGATCCACACCGCTTCCTCGACGAACTGCATGCCGGTAGTCATGTGATCGAAACCGAACCAGACGGGGAGCGAGAACACGAATTCCAAAATCGTCACGGCGAGCGCGGTAATCCTCAAAGACTGCTCGCGCGAGAAGGCGAGCGCGAGCGCCCCTGCGGCGGGAAAGAAAATCAAGAGGGTGAGCCAGGGAATGCTCGTCATGCCAGTTCCAACCGGATGCTGCAACAGTCCGACCGCCGGGCGCCGGTTCGGCGGGTAAGGACGGTGATCTTGTCGAGCATCCTCCGATGAATCCTCAACTCCTCACCACCATAAATATAGGGCGGCAATGATCGCCGTGCCCAACGTCATGCCCAAGGCATAATGCTGCGTTTGCCCGCTCTGAATCAGCCGCAGGACGGCGCTGGCCGCCCCGATCGTCCGGGCGACGCCGTTGACGGCGCCGTCGATCACCGCCACATCGACTCGACGCCAGAGGGAATCGGCGGCCTCAAACGTCGGGCCGACCACGGTTCGGTCGTAAACCTCGTCCACAAACCATTTGTTCAACGACAGGCGGTAGAGCGTGCGCCATCGCTGCGCCAGACGATCCGGCAATCCGGGCGCCTGGACGTAGAGGTAGTAGGCCGCAGCGATTCCGATCAGCCCGAGCAGACTCGCGGTCGCCATGATGCCGGCCGCTGCGGGGCCGTGATGGGCCGCTGCGGCTGTTTGCGGAAAGACCGGCGCCAGAAATTCCGGAATGCCGAGATAGCCGGCAGCGATACTCAGAACCGCCAGGACCACGAGCGGCGTCGTCATCGTGCCGTCCGATTCATGGACGTGTCCGGCGTGATGCGGATCCACATGACTCGATCCCCAGAATGTCACGAAGACCAGACGGAAGGTGTAAAAGGCCGTCATCATCGCGGTCAGAAGGCCGAGGATGGTCAGGAGTTGTCCGAGCGGCCCCGAGGCCCAAGCCCCGACCAACAGCTCATCCTTGCTGAAAAATCCTGCGGTCAGCGGAAAACCTGCAAGCGCCAGCGAACCGATCACAAAGGTCCAGTAGGTGACCGGCAGCTTGTCGCGCAGGCCGCCCATGCGTCGCATGTCCTGTTCGTGGTGCAGGGCGATGATGACGGACCCGCACCCGAGGAACAGCAGCGCCTTGAACGCGCCGTGGGTCAGTAGGTGATAGATGCCCGCGCCGAAGGCGCCGAGACCGCAGGCCATGATCATGTAACCCAGTTGACTCATCGTCGAATAGGCCACCACCCGTTTGATGTCGGTCTGCGTCAGCGCGATCGTGGCGCCCATTACCATCGTGGCGGCCCCGACAATCGCGACCGCCTCCATTGCGGCGGGCGACAGCACGTACAAGGGGGCGAGCCTGGCCACCATGAATACCCCGGCCGTCACCATCGTGGCGGCATGGATCAGGGCGGAGATCGGCGTCGGACCTTCCATGGCGTCGGGCAGCCAGACGTGCAGCGGCACCTGGGCGGACTTGCCGATCGCGCCGACGAAGAGAAGCAGGCAGATCAGCGTCATCACCGAGATGTCCCATGTGCCGCCGAAGGGTCCGAGCAGATTGACTATTTCCGATGCCTTGCTTTCGGCTTCCATCAGGACCGGTTGATAGGCCATCGTCCCGAAGGTGTACCAGACGAGCAGAACGCCGAGGATGAACCCGAAGTCTCCGATCCGATTGACGATAAAGGCCTTGGTAGCCGCCGAGCAGGCGGAAGGCCGTTCGTACCAATGGCCGATGAGCAGATAGGAGCAGAGGCCGACGGCTTCCCAGAAGATGAAGAGTTGCAGAAAATTGTTCGAGAGGACGAGCATCAGCATCGAGAACGTGAAGAGCGCAATGTACGCGAAGAAGCGCGCATAGCCCTTTTCGCCCTTCATGTAGCCGATCGTATAGATATGCACGAGCGAACTGACGATCGTGACCAGCAGCAACATGGCGACCGTCAATCGGTCGAAGTACAGACCCAATTCCACAGTGAGACTGCCGGAGGTCATCCAGTTGTACAGCGGGATCTCGATGTTCCGGCCTCCCGCCACCTCGCCGAGGACGAGAAACGAGAGCAGGCAGGACGTCAGGACCGCCGGCACCGCCACCAGGTGCGCCCGGTCCTTGAGCCAATGGCCGAAGATCCCGACCACGAGGAAGGCCAGAAACGGCAGCAGCGGGATCAGGACCAGATACACGAGGTCAGCCTTTCAAGAGGTTGAATTCATCCACGTTGATCGTGGATTTTGCGCGGTAGAGCGCGATGATGATGGCGAGTCCTACCGCCACTTCCGCGGCCGCGACGGTCAGCGCGAAGAACACGAATACCTGCCCGGCCATGTTGTGGAGGTAATGGGAGAAGGCCACGAAATTGATGTTTGTGGCGTTCAGCATCAGCTCGACCGAGAGCAAAATGATGATGATATTCCGGCGGATCAGGACGCCGACCAGCCCGGTCACGAAGACGATCGCGCTCAGCGCGACATAGTAGGAGAGCGGAATCATCTCGGCAGCGACTCCTGCTGAGACCGGTCCGGCGGCGCAACGATCAGATCCCGTTTCGCCAGGATGATGGCGCCGACCATCGCGACCAGCAGCAACAACGAGGCAATTTCGAACGGATAGAGGTACTGGGTGAACAGCAGTTCCCCCACCGCTTCGGTGTTGCCTTCCGTGTGGGACGTCAGGGCGGATGCATCGACGCCGGCGAAGCGCGGTGCGGCGATGATCAACAACGCTTCGGTGGCCAGCATCAAGCCAAGAAACGCCGCCAGGGGTCCCTGCGAGTGATAGCGCTCCTCCCGTTTCACGTTCAAGAGCATGACGACGAAGAGATACAGGACGAGAATGGCCCCTGCGTAGACGATCACCTGCACGGCCGCGAGAAACTCGGCGTGGAGCGTGACATAGAGACCGGCGACATGGAAGAACAGGATCAACAGCGACAGCGCGCTGTAGACCGGGTTCTTCAGCAGCACGACCAGCACGGACGTCACGACGATGACGCCCGCGAGATAGAAGAACAGGAACTGGCTCATCTCGGCACGGTCCTTCCCACGATCATGCCGCTTGTGGCGGCCCTCGACCCGGTGTACGCAGGATGACCCCGGCGACCGGGGCGCGTCCTGTTCGATGCTCTCCGGTCTGCCCTCGGTCGCCGTCTGTCGGAAGTCCGCGAGGCGAGGAGGTACGGACGGATCAACTCGGCTTCTGCGGAAGACCCTTGAACGACACGTTGAAGAACGCCACGTTCCGGTGTTGCAGCTCCAACCGTTTCTCGCGGACCGGGAACGAACGGTCGCCGATCGCGAGAAGCTGCGGCTTGTTCAACTGCAAATCGCGCTTGTCGTAGACGGCCCATTCGAACTCCCGGGTCATCCCCAGGGCGTCCACCGGACAAGCGTCTACGCAGAGGCCGCAAAAAAGACAGCGCGTCATGTCCATGTAATATTCTTTCGAATACCGTTTGGTGGGCTCCCCGGGCACTTCCGCGCTGACCACGCGGATCACCCGCGATGGGCAGGCGGCCTCGCACAGGTCGCAGCCCACGCATTTTTCCGTGCCGTCGTCGTACCGCAGCAGCGCCAACATCCCTCGGTAGCTGTCCGGTAGCGTCCGCTTTTCGTGCGGATACTGGAGCGTGATCGGGCGATAGTGCAGGAGGTGCGACATCGTCGCCTTCATGCCGACCAACAGCTCGTAGAAGGTGATGGTCTTGACCCAGCTCTTCAGCCGGTCGAGCGAAGAAGGCGCTGTGGAGCTGGTCGGCTGCATGGGTTTCCTTACGACTTCACACCCGGAAAGAAATAGGCGGCCAGAGAGGTCACCACGATGTTGCCCAGCGCGATCGGCAACATGACCTTCCAGCCGAAGCGCATGAGCTGGTCGTACCGGAGTCTCGGCAGCGTCGCGCGGAGCCAAAAAAACAGGAACAGGAAGAAATAGACCTTCACCGTGAACCAGGCGATATTTTCGATCCAGCCGATGTTGGCGGGGAGGATCGTGCCGGGATAGGGCGCGTTCCAACCGCCAAGAAAAAGAATCGCCGCTATGCAGGACACCAGGATCATGTTGGCATATTCGGCGAGGAAGTAGAACGCGAACCGCATCCCGCTGTATTCGGTGAAGAAGCCGGCCACCAATTCGCTCTCGGCCTCAGGGAGGTCGAAGGGGACCCGGTTGGTCTCGGCGACCGAGGAGATGACGTAGACGACAAAGGCGAAGATCTGCGGAAAGGGCGCCGCCAACACAAACCAGTTCCAGAACCAACCGCTCTGCGCCTCCGTGATCTTGACCAGACTGAGCGAGCCGGCCAGCAAGACGACGCCGACGATCGCCAATCCGACGTTCAGCTCGTAACTGATGATCTGCGCGGCCGATCGCAAGCCTCCCAACAGCGAGTATTTGCTGTTGGAAGCCCAGCCTCCCAGGATGATCCCGTAGGCGCCGATCGAGGCGAAGGCCAGAATGTAGAGAATGCCGATGTTGATGTCGCTGATGACGAACGGCTTGAACTGATGGCCGAACATTTCCACCGTTTGAGACGGTCCGAAGGGGATCACCGCGAATCCGATCAGCGCGGGCACCAAGGCAAGAATCGGCGCCATGCTGAACATCAGCTTGTTGGCGCCGGCCGGTACGATGTCTTCCTTGAAGAAAAGTTTGATGCCGTCGGCGATCGGCTGTAGGACACCGTAGGGACCGACTTCCATGGGTCCCATGCGATCCTGCATCCAACCAAGCACTTTCCGCTCAGCCAGGGTCAGAAACATCACGGTCAGCAAGACGACCCCCAGCACGACCGCGATTTGCCCAAGCGCAAACGCGACTTTCACACCAAGTTCGGTCACGACGCTACTCCTTTACGACCTCCACGGTCGCGCAATGGAACGACGGCACCTTTGTCACGGGATCGAGGGCACAGTCCACCAGTCCGATCATTTCTTGAGCAAAATGATCCGGGAACCAAGCCGTTCCTTGTGGGATACGCCCCGACAGATGCACGGTGGTTCTCGCCTCGCCCCGCTCGTTTCGCACGAGCACCCGGTCACCTTCGGCGAGCGATCGATCGACCGCATCGGCCGGATTGAGCGATAGGGCGCCGGTCGGCTGAACTTGCAGCAGACCTTTGGAACGAGTCGAAAGTTTCCCGGAATGAAACAGGCTTTGTCCCAGCAGCAGCCGGAGGTGCGATCTGGGCGGTGCGGGCGATACGACCGGTGTATAGCGGCCCGACAGATTGGACCGGAATCCCTCCTTCAGGTATTGCTCGACGACACCGGGGACCGGCTTCGGCGGGATCGGAGTCGGGCCCAGCAGTCCGTATCCTGGGATCACCGTCCGGAGTTCTTTGGAGATCTCCTGCGCGTCGTCATATTCGAGCGGATAGCCCATCAGCGTCGCGATGCCGCACAGGATTTCCCAGTCGGGCCGACTGTCGCCGACTGGATTGATGGCTCGGCGGATCTTCTGCACATAGCCTTCCGTATTGGTGAACGATCCGTCCTTCTCGGCATAGGAGCAGGCGGGAAGCACCACGTGGGCCAGCTTGGCCGTCTCGGTCAGGAACAGTTCCTGACAAACCAGCAGATCGAGCCGTTCCAGGGCTTCGCGGGTCTTGACGCTTGGGGGGAGCGTGCCGACAGGATTCTCTCCCACGATAAACATCACTTTGACCGCTCCTTGGCGGGCCTGATCGAGCAACTCCATCATCGTGAACGCCTGTCCCTGGGTCAGGTCATCCTTCCAATGGTTGATCACCGAATCGCGGGCGTTGCGATCTTGAACGGGGAGACTGCCGGGCAAGTAGCCGGCCACGGCGCCCACGTCGATCGCTCCCTGTTCATTGTTCTCTTCTGCTAGCGGCGCGAGGCCGCACCCGGGCTGGTCATGCCGTCCGAGGAGAATCAGCAGATCCAGCAAGGTGAGCGACGCCGTATGGCCGGAAGGAGAACGGAGGAGGGCTTGTCCGACAAGGATCACGGTTCGTTTGCCCTTGGCGAGTGCCGCCGCCATGTCTCGCATCGCCTTGACTCCGGTGCCCGAGGCCGTTTCGAGTGCCGGCCACGTCAGGTTCGCCGTCATTTCGGCGATGGCCTGTACATAATCGGGAGCCTTCTGGGCCAGATTTGCATCGACGGCTCCCTGTTCGATGACCGCCTTGATCAGTCCGAGAATCACGGCTTGGAACTGATCCGGACGCGCGGTGATATGAAGGTGGGCCAAGTTGGTAATGTTGCTGGTTTTCTCGACGGCCGGGTGGACGGTTTCCACGGTCAGCAACGTGGCCCGGCGCTTCTTCACCGCCTCCTTCACGCGCAACCCGGTGACCGGGTTGGTCTCGGTGATGTTCGTGCCGACAAGCAGCAGTATGTCCGCGGCGACCACGTCTTCCATCGCAACCGTCCACCGAGTGACGCCGAGCACCAATCTCAGCGCACGAATCGCGTTGATGTAGCCGTACCGGACGCTGCTGTCGAGCTTGTTGGTACCGATGGCCAGACGCATGAATTTTTGGAAAAGATAGAGATCTTCGTTGGTGCAGCGCGTGCCGATCAGGCCGGCGAAAGCATCCGCCCCGTGCGAGAGCTTGAGCCGGATCGACGTTTCCGCGACATATCCCAACGCCTCCTCCCAGGTGGCCGGGACCAGCCGTCCCTCCTGCCGGATCAATGGGGTGGTGAGTCGGTCCGGGTGGGTCGTGACATGGTAGCCGAAGAACCCGCGTGCGCAGAGATCGCCGTTGTTGCGGCCGGCGCCGTAGGCGGAATTTACTTCGATCGGATCGTTATTCTTGGCTTGGATCGTGATCTGACAGCCATCGCCGCAGAAAGTGCAGATCGTGTCGGCTCGCTTCAGCATCCAAGGGCGGTATTCATACATGGAGAGCCGGCTCGTGATCGCCCCGACCGGACAGATCTGGACGCAGCCACCGCAAAATTCGCAATCGAGTTGATGAGAGGTGAAGTGCTTGATTTCCGTCATCGTGCCGCGCCCGCTGGGGGCCAGGGCCTTCACGTCCATCACCTCATCGCAGTACCGAACACACCGGAGGCACTGAACGCAGCGGTTCATCTGGGTTTCAATGAGCGGGCTGAAATAGTCTTTCTGGAAGAGACGCTTAACCTCGATGAACCGGCTGGTCGTGGGGGTGTATTCGTGCGAAAAGTCCTGGAGGTCGCACCGGCCGCCCTGGTCGCAGACGGGACAGTCGAGCGGATGGTTCGCGAGGATGAATTCCAATACGGATTTGTGGGCATTGTTGACGACGGTCGTGGCGGTCCGGACCGTCATGCCTTCGGTCACCGGCGTGCTACACGAGGTCTGGAGTTTCGGCATTTTTTCGATCTCGACCAGGCACATCCGGCAATTGGCGTCCGGCTTCAGCTTGGGGTGATAGCAAAAATGCGGAATCATCACCCCGACACGACGCGCGGCTTCGATCACCAAGGTGCCCTTGGGTACCGTGACGGGGATGCCGTCGATCGTCAGATGAACCAGCTCGGTTGCCGTATTGGTCATGGGTCAATAGTCATCGGTCAATGGGTAGAGAGCGTTCGCAACGGGCAACGGCTGCATGAATGCATCGTCGGCTCGAATGACGCATGACCATCGACGATCTCTTAATGTCTCGCCGCCGGCATGACCAATTCGGGGATGCCGGAAAGCCCCAGCGATTTCGCCTCCCGGATCAGGTCCTCATACTCCTGCCGCCAGTACTTCAACGTGCTCAGGATGGGAGACACCTCCGCGTCGCCGAACGCGCAGACTGTTCGCCCGGCGATGTTCTTGCACAGATCCGCCAGGGTTTCAAGGTCCTCCAGGCGCCCCCGCTTGTCCAGGATACGGCGCAGGGTCTGGGTGAGCCAGGAGCTGCCTTCGCGACAGGGCGTACACTTGCCGCAGGACTCGTGATAGAAAAATTCCATCAATCGCAAGGCCGCCCACACCATGCTCGTTCCCTCTTCCATGACCGTGACGCCGCCGGACCCCAGCATCGATCCGGCCTGGGCGACCGATTCAAAATCCATCTTCACGTCCAGGTGATCAGGGGTCAAAAAGGGCGCCGAGGCCCCGCCGGGGATGAAGGCCTTGAGCGGCTTGTCCGATCGCATCCCGCCGGCCTGCCCATAGATCAACTCGCGAAACGTGATGCCCATCGGCACTTCATAGTTGCCTGGCCGCTGGACGTGCCCGCTCACACAGAAAATCCTGGTACCGGTGCTTTTGGGCGGAGAACCGATGGAGGCGAACCATTCGGGCCCTCGGGTGATGATATGCGGAAGGTTCGCCAGCGTCTCCACGTTATTGACCACCGTCGGCTTGCCATAGAGGCCGTGTGTGGCAGGAAAGGGAGGTTTGACGCGGGGCAAGCCGCGCTTGCCTTCCAGGGATTCGAGCAGAGCCGTCTCCTCCCCGCAGATATAGGCGCCGGCGCCGCGATGGACGTAGATCTCGATGGTGATGCCGCTCCCCCAAATATTCTTTCCCAGATAACCGGCCGCCCTGGCTGCTGCGATCGCGCGCTCCAGGATCGAGGCACCCAAGGCGAATTCCCCGCGGATATAGATGTAGGAGGTTTCCGATCCGATCGCGTAACTGGCGATGGCGATCCCTTCCAAGACTTGATGGGGATCCCGCTCCATTAACTGCCGATCCTTGAAGGTGCCCGGTTCGCTTTCGTCGGCATTGCAGCAGAGGTAGCGCGGTCCTTGGTAATCCTTGGGTAGGAACCCCCATTTGATGCCCGTGGGAAACCCGGCACCGCCCCGTCCCCTCAGGCCGGACTTCGTCACGATCGCCGCGACCTCGGCTGGGGCGATCTTGCCCAGGACCTGGCGCAGGGCTTGATAGCCTCCGGTCCGCTCGTAGTCCGCCAGGGAGCCGCTATAGCCCGGCTGCATCATGTTCTTGAGTAGGATCGGTTCGTGCGTATGCATGCTCGTCGGTTCGTCAAACGTCAACGGCCATTCGTCAATCGGAGGCGCGGACGACTTCCCGCCATGATCTTCCGAATGACAGGTGACGATTGACGGGTTACGTCTCCTGCTTCGCCGGTTCAGGCCACATGAACGGCCCGCTCTTCAAGGGCGATGAGCCGGCCCGTTTGAGATCGGCCAGAACCTGATCAACCTTCTGCTCTGTGAGGCGCTCATAATAGTCGTCGTTGATCTGCATCATGGGACCGGTGCCGCAAGCGGCCAGGCATTCCACCGCGCTCACGGTGAAGAGTTTGTCCGGCGTTGTCTCACCGGGGCCGATTCCCAGTTTTGCCTTGAGCCAGCCCAGGACGGTGTCCGAGCCCACCAGGGCGCACATGAGGGACTTGCACACCTGAATGTGAAACTTGCCGACCGGCTTTAAGTTCAACATCGTGTAGAAGGTCACCACCTCGTAGACCTGAGGAGGCGTCAGGCGTAACAGCCCTGCAATCTCAATCATGGCCTGTTCGCTGATGTACCCTTCCTCTTGCTGCGCCAGGTAGAGCAACGGAATCAGTGCCGACCGCCGCTCCGGATACCGGGCAAGAATATCGTCAATCTCATTGCCGTACTTTTCTCTTAACATGGTTCTCTCTTCACGGCTTCACCAATCGAGGCACAGGTCAGGGTGCTCCTCACTGCGCGCATCCAACGAGGCCCTTCCGAGGGCGCGCGTTGTGCGAGCACAAGGAGCATCCTGGCCCGTGCCTCACCGATCACATTCCCCCATGACGATATCGTACGTGCCGAAAATCGTGATGATGTCCGAGATCAGATAGCCGCGCGCCATATGGTCGAACGCCCCCATGTGGATGAAAGAAGGGGCGCGAATTTTCATCCGGTACGGGCGTGGGCTCCCGTCGCTGATCAGAAAGAATCCCAGTTCGCCCTTGGGCGCTTCGGTGGCGCAGTAGGTTTCGCCCTTGGGCGGCTTGAACCCCTGGGTAAAGATAATGAAATGGTGGATCAGACTTTCCATGTCCCGCATGACCTTTTCCTTGGGCGGGGGAATCACGGTCGGGCAGTCGGCCATGGTCGGCCCTTGAGGCATCTGGTCCAGACATTGGCGGATGATCCGGCAACTCTGATGCATTTCCTCCATCCGGATCCAATAGCGGTCGTAAGTATCGCCGTTCTTGCCGACCGGCACCTCCCAATCCACCTTGTCGTAAGCGCCGTACGGTTCGTACTTGCGGACGTCGTAATCTACGCCTGATCCGCGCAACGTCGGTCCGGTGAGGCCGAAACTGATCGCGTCCTCTGCCGAAATGACGGCGACTCCCTTCGTGCGGCCGAGCCAGATCCGATTGTTCATGATCAAGCTGTCGTATTCGCGGATATGCTCGGGAAACGTCTCGAGAAAGGCCTTGAGGCGCGCGATGAGGTCCGGGGTGAGATCGGCGTCCACTCCGCCGATCCGGTAATAGTTCAACGTCAGCCGTGCCCCGCAGAGCTTTTCGAACATGTCGAGCAGCACCTCACGCTCCCGGAAGGTCCAGAAAAATACGGTCATGGCACCGATGTCCAACGCCTGTGTGCCGAGCCAGAAGAGATGACCGATGATCCGCTGCATCTCGGCCACGATCGTGCGGACGTACTCGGCCCGCTCCGGCACGGTGATCCCGACCAGCTTTTCCACCGCTCGAACATAGGCGTAGTTGTTGGTCATCGAACAGACGTAGTCCAGTCGGTCGGTATGCGGGATGACCTGCATATAATGGAGACCCTCGGCCAACTTTTCGACGCCACGATGCAGGTAGCCCAGGTCCGGCGTGGCCTTCACGATCCGCTCTCCGTCCAGTTCGAGCACGACGCGCAAGACTCCGTGGGTGCTGGGGTGCTGAGGCCCCATGTTCAGCAGCAGCTCTTCGGTCCGGTGCGAGGAGGCCGGCGGGCCCCCATTTGCAAGAAAGACCTGCTTGTCCGCAGCAGTGATCTCTCCGGCCAGCTCGACCGGCGGCTCGTCCAGGCGCGGAATGAACGGGAATGACCCGCGCCACCCACGGCCCTCTGCCGGAAAGTCCTTGCGGAGCGGATAGCCCTCGTCGTAATCCTCCGGCATGAGGATCCGACGCAAATCCGGATGTTGTTCGAAGACGATGCCCATGAGGTCGTAGACCTCCCGCTCCATGAACTCGGCTCCGCGCCAGATTCCTGTCACCGAGGGCAGCGAGGGACGGTCTTCCGTCAGCCGGGCCTTGATGCGGATCCGGTGCCGGTGCGGCAGTGAAAGGAAATGGTAGATCACCTCGAATCGTTCGGGCGCGTCCGGATAATCCGCGGAGCAGATGTCGGTGATATGATCGAACGACAACGCCGGCTCGTCGTGGAGAAAGTGGCCGATATCCAGAAGCCGATCGGCCCGCACGTGCGCCGAAAGATCTCCACGAGACAGATCCTCGTGAATCTCCAGCACCGAGTCGGGAAACTTGGCCTTAAGTCGTTCGAGCACCGGATGCATCGTCGTCCATGCGTCAACCGTCATGGGTCAAGCGTCTTGGGAATCCACGATCCCCTCGATTGACGAATGACCATTGACGAATGACGACCTATTTCACGAACACCTTCTCGCGCTGGATCTTCTCCTGCAATTTCATCAGCCCGTCCAAAAGGGCCTCCGGCCGAGGCGGACAGCCCGGGATGTAGACATCCACCGGCACGATTTGATCGACCCCCTGCACCACACTGTAACTGTTGTAATGGTTGCCGGAGGTGGCGCAGGATCCCATGGAGATCACGTAGCGCGGCTCGGGCATCTGGTCGTAAATCCGGCGGATGACCGGAGCCATCTTGCGCGTCACCGTGCCTGCGACGATCATGAGGTCGGATTGACGCGGAGAAGCGCGGAAGACGCCGGCGCCGAACCGGTCGATGTCGTAACGCGACGAGACGGTCGCGATCATTTCAATCGCGCAGCAGGCCAATCCGAACGTCATCGGCCAGAGCGCGGACTTGCGGGCCCACCCGACCAACGCATCCAGGTTCGTGGTGATGATGTTCGGCTCGAATTGCCGCTCTAAGACGCTCATCTTCTTTCTGACACTTTCCTAAAAAGGGTGCTCGACGCCCCCTTCACTGCGCGCATCCGCCGGGTACCGCCGATCGTTCGACCATTCAGGTGGACCCTGTGTGCGCGGCGTGCGAGCACAGAGGGCATGTCGAGCGCCCTAATCCCATTCCAGCGCGCCCTTCTTCCACGCATACCATAAACCCACCACCAGGATGGCGATGAACAGCATCATTTCAAGCAGCCCGACCAGTCCGATCTTCTGAAAGACCACGGCCCAGGGAAACAGAAACACGACTTCGATATCGAAAATCACGAAGAGCATCGCGATGACGTAATACCGCATCGGGAACTGCACCCGCGCATCCTGAAACAGCGGGCTTCCGCTCTCGTAGGGGACCAGTTTGGCCTTGTAGGGCCGATGTGGACGAACGATCTTACCGGCCACGAGCGACACCAGCCCGAACGCCAGCGCAATGCCGATGAACAGCAGGATCGGAACATAATTGAGGGGCGTTGCCTCGGTGGTCATCGCGCTATTGCACCCCCGAACCCGATGGACGGTTGAAGGATGGAGCCGAAGAAGGGCTGGTGGTTCAACCCTTCCAACCTCTGTCCACTCGTCGCCTCCACGCCCTTTTGCTGGATCAGGAGCTTGAAGGTCCGTCCCATGCCTTCTGGCCGCAACAATTGGACGATCGCCTGAAATTCAGGCGAGCCAGGCTCCAGCGATTCGAGAAACGATTCCACGCCCAAACTGATGAGGAAGCTCATCTGGTTGGTGAACCCCGTCAGGTCCAGCCCGGCTTCCCGGCCTACCTGGGCCAGGGTCGTGAAATCCACGTGACTGGTCAGGTCCTGTTCACCGACCCGGATCAAGGGATTCTCCGCGATCATGTGACGGTAGTAGCCCAGCAACGTGCCTTGCCGACGATCCGGTCCATAGAGGTCGTGGGCGGCATGGCCGTAATCGATCGTGATTACGTAACCTCGGCCAAGGACACGGGCGATCTCCCGCATCCAACTCACGGCGACGAGATTCACCTCGGCGCAGGCGTCTTCCGGCAGTGTGATGCCTGCGCGGGAAAAATAATCGGAAAGGGCCGGTGTGGACAGCGGCCCCGGAGTTTCTTGAAATCGGTCTTGCGAGAGGCTCACGTAGAGTTCCTCCAGCCGGCCTTGCCTCATCCGGACTCGATGGACTGGAAAGGCATCCACCAATTCATTGGACAGCAGCACCCCGGTGACGCTCTCCTCGCCCAACGAGGTCAAGTCCTCCGCCCACACCACCTTTCCCGGAACCGAGACCCACTCGGCCAGGTTCTCCTGTTGGACGCGCCGATGCACCGGACTCCGGTCCACCAACACGTAGCTCCCCCGGGCAAACAGATCTTTGTATCGCTCGGACCAACAGGTCAGGATGTCCCTAGCCAAGAGGCCCTTCCCGGCCCCCATTTCGACGACGGTGAACGGCGACGGATGGCCCAGGACTTCATCCATTTGAGCCAGTTGCTTGGCGAGCGCCCATCCGATGGCTCCATGCACGTCTGAACTGGTGTAGTAGTCTCCGTTCCATCCGATACGCTCGCCGATGTCTTCATGATCCGGGTCGGAAGATAACCGGGTGTAGTATCCGTACGTTGGATGGTAAAGCGCCAAGTCCATGAAGTGAGCAAAGGTCATCGGACCGGTCCGCTCGATTTCATCACGGATCAGGCAGACCAACCCCGGCACTCCCTCGCTTGGAGATTCTCGTGTTGTCGAGTGAGTATCAGTCAATACCGGCTTCAAGAGACACCAAGAGACCCGAGACTTTTGTCCGGAAAAAGAGGGGCTTAGGGTAGCGGTTCGGCGCGCGCAAAGTCAATCGCGAGGGAAGGAGAATGAAAGCCGTAGAAGGACCTTCCGAGAGATGTAGCAGCCAGTCTTTGATTCCTGAGAGAGAGCGGCCAGCAATTGAAGCAGCCTGTCATGGCTTCCGTGTGGAGGATCTCATGTAGTAGAGTCCAAAACGTTCCTCAATGATGAGTCTGGGCGTCAGAGTGAGTCGAGCGTCGCTTTCGCGGGCATCGGACCGAGTCGTCCGATGTCCGAAAGATGAAACCCTGAGCTGAGTATGACACGATGTTCCCACCTCGCCGTGGACTGCCACGCGCAGCGGCTGTGGCCTTGATCGCCGTTTTCGTGTTGAACGGTTGCGACGGTGGAGACAGCAACGGGACGCCGTCGCCGGTGATACAAGCCCCGACCGGATTGTCGTATCCAACGCCTCCGACCTATTTTGTGGGGGCGGCGATCGATACGCTGACGCCGACGGTCACGGGCCTCCCCACCGCATACAGCGTGTCGCCGGCGCTCCCGCCCGGGCTGACGTTGAATCCGACTTACGGCTGGATCACCGGCACGCCGACCGTGCCGACACCCACGGCGAGCTATGTCATTCGGGCGGAGAATGCGGGTGGCGCGGCGAGTACATCCCTTCCCATCACCGTTGATCCGCCCGCTCCGGTGCTCCGACTCGAACCGATCAGCGGGACGACCATCGGCATGGGGCAAGTCCTGGACCTCGATGTGGCCTATAAGAGCCTGAGCACGGACCCCTATCCGACCTATGTCGACAATGATCAGGTCGCGTGGAATTCCTCGCAGCCTGCGATTGCGACCGTCGGACCAGATGGTGTGGTGTCCGGGGTGAGCCAGGGGACGACCATGATCACGGCATCGTACCGATCCCTCTCGAAGCAAGTTCCGATTGGAGTCGGCGGCACCTATCTCAACAGAGAGGTGACCGTACCCGGTCAAGGAAGCCGGCGGTACGCCATGCTGTCTCCCTCCGGGGTGGCTGCCGGCAAGCCGCTACCGGTGCTGGTGACCATGCATGGCGGTGGTGGAACGGCTCGCATCCAAGCATCCACGTCTCTGCTCAGCGCGCTCGCCCAAACGCGGAAGGTACTGGTGGTCTACCTCGAAGGCAGCGGAGTCATCCAGACGTTTAACGCCGGAAGCTGCTGTGGATATGCCCAAACCAACCAGGTTGACGATGTGACCTACGTGCGTGCCGTGTTGGACGATCTTGCGGTGCGTGACGTGATCGATCCCGCCCGTATCTATGCTACAGGGTTTTCAAACGGCGGCATGATGGCGCATCGTCTTGCCTGCGCGCTGGCCGATCGACTGGCGGGCATTGCGGCGATCGCAGGGGCGTCGGGACAGTTTGACAAGGATCTTAACCAGTTCTATGCCTGCAATCCCGCACGTCCCATCCCCATTCTCCACGTGCACGCCACGAACGATCGCAATTACCCGTTGACCGGAGGCGTGGGAAGCGGGATCTCCAGTACAAATTTCTATCCCGTCGCCTCGACGGTCTCCGATTGGATTGTCCGCAACAATGTTACGGCACAGGCCGTGACGGAATTCCCCTCACCGACCACGATCTGTGTGCGATATGCCAGTCCGGCGGATGCGGCGAAGCCGAGTGCCCCCGTAACCCTGTGCACCGTCGATCCGCCGGATGTGTACGACCCTACGACCGAAGTCGTATTCGGAGGCGGGCATTCCTGGCCAGGCGGGAACCGCTCGCCCTCTCCTGCCAGCGATGTGCCGGTGACGGATTTCAGCGCCAATGACTACATGTGGCGCTACTTCGGCAACTGAGATGGCGTCGGGAAGGTGGCGCCGCCCCTGCCCAGTGCCGGCTCTCATCATGCATGCGGAACGTTTTTCTCAGGGATCGAGGTGGGAGCGGGCTCTCATTGCGGCTGCCGCGCGAGAGACCTCATAGCCAGCATTCTTCACGAAGATCCGTGACGAAGGTTCGGAGACGCCAAGCGTGCGGGGGAAGTCGCATGACATGTGGCTCTCGGCCAGTCGAAAGGTGGAAGACACCTTTCCCCAACCCCTTCCTCAGTGCACTCCTACGCTCCGTGGCACTTCTTGAATTTCTTTCCGCTTCCGCAGGGGCAGGGATCGTTGCGGCCGACCTTATCGTACTGGTGCTTGACGGTCTTGGATGTCGCCGGTTCCTCTCCGCGGTTCAAGGAAAGGCGGGGTGGCATCTGAGGAGGCGGTGCGGGAGGCGTTTCCTGTCGGACCGCCTGGATCTTAAACAGCCGTTCGAGCGTGTCCGACTTGATGCGGTCCATCATACTCGAGAACATATCGAAGCCTTCGCGCTTGTATTCGATGAGGGGGTCCTTCTGGCCATAGCCGCGTAGGCCGATGCCGTCGCGCAATTGGTCCATGCCGAGGAGATGATCCTTCCAGTGGTGATCGATGACCTGGAGCAGAACGATCTTCTCCAACTGACGCATGATGTCCGAGCTGATTTCTTCTTCCTTGTGCCGGTAGGCCTGCCGGACGGCCTGTTGGAGTTCTTCGCTCAGCGCATCACGACCGAGATCTTTCAGCCCGTCTATTCCACCGGGGTGGCCGTGCGCCAAATCGACCCCGAATTGGCCGTGCATCGATTCGGCCAGGGCGGCATAGTCCCACTCTTCCTGATACTGCTCCTCGGGACAACAGGCATGGACGAAGGAGGTGACGACGCTGTCCATCATTCCCATGATTTCGTCCGTCAGGTTCTCGCCGGTCAGGATAGCCCGCCGGTGCTGGTAGACGACTTCCCGCTGTTTGTTCATCACGTCGTCGTATTCGAGCAGTTGCTTGCGGATTTCGAAGTTGTGCGCCTCCACCTTCTTCTGCGCGTTTTCGATCGCTCGCGTCACCATGCCGTGCTCGATCGGGATTCCTTCTTCCATGCCGAGCTTGAGCATGAGGTTGGACACACGTTCCGAAGCGAAGATGCGCATGAGATCGTCTTCCAGCGAGAGGTAGAATCGCGAGGACCCAGGGTCTCCCTGCCGGCCGGCCCGGCCTCGGAGCTGGTTGTCGATGCGCCGGCTCTCATGCCGCTCCGTGCCCAGAATGTGCAGGCCGCCCGCCGCCACGACCTCCTGCTTGTTCTTTTCGCAGTCGGCCTTGATCTCTTCGAAGACCGCCAGCCGCCGCTCTTCCGGAATCCCTTCCTCCTGGTATAGGAGGCGTTTGAAGAGAAAATCGGGATTGCCGCCCAAGAGGATGTCCGTGCCGCGCCCCGCCATGTTGGTTGCGATCGTCACGGCTGATTTCCGTCCGGCCTGTGCGATGATCTCCGCTTCCTTCTCGTGGTATTTCGCGTTCAGAACGTGGTGCTTGACTCCCTGCCGGCTGAGCATCCCGGAAAGTCGCTCGGACTTCTCGATCGAAATGGTGCCGACCAGTACGGGCTGCCCCTGCTGGTGGCATTCCTTGATCTCCTCGACGATGGCGTTGAACTTCTCGCGCTCCGTGCGATAGACCACATCGGCGTAGTCTTTGCGAATGTTCGCGCGGTTGGTCGGAATGACGTTGACGTCGAGGTTATAGATTTTGGCGAATTCCGATGCCTCGGTGTCGGCCGTGCCGGTCATGCCGGCCAATTTCTTATACATCCGGAAGTAGTTCTGGAATGTCACCGAGGCGAGGGTCTGATTTTCGTTCGCGATCTTGACCCCTTCCTTGGCCTCCACCGCCTGGTGCAGGCCGTCGCTCCAGCGCCGGCCCGGCATCAAACGGCCGGTGAATTCATCGACGATGATCACCTCGCCGTCCTTCACCACGTATTCCACGTCGCGTTTGTAGAGCGAATGGGCCTGCAGGGCCTTGATCACGTGGTGGACCAGGCTCATGTTCGAGAGGTCGTACAGGTTCTCGACTCCGAGCAGCTTCTCAACGCGGGCGTTCCCGTCCTCGGTCAGCGAGGCCGTCTTGGTCTTTTCCTCGATGGTGTAATCTTGTTCCGCCTTGAGTTGCGGGATGATGGCATTGACCCGGTAGTACAGATCCGTCGAATCCTCGGTCGGACCGGAGATGATCAGGGGAGTGCGCGCTTCGTCGATCAGGATGCTGTCCACTTCGTCCACGATCGAGAAGTTCAATTCCCGCTGCACGCATTGCCGGATGTCATTGACGATCAGGTTGTCGCGTAGGTAGTCGAAGCCGAATTCGTTGTTCGTTCCATAGGTAATGTCCGCCCGGTAGGCCTCGCTGCGGGAGCAGGGGCGCAGGTACTGCAAGCGCTTGTCGGCCGCGTCGTAGGTCGGATCGTACAGAAACGAGGCGTCGTGCTGGATCACGCCGACCGATAATCCGAGAAAATGGTAGAGCGTCCCCATCCATTGCGCATCGCGTTTGGCCAGATAGTCGTTCACGGTGACCAGGTGGGCTCCGCGTCCGGTGAGCGCATTGAGGTACAGGGGCAGCGTGGCGACGAGGGTTTTGCCTTCGCCGGTCTTCATCTCCGCGATACGGCCTCGGTGCAGGATCATGCCGCCCAGGAGCTGCACATCGAAGTGCCGCATGTTGAGCTTGCGCCGAGAGCCCTCTCGGCACACGGCGAAGGCTTCCGGCAACAGGTCGTCGAGCGGTTCGCCCTTCTCCAGACGTTTCCGGAACTCCTGGGTCTTGTCGGTCAAGGCATGGTCGGACAGCGGGGTGAGGCTCGGCTCCAGCGCATTGATCCGCTCCACCACCGGACGCAAGGCCTTGATCTCGCGATCGTTCTTGCTGCCGAAGATGAGGTTGAGAATGCGCGTCAACATAATAGCTCTGTCATCTGGTCGGGAAATTCATCCTGTTTGCCTCAGGCGGGAGACCAGGCGTAATGGCCGGAGTATACAGCAAACGAAAGAATGAATCATACCAAGAAAGACGATCGAACTGCCAGACTTGACAGAAGGCCGCCGAAATTCTTAGCATCAGGGCGGATGATTACGTACCTCTCGTCGAGATCCATTGCGATGGCCGCCGGCCGGTCGATCGCTGCTGCGCGCCCTGCGGTTGCGCTCGTTCTCGTCGTCATACTGATCGGGCTCTCCGCAATGCTCTACCCGGCCAGCCTGCCTCATCTGATGCACCATGCGCAGCACCAGACGGGTACGCACGGGACGGCTCTCTGTTCCTGGGAGTGCGCCGCGGGGCAAATGGCGGATCACGGCGCCCTCAATCTGCCTCTTGTATCGCTCGCTCCAGAGCGCGCGTTTCTCTTTCAAGGCCGCGTCTCCCCCTCTCTCCTTGCGGTCGAAGGATCTTCCCGTTCTCCGCCATCCGTTCATGCCGCCTAGCTCTCCAAACCTGACATCCGTCGTTACGTTTCAGGCGTAGACATGAAGGATGGTGAGTTGTCCCGCGCCGCCCGAGTTGGCGGGGGAAGGACCCATCCGTAAAGAAGGGAAAGGCACATGCGATCCGTCTCGATCGCCCGTTGCGCATTCGCATTATTGGTTGGCGCCATCGGCTCGTTCTCGGAAGCCGGGGCGGTGGATGGGGCGCCGACCCAGGATGCACTGATTTTTGATTCGCCGAAAACGTTGGTGGAAACCCCCGGGCAACTGTCGCCGCCGGCGCTCCAATTCAATCAGGAGGGCCATCTCTACGTGGCGTGGTTTGAGAAACAGGAGGGGGGAGCGAACGTCAAGGTGTCGCGGGTGGAGGGCGATGCGGTCTCCAAAGCGATTCAGGTCAACAGGGATGGGGAGGGGCCTGGCGCCGTGCATCAATCCCCCGGTGTGGCGGTCGGAGCCGGCGGTAGTCTGTACGTGACCTGGTCGTCGGCCAATCGGACGCCGGGAGCGATGTTCGCGTCGGACCTGCGGCTCGCCCGATCAGGCGACGGCGGCCGCACCTTCGAGTCCCCGGTTCCGGTCAATGACGATGGCCTGCCGATCTCGCATTCCTTTGAAGATATCACGGCCGTTCCCGAAGGAGATGTCTACCTGGCTTGGTTGGACGGGCGAAACAAGGAACGGAGCGGAGCGGGAATTCTCTTTGCCCGATCCACCGATCATGGCCGTTCGATCGAGAGCAATCACCAGATCGACGGCATGGCCTGTCCCTGCTGCCGTCCCATGCTGGCCGCGGCCCCGGACGGTCGCCTCTGGGTCGCGTGGCGAAAGGTGTTGGATGGGAACGTGCGAGACATTGTCATTGCCACATCCGCCGATCGCGGCCGTTCCTTTGATCCTCCGAGGCTTGTGCGGAAGGACAACTGGGTCTTCACAGCCTGTCCGCACCGAGGGCCCTCGCTGGCGTTCGATCGGTTCGGACGGATGTATGTCGGATGGTACACGGAAGGGACGGATGAGCAGCCGCGTCTCTTCGTGGCCACGTCGGACGACCAAGGAAACACGTTTACGGAGCCGGTCTCCCTGCATGTCTCCACCACGTCCGTGCCCGATCAGTTGCGGATGGCCGTGCATCCCGACGGAGCGATCGTCGCTGTGTGGGAAGAGCTGACCGGGGTCCGCAAAGAAACCGTGATGCGCCTCTCCATGGATCGAGGCCGATCATTCGGTCCGCTCAAGAAGCTGAGCGTCGCAGCCAAGGCCGAGCACCCGACTGTGGCCATCGATCGGAGCGGTCGTGTCGCGCTCGGTTGGTCGGAACATACCTTCCCGATGAACCGACTGGTGGTGCAACAGGGACAACTTGATTTGAGCAGGATAACCGGAAAGCCATGACTCAAACGGGTGCGCTCATGACCTATGATGTTCGATGCCGGATATCGGGATGGGTAGCGTCCTCGGCGCTCCATCTGTGCGCCGTCGGCCTGGCCGTCCTTCTTGTCGAGGAAATGAAGCCGCCGGCCGATTCCTCTCCCTTTCAGTGGGAGGTCGCGCTGATCGAGGCCGTCAACAGGTCCGATTCTTCGCAAACGGCGGCGTCGCCAGCCGACCCGGCGCCCTCGCCTCCTACGGTTGATCAGACCGTTCCTCCAACACCCACAGTGGTGACCAGGCAGGTCCATACGAGGGGTGAGGCAAGGGTGGCGCAGGACCGGCAAGAACGAATCGATCGCCAGGTCCAGCCGGTTAAACAGCGAGAAGAAGCCGTTCAGGAACCGACGACGCAGGCCGTCCAACCCGTGATAGAAACCGCGATGGCCGACGAGCAGCAGCCCGTCCAGGAGCGAGCTGCGATCCTGTCGGCGAATGCCGCGAAGACTGCCGTGGAATCCGTTCCGGTGGAGTCGCCTACGACGATCGATCGAATCGAATCGACACCGGCCGTCGTCTCGACGGCAACGACTGACGTGGCTCGTACGGTCGCGGCCAATCACGCCGAGGAGGCTGTGAGTGCGTCTGTCGTCGAGCGCGGCGCACCGGTCGAGAGCGCCGCGCCTATCGTCGAGTCGAGACAACCGCTGGTCGCCCAGGCCGTGACGAGCGGGGCGGAATCGGTCGTGCCGAAGGAGGAGCGCACCGCGGTCGTGACGGCACAGGAGGTTCACGAGACGCCCGTACCGGCCACCGTGACGCAACAGGTGGCGGCCCTGCCTCCCGCGGCTGAGGCCGGATCGGTCAAGACGGCGCCGGTATCGCCACCGTCGGATGCGGCGCCGGAGGCCGTTCGGTCGCCTATTGGCGAGCCGAAGGAGGCGGTTGGACGGGAGACAGATCAGGTCGTTGCCAAATCGGCGAGACAGACACCCGGGACGAAGGCGGATTACCGTTGGTTGGCTGAATCGCTCTACCACCGCATTGCGGAGTTGAAGCGCTATCCGAGCGCTGCACGGCTGAACGGATGGGAGGGGAAGGTCGTGCTTCGCGCCGTGATCAAAGCCGATGGCAATCTGGCCGATCTGCGGGTTCAGAAGAGCTCCGGGTTCGATGCCTTGGATCAGGCCGCGCTCGACACGGTCCGCCAAGCCTGTCCGCTGCATCTGAAGCATGAGCTGGGCCGACCCGAGGTGGTGGTGAGTTTGCCGATCGTCTACAGCTTGTCGAACTGATGCAACGCGAGGGCTTGTGATGCGCGCGAACAGACTGAGCGGCGGAAGGATCAGAGCCCGGACCCTGTGGGGGCTGTGCCTGGCCGGTCTCATCCTCTGGATGCCGGGATGGCCGGCGCACGCGGATGATCCGATGACGGCCATGAAAATGGCGCGCGTCCCTCCGGGGACGACCGCGGTGTCATTCGAGCTGCCTTCCTTGGACGGTGGCAGGATGCGGTTGCAAGACTTTGCGGGGAAGGTCGTGCTGCTCAACTTCTGGGCCACCTGGTGCGGCCCATGCAGGGACGAAATGCCGTCGCTGGGACGATTGCGGGAGCGGCTCGATCCGAAGTCATTTGCGGTCGTCACGATGACGACCGATGTGCAGAAGGAAGGGATTCGACAGTTCTTGGCGCAACTTCGAGTGATGTTGCCCGTCCTCTTCGACGAGCAACAGGACGTGTCGCGCGCGTTCATGGTGCGTGGGCTGCCGACGACGGTGCTGATCGGGGCGGACGGCGCGCTGCTCGCTCGTGCCGTCGGACCGAGAGAATGGGACAGCGCGCCGGCCTTGGCAGTCATGCGACAGGCCTTAGCCCGAGAATAAAGAGGGAACGGTAATCCGGGAATGGAGCAGCCTCTTGCGAAGCCGCGCCATAGGTGGATGGACGCTATGCACAAGGTTCTCGGGCGCGTCAACGAGGCCGCGGAGGCATTGAGCGTCAGCCGCTGGACGGTTTCCGGTGGATGGAAGAAGGGAACCTGATGGGAAGCAATCGACAGGGGAAATCGCAGGCCTACGCATCCGTCAGTCGGCCACCAGGGATGAAGGCGGACACGGCATCAAGCTGACAACACTTCCATGGCGCAGCGCACCTTCCGAATCCATATCTGGACGGCCGGTTACCTGGCGGCGACCTATACGGCCCTGATGTTGCTCGTGGCGGTCTGTTCCGCTAACCCACATCCGGGTTTCACCCATGAACACCACGGCCACCAAGCCGTGCATTCGCTTCTCTGCGTCTGGGCCTGCCAAGCGGCCTCTGAGGGACAGATCGGCACCGCCGAAGCCGTCGTGGCATACCAGCCCTTGATCTTCCTCGTCGCTCCATCTCACCTGACCTCTCTCGCTTCAATCGATCCAACCGGCCGTTCCAGCAGGGCTCCGCCACAATCCGCATAACAAACTTGGCGTATCCGGCGTTCGGGGAGTGCCGCACCCGGTCTCCGAAGCAGGCGCCGGGTCTTCAACCCGTTCTCAATAGTTGCGATTCAACACCTAGTTTCCCGTGGAGAGCCACTCTGGCGCGTGTGCGTGGCGCCGGTCCCAGGGGAACGAGTGAGTGGGTCGTCAGTCCGAGACGTCGGGCTGCCTCCTCGACGGAGGTGGCCACGGTAGTCGAGCGGGCGCTGCGGGGACACCCGCCATTTCCTGCACACCAAGATCGGAGTTGTTTTGATGATCGGAGTTGCTTTGTGAAACGAGTCGTCGTGCTGGTTGTCGGTGTGATCTGGCTCGGTCTGGGTGGGCAGCCCCTTCTGTTCAGTCAGGCCGTGGCAGGATCGTCGAACGAGGCTGCGCCCATCGCCTATGCCTTTGTCAATGGCCGGTGGTTTGACGGTAGAGGATTTCAACGCGCGACCTGGTATGCGGTCGAGGGACGCTTCACGCAGAGACCTCCGGTCGGCGTCGTCGAGACCGTCGATCTCGCCGGCGCGTTCATCGTGCCACCCTTCGGCGAGGCCCACAATCACAATGTCGAAGGAGAATGGGATCTCGACTCCGTCGCCGCTCGGTACCTGCGCGACGGCATCTTCTACGTCAAGATTCCCAACAACGTTCGAGATTTCGCCTTGAGGAGCAGGGGACGTCTCAACCGACCCTCGACGATCGATGTGGCCTTTGCCCACGCGGGCATCACCGGGATCGGAGGCCATCCGATCGGCTTGTATGAGGATATTCTCCGAGTCAGTCGATATGAGCCCGAGGTCGGCCCTCTCGAACGAGGTTGGTTCCAGAATCGCGCCTACGTCCAGGTTGAGACGCCGCAAGAAGCGGATGAGAAGTGGCCGATCGTGCTCAGTGGGGAGCCGGAATTCATTAAAGCCTACCTTGCGCATGCGGAGGCTGTGGTGACTGGGGGACTTAGGGCAACGAAGGAAGAGCGGCGAGGCTTAAATCCCGACCTCTTGCCCGTGATTGTCGGGAAAGCCCATGCATCCGGGAAGCGAGTGACGGTGCATGTGGAGACGGCGAACGATTTTCGCCTGGCCGTACAGGCGGAGGCGGATGAAATCGCCCACCTGCCCGGCTGGATTGTGGGCAACGCGGAGGATGTCGCGCTCGCCCGGCTCACCGAGGACGATGCGAGATCGGCTGCGCGACGAGGTGTAACCGTGGTGACGACGACGGTGGCTGCCGAGGGCATGCCGGTTACCGCAATGCCTCACCAACACGGACATACCGCGCATCCGAATCGCAGCGGGCCGGTCGAGGAACGGGCTGGCGGCGATCGGACGCTTCACGCAGAAGCGCGGAAGGTGCAACGCGAGAACCTTCATTTGCTGCATCGGCATGGTGTGCGGTTGGTGATCGGGAGCGACCATGCCGATACCTCCCTCGCCGAGATCAACCATCTGCGCAGCTTCGGGCTGTTCGACAATCTCACCTTGCTCAAGATGTGGTGCGAGGCCACGCCGGCGGCGATTTTCCCCGATCGCAAGATCGGCCGTTTCGAAGAAGGCTACGAAGCCAGCCTCCTCGCCCTTGCCGACGATCCGCTCGACGACTTTGAGGCCGTGCAGGGGATCCGCCTTCGAGTCAAGCAAGGTCATTTGCTCCAGGACTCAAGCTGGACCAAACCAGATGAAAGGAAGCGTTGATGAGCGTGATATGGAATCGAAGGTGCCGAAGGTTGTTGCTTGCTGTGGCCGCGATCGCTGTGTGGGCGACGCTCTCGCCCGAGGCGTGGAGCGCGGACGAAGAGACCGATGAGGAAACGCCGTTGATCGAGGTCGCGCCCGTGGAGGTGAGGGGGCAACGGATCGAAAACATCAACGACGTGAAGAAGGAGTTTGCGCGACGGCCGGCCAGCAATATCCTGATCGAAGAAAAGCAGATTACGGAGACTCGCGCGTTGAATCTGCAGGATGTCCTGCAATTCGCCCCGGGGGTGCGGTTTCAGTCCCGGTTCGGCGCGGATGAGGGCCAGTTTCAAATACGCGGCACCTCGCTTCGGAACAATTTTCATCATCGAGGGGTCAACATCCTGATCAACGGGATTTACTTCGGTGACGCGGACGGATTTTCGGATTTCGAGTCGATCGATCTGTTGGCGTACGAACGCATTGAAGTCTACAAGGGTGCCAATGCTCTGCGGTACGGAGCCAATTCGATCGGCGGTGCGATCAATTTCGTGCCGCGGACCGGATACAGCGCCTCGCTGTTGCAAATGCGGTTGATCGGCGGCAGTTTCGGCATGGTGAGCGGGCAGGTCTCCAGCGGTAAGGTCACGCAACCTTTCAAAGTGGGGCACATGGACGCGACGATGGACTACTACGTCAGCGTGAGCGCCAACCGCCAAGACGGGTTTCAGAGCAACAGCCAGCAGTCGCGGGAGCGTGTCAACGCCAATATCGGTCTGCAATTGGGATCTCATCAGGAAATCCGAGCCTATTTTCTTCAGACGAACGTGGCCGAACGGATTCCCGGAGCTCTCACCACGGCCCAAATGTTCGCCGATCGACGACAAGCCGGAGGACAAACTCCTCCGCCGCTTCCGCCGCCTTTCTTCGCCTGTGTCCAGAACAATCAAACCTGCAACTATGGACGCTATTACAACTTGCAGCGGATCGGGCTGGCCTATCGGAATGAATTTGCAGCGAACCAGTTCTTGGAAATCATTCCCTACTACTCCTACCAGTATCTCGACCATCCGATCTTTCAGACGATCAAGCAGGACAATAACAACGTCGGCGGCGAGATCCGCTACCGGAACGCGAAGCACCTATTCGGCCGGCCGAACGTCTTCGTGGTCGGCGTTCAACCGCGCTACGGCGCTCAGGCACAATCGCGGTTCGTGAATATCAACGGCAACAACGGCGCGATGACCCAGAACTCGCATCTCAAAACGACCTACTTCGGGGCGTATGCCGAAGATCAGTTCGATGCTACGGAGACGCTGACCGTGGTCGCGGGCGGCCGGTGGGACTACAGTGGGCGGCAGGGCACGATCCAGAACTTTGGGCCGGCCGGCAATCCGTTCAATCCCAACACCCCGTCCGTCCCCACCACCCTGCAACAGCCGCTTCGCCATTTTGACGCCCTCAGTCCCAAACTCGGGTTCGTGTACCGGACGTCGCCGCATGCGCAACTCTATTTCAACGCCAGCCGGGCCTATGAGGCGCCGATCAATGTGGAGCTGACATCGGCCTTCAATCCGGACGGCAGCCCTAACACCGGCTTCTTAAACCTGGACGCCCAACGGGCCTGGCAGTTCGAAATCGGACATCGCGGCAAGGCCGCCGATGGACGGTACTTCTGGGACCTCACGGTCTACGATCTCGAAATGCAGAAGGAGATCATCACCAACGTAATCAACAACACCAATACGTTCCGTAACGCCAATGCGACGCGGCACACGGGAGTGGAAGTCGGCGGCGCCATCGTGGTGGCGAAGGGGCTGTGGGAAAAAGGACCCGGGCAGGAGGCGGATCAGGTCACCATGCGGGCGGCCTATACCTGGTCGCTGTTCCAATTTACCGACGACGTATTTGGAGCGATGACGACCGGAGGGCCCAATGTCCTCATCGCCAAGAGCGGAAATCGCATTGCCGGGGCGCCGGAGCACAATTTGGCCTACGAGGTCCGCTACGATCATCCGAGGGGCTGGTGGGTGGCACCCAGCTTCGAGTGGGTTCCGAGCGGGTTCTACGTGGACTATCTGAACACGGTGAAGAATCCATCCTACTTTGTGCTTCATCTGAGGTCGGGCTGGAACCTGAACCAGCACCTGACCTTCTATGCGGAGGCACGAAATCTGACGGATAAAACCTATGCCGGCGCCGTAGTCGTCAACGATCCGTTGTTCCGCTATGCCAACGTGGCGCAAGGGATCAGCGGCTATGCGGGGCTCGAATATAAGTTCTAGCAGGATGCTGAAAAAGTCCGCCAGCGGCGTTCTCGCATCGCTCAGAGGCTCAACGTACAGAAAAGAGTACGATTCGCCCCTTCGCTTGCTGCGGCCTTGCTGGACGGCCTTTTGAGCATCCTGCATGGCTTGCCGCTGTCGTCTGAGACCTCGATGCCCATGACGATTTCAGAAGCCGAAAACAGTTTTTCCGCAGCCTGCTAGCCGAATGACCCACCGAAGATCGAGGCGGACGGCCACGTTACAACTGGCTCGTGCGTGAATCGTGCACGGAGGGTGTCATCTGAGGACAGACGCGCAGCTCTTGCGCGTCGCTCATTGATTTCGCGGTACCTCGCCATTATAGTCAGCCGATCATGCGGGGACGGCTGTGACCAATCGGTGGTCGGGGGAAGAGGTTCGTGCGGGCATTCGGGCCGTAGCCGTTCCGCCGGTCAAGAGTGCGCGGGGCCGGCTGATGGCGGGAGTCCTGCCCGCAATCCTCGCCGCGCTTGCAGCGACTGCCGAAGCCGTTCCATCCGAGAGCGCGACTCGTCAATATGAGCGCGGCCTTCAATTGGTGAAGGAGCGGCAGATCGACGGGGCGATCGAAGCCTTCACCCGGGCGACCGAAGCGGACCCTCGATTTGCAGAGGCGCACTATCAGTTGGGGCTCGCGTTGCTGACGGGCAAGAAACAGCGGCAGGAGGCGGCGGATGCGTTTCGCCGGGCGCTGTCCGCCTCTCCCAAACATGTCGAGGCGCGATATGAGTTGTCGATCTTGGCGCTGCAGGACGGACAGACGCGGGAGGCCGAGCAGGGTTTCCTCCGCGTGATCGAGCTGGCCCCCCAACATGAGCAGGCCTATCTGGAACTCGGTCAACTCTACGAGCGCCGACCCGCACCGGAATCGGCGATCAAGACATATCGGGCCTTGCTCACGGTCGATCGCGATCATCCGGAGGCGCTCTATCGGCTGGCCGGTCTTGCGGATGCCTCGGGAGACACCGCCGGGGCCACGCGCTATCTGGACCGGCTGTTGAAAGCGCGCCCGAGGCATGCGGACGGCTGGTATCTCAAAGGCCGCATCGCCGAAAGGCACAACGATCTGGTCGAAGCGGCCTACGCCTATCGCCAGGCCATTCAAGCCAAACCGGGATTCATCGACGCACGCTACAACCTGGCCTTTATTCTCCGGAGCCAGGGTCGGACAGCGGAGGCCGTCGAAGAATTATCGGATATCATCCGACTGAAGCCGGAGCATGCCGATGCCCATATGAATCTCGGGTTGGTCTATACAAGTCTCAACCGCCTCGATGATGCCGAGCGGGAGTACGAAGCGGCGGTCACCTTCAACCCGGACCTCGCCGAAGCTCATTACAATTTCGGCGTGTTTTTGGAACTGCATCGCAAGGACATGGTTCGCGCCCTCGCGCAATATCGGAAGTATCACGAACTGGGAGGGCGGGATGATCGGGTCGAGCGCATCCTCGGCCCCTAACAAGTGCGCCATCAGGCGGCCGTCCCACGCGCCCGACTCGGATGGCAAGACGCGCCGTTCCACGGTCGTGGCCGTGGTCGGCAGGGTGTTGGATTTTCTGAACGTGTCATTCGTCCATCGTGCGGGATCGCCAGGCTCTGGTGACCTGTCTGCGTCCGCGTAGGTCGAAAGAGGGGTGGCAGTTGACGCATGACGATCCGGCCAATCGGAAGGAACAAGGTTGGCGCGCGGTTTCGAGCGGTTTCAATGTGCACCCGGCAACCGCTACCACCACCAGGGATAGCGACCGTAGGGGCCCCAGAAATAGTAGTCGCCCGGATAGCTCGGCTGATAGAGGTAACGAACCTCCGTCGGCGGGCTCCAGACGTGGAGTTGCCGGATCGTGAGGATGGGATAGACATACTCGATCTCATCGAGTGGGAGTGTGGCGCTGCCGCTGACTTCTCCCACGACCGTGACGCGGATCCCCGACGGCAAGGCCGCCGGGTCCACCGGCTTGGTCTCCAGAGCGAAAAAGCGGCCTTGCGTCGCCATGCGATCCGGTGAAGGTTCATAACGATCGCCCAGTGGGAGTTACAAGACTTCGACTCTGGTTCCAGTCTTGAGGCGTTTGGCGGAAAGCACTTTTCCTCCAAACATGACAATATGCCCGCGATAACTGTCGGGCATCTCAATGAGCTGTGGAAAGGTGATGGTCCGGTCGATCTCTTCAGCTTGAGTGATCTCTGCGGTCGAGGGAGATTTCGTGCAGCCCGCGACGACGAGGCAGAGAGGCAGGACGGCGATCGGCATCCATCGGATCATAGCCGGAGTATAGCAAGCGCATGTTCGTGGTTCATGGACTATAATGAATCAGCCGTCCGGGAACGGGTAGAGAAAAGAAAGGAGCGTCCGGTGAATCGTGGTGGACAGATCTGGAGAGTGGTCGTGTTGGCGGTGGCAGCCGGTCTGTGGTCCGCGTCCAGCGGACTTTCGGCCGATGCGGCGGGCAAAGGCGACAAGATCGAATTGAAAGGCAAGTACGAATTGGTCAACGAGCCCTCGACCCACGTCAAAGGCAAAGTGAAGCTGGTCGAGTTTGCCGATTTTTACTGTCCGCATTGCCATCACTTCGAAGAGGCCGGGCTGCCGGTTCTGAAAAAGGAATTCGGCGATAAGCTGGACGCGATTATGGTGGGATTCCCGGTCTTCCGGCAGATGTTGCCGACGCCGTTCGAAATGTATGAACAGGCGAAGACCATGGGGAAGGGCGAAGAAATGAAAAAAGTCCTCTTCCGCACCATCCATACCGATAAGGTCAAGATTTTTGATAAATCGCTCCGCGCCGTCCTGATCAAAGAGGTCGGACTGGACCCCGTGGCGTTCGAGCAGGGATTGGAGAGCGGGAAGCCCATCAAAGCGCTCGAGGAAGGCAAGCGATGGGGCGAACGCATCAATCTGCAGCAAACGCCCACCTTGTTGCTCGACGGGTATGTCAAAGTCACCGACATCAACCCTGAGAACGTCAAAGTTGTCATTCAGAGCATCCTGGATCAGGAGGCGAAGAAGCGGTAGCGGTTCCGCTACCTATCCCTGGAGAGGAGACACCCGTGGCGTCCGATCCGATCTGTGGGATGACCGTCGAGCCTGTCACGGCCGCAGGCCATGAGGAGTACGAGGGCACGACCTACTATTTTTGCAGCCAGCGTTGCCTGCACGCCTTCCAGGCAAACCCTGTCCGTTACGCCAGTGCGTCTTCCACCAGGTCCTCCACGGCCGTGACCTTGCCTCTGATGATGCCGAGTCTCTCCAAGAAGGGTCTAGTCATGGTCGAGCCTCCTTCTGCTCCGTCCGGTCCCACGGCGACGGATCCGGTCTGTGGGATGACAGTCGCGCAGGCCTCGGCGGCCGCCACCCTGCTGCACGAAGGGACGACCTATTATTTTTGCTGCACAGGCTGCCGTGACAGGTTCCAGGCCGATCCTGATCGTTATCTCCATCCGGAGAGGGCCAAGCCTGCCGCTCCGGCCACGGGCACCGCCCAGCGGTACGTGTGTCCGATGTGTCCGGATGTCGAATCAAAAACACCGGCCCCCTGCCAGAAGTGCGGCATGGCGCTCGAACCGGCGACCGTGCAGCCCTTGACCGGTACGGAGTACGTTTGCCCGATGCATCCGGAAGTGCGGCAGGCCGATCCGGGCTCCTGCCCGATCTGCGGGATGGCGTTGGAGGCCAGGACGGTCGCTAAACAGGAAGAGGACAACCCCGAGCTCAGGATGATGAGCCGGCGATTCTGGCTTTGCCTGCCGTTGGCGGCTGTGGTTCTGGTTACGGCGATGTCGGACATGATCCCCGGGCAGCCCTTACAGCAGATCGCCTCTCGGACGCAGCTCAACTGGCTGGAGTTCGTGCTCGCCACGCCGGTGGTCCTCTGGGGAGGCTGGCCGTTCTTCGAACGAGGCTGGCATTCGCTCAGGTCGCGCCATTTCAACATGTTTACCTTGATCGCGATGGGGACGGGCGCCGCCTACGGCTATAGTGTCGTGGCGACGTTGTTTCCGGACTGGCTGCCGGCCTCGTTCAAACATGCCGGTGGCGCGGTTGCGGTCTATTTTGAGGCGGGGGCCGTGATCACCGTCCTCGTTCTTCTGGGGCAGGTGCTGGAGCTGCGAGCCCGTAGTCAAACCGGCAGCGCCATCCGTTCGCTGTTGCAACTGGCTCCGTCCATCGCTCACCGGCTTCGGGGCTCTGGACGGGAGGAAGAGGATATCTCGTTGGAGTTGGTCCATCCCGGAGATCGGCTGCGCGTGAGGCCCGGCGAGCACGTTCCGGTGGATGGCATCGTCATCGAGGGAAGCAGTGCGGTCGATGAATCGATGCTGACCGGTGAATCGCTGCCGGTAGAGAAGACGGATGGATCACCTGTAACGGCCGGCACGCTCAACGGGACCGGTTCCTTCGTGATGCGGGCTGAAAAAGTCGGTGCGGAGACGCTGCTGGCTCGTATCGTGGCGATGGTCAGCGAAGCTCAACGAAGCCGGGCGCCGATTCAACGATTGGCCGATGTCGTCTCGGGCTACTTCGTACCGGTCGTGGTGGCGATCGCGTTGATGGCCGGCCTGGCCTGGTGGTGGTGGGGGCCGGAACCTCGCATGGCCTTTGCGCTGCTGAACGCGGTCGCGGTGTTGATCATCGCCTGTCCCTGCGCTCTGGGGTTGGCCACGCCGATGTCGATCATGGTGGGAACCGGTCGAGGGGCGACCGCGGGCGTGCTGGTCAGACACGCCGAGGCGCTGGAGCGGCTGGAGAAGGTCGATACCCTGATTTTCGACAAGACCGGCACCTTGACGGAAGGAAAGCCGACTCTGAAAAGTTTCCGGTTCGTCCCTCCTTGGGATCAGAACGAACTTCTGCGCTTGGTGGCCAGCCTGGAGCAGGCCAGCGAACATCCCTTGGCGTCAGCCATCGTGAGGGCGGCGGACCATCAGGGTGTGAAACGCAGTGAGACGACGCATTTTCAGGCGGTCACCGGCAAGGGGGTCAGAGGGATCGTCGAGGGAAAGCAGGTGGCGGTCGGATCGGTCGCATTTCTCAGAGATGAGCTACGAGTGCCGGCGACGGAATTGCGGGCCTTGGCCGACGAGGGGGAACGATTGCGACAGGACGGGCAAACCGTCGTGTTCATCGCGGTGGACGGGCATGCGGTGGGGCTGATCGGTGTAGCGGATCAAATCAAGGAGACTACGCCGGAAGCCGTCCGATTGCTCAGGGAGGACGGGTTACGGTTGATCATCGTGACCGGCGACAATCGCACCACCGCCGAGTCCGTCGCCTCCCGGCTGGGGATCACGGAGGTGCGGGCCGAGGTGCTCCCCGATCACAAGGGGGCCATCGTCAAGCAGTTGCAGGCGGAAGGGCGGATCGTGGCGATGGCCGGAGATGGCGTCAACGATGCCCCGGCGCTGGCTCAGGCCGATGTCGGCATTGCCATGGGCACCGGCACCGCCGTCGCCATGGAGAGCGCGGGAATGACCCTGCTCAAGGGAGACCTCCGCGGTCTCGTCCGGGCTCGGCGATTGAGTCGGGCCACCATGCGGAACATTCGCCAGAATCTGGTGTTCGCCTTCCTTTATAATGCGGTCGGCGTGCCGATCGCGGCCGGTGTGCTCTATCCGGTGTGGGGACAGTTGCTAAGTCCGATGCTCGCCAGCGCGGCCATGACGTTCAGCTCGGTGTCGGTCATCGGCAATGCGCTCAGGTTGCGACGGGTTCTCCTGTAAAGAAGACATGCGAAACGGGATGCGACACCGGCTGCCTGTCCAACTCGGCCTGTGTCTCCTCGCTGCGCTGGGGGGGCAGGCTCCCTGGGCGTCGGGAGCTGATCGGAGCAATGGCCTCGCGTCCGCGATCGATCTGCAAACTCAGATCAAGGCCACCGCGTCCAAGGTCACGCCCGCCGTGGTCAGCATCTCCGCTACCGTGTTTGTGCCCGATCAAGCTCTGAGCGACGAGAACCTGCCCTTCGGATTGTTCCGGGACCAGCCGCCGCTTCGCCGGCAATATGGCCAGGGCTCGGGCGTCATTGTGTCATCGGACGGGTATATCATCACGAACAACCATGTCGTGGCCGATGCGGTCGATGTGGAAGTCTTGTTGACCGACCGCCGCCAGTTCAAGGGCCGGGTGGTGGCGACCGATCCGAGGACAGACGTGGCCGTTGTCAAGATTCAGGCGGCCACGCTCCCGACGGTACCATGGGGGGATTCGAGCAAGTTGTCGGTCGGGGATTTCGTGCTGGCGATCGGGAATCCCTTGGGGTTGAGCCGGACCGTGACCTTCGGCATCGTCAGCGCGGTGGGCCGAGCCGATGTCGGCGTGGCGGATTATGAGGACTTCATCCAGACGGATGCGCCGATTAACCCGGGCAATTCCGGCGGTGCGTTGGTGAATATCTGGGGCGAATTGGTGGGGATTAACACCGCCATTGCGAGCCCGACCGGCGGCAGCGTCGGCGTCGGGTTTGCCGTGCCGAGCAACATGGCGCGGACGGTGATGCAAAGCTTGCTGAAGTCGGGCCGGGTGGTGCGAGGATTTCTGGGAGCGTCAACTCAAGACGTCACCCCGCTGCTCAGCAAGGTCTTCAAACTTCCGGATGTGAAGGGCGCCATTATCACCGATTTGCAGGCCAAGGGGTCGGCCGAGCGGGCGGGCCTTCGCCGCGGCGACGTCGTCGTGCGATTCGACGGGCGTGAGATCCCTGACGGGGGACATCTTCGCAATGTGATCGCCGCTGCACCGATCGGCAGCCGGCACAAGGTGGAGATCGTGCGCGACGGACGCCTGTTCCAAGCGGATTTGGCCGTCCAGGAGGCGCCGCGGGAACGTGCGAGAAAGGCCGAAGCACTCGATTTGGAAAGCCAGCGCACCCATCCGCTGGCGGGGCTGATGATTGATGAACTGACCCCGATGATGGCCAAGCAAATGGGGGCGCCGAGTCACACCGGGATCGTCGTGACGGACCTCGAAGAGGGCAGTCTCGCCGAAGCGGCCGGCATGCAGCCTGGCGATGTCATCCTCGAAGTCAATCGCCAGCCTGTGCCGAATTTGCTCGCCTACCAACAGGTAGTCGAGCCTATCAAGCCCACTGACCTGACTCTCCTCCTCATCAATAGACAGGGAACGGTGCTCTACGTCCCGATCCAGAGCGAATAGGAGCTGTGACCGCCCTCCTCTCGCTCGTATCCGATTCGATACCGATCTGTATCTCTTCGGATACGGCACGAGTGCTTGTTCGACATTCGATGTACGGTAGGGACTCAACCTCGCGTTATTCATGAACG
>JANRMO010000031.1:0-52333 GCA_040981105.1 Nitrospiraceae bacterium
CTCAAGGAGTTTTCCGGCCGACGGACCACGAGACTCGGCGCGAACAGCTTCCTCATGGTCGCAATGTTCGCGGCGATTCTCGGCATCGTCAATTTTCTTGCGGCCCGTCACGCCAAGAACTGGGACCTCTCCGAGACACAAAGCTTTACCCTGGCGCCGCAGACTCACAAGATCCTCCGCAGCCTCAAACAGGAGGTCCGAGTTACGGTCTTTGCGCAGGACCGGAGTCCGGGAGCTACTGCCTACAGAGACCTGTTGGACAGTTATCGAGGAGGCAACGACCGGATCACGGTTGAGTTCGTCGATCCTGAGCGGAGGCCGGACGAGGCCCGCAAACATGGGATCAACAGACTGAACACGGCCGTGCTCGAAAGCGGAACTGAAACGGTGCGCGTCACCACGCCTTCGGAAGCCGAACTGACCAGCGCCTTGATCCGGGTAACTCGCGATACCAAGAAGCGGATTTCGTTCCTGGAGGGGCACGGTGAGCATAGCCTCAACGATCGAGAGCGGACCGGGTTCGAAACGGTGAAGGAGGCCTTGACTAAACAGGGCTATGACGTGGCTTCCCTCTCTCTGCTCCAGGAGGCCGCCGTGCCGGACAACACGTCCGTTCTGGTGATCGGTGGTCCCCAACGAGCGATCACCGCGGACGAGCGGGAGCGATTGAAGCAATTCGTCGCAAAGGGTGGGCGCCTCCTGATCATGGTTGATCCCGAGATCAAGAGCGGCCTGGACGAATTGCTGCAGCAGTGGGGCGTAACCCTTGGTCCCGGCGTGCTGGTCGATATGCAGGATCGGCTCGCGTTGGGAGACCTCACCGCCCTGCTCGTGCGCACATTCACCGAACATGAGATCACGCAGGATTTGAACTCCGCCGTCTTGATGCCGAGCACGCGGCATCTCTCGTTCTCCGACGAGGCCGCCAAAGAGTGGGAGTTTGTGCCGCTGGCCCGTACCTCCCCGCGTAGTTGGGCAGAAACGGAACCCGATGGGAAGGTGATCAGCTTCAACACCGGCAAGGACGTGCAGGGTCCCTTGCCACTTGCCGGCGCCCTGACCCCTAAGCAAACCCCGGCAGAAGGTCAGCCGCGACCCGCGGTCGTCATCGTCGGCAATTCCACCTTCGCGAGCAATGCGTACATCAACTTTCCAGGCAACACCGATTTCTTCTTGCACGTCATCGGCTGGCTCGCTCAAGAGCGTGATTTAGTTTCAATCACACCGAAGGAACCGGCCTTCCGCCCCTTCGTCCCCAATCCCAACCAGGAGCGGATTCTGCTCTACGTGCAGGTGTTGCTGCTTCCCGCCGCCACCTTTTTCTACGGCCTCTCAGTCTGGCGTCGCCGCCGCCGCTTGTAAGCTATGTCCCGCTACCGAGGCAGCATCGCGCTGGCATTGCTCCTGGCGGGGTTGGGAGCCTACCTCTATTTCGTTGAACTGCCGAGCCAACAACGAGAGGAAGAGACCGAGGCGCAGAAATCCAAACTGCTCTCGTTCGACGAAAAGGCGATCACCGGGCTCGGGATCAAGTCCGCCCAGGGCACTATCGATCTGAAAACCGACGACTCCCGCAACTGGCTGATGACCGCTCCGGTGCAGGCCGAGGCGGACGCCCGTGAGGCCCAATCGATGATCCGCGCCTTAGTCCTCGGGAAGGTCTCGCGCGTGATCGAGGCGACACAGGAGTCGCTCCGTCCTTTCGGGCTCGAACACCCGCCGGTGACGGTAACGGTCAGAACGCAGGATCAGCAGGAGACCTTCGGCATCGGCGACGTCGGTCCCCTTTCCTCCACGCTCTATGTGTTGCGCGAGTCCGACAAACAGGTGCTTCTCACCGATTTGGCTGTCAAGGATTTCTTGAACAAGACGGTGATGACCTTCCGCCGCAAGGAAATTCTTCCGTTCGAGCACGCCCAAGCCGATCGCCTACGCCTAACCTATCCGCCGACAGAAATCGTCCTGTACCTGATGGATGATAAACCGGCCAAAAAGTGGAAGATCCGGGCTCCGATCGAAGCCAATGCCGACCAGAGCGAGGTTCGGTCCTTTCTGTTTCGCCTGGAGGCTCTGAAAGCCATCGGCATCATCGATCCGGGTCCGGAACGAGTGGAAATCGCCAAGATGCTGAAGAAACCGCTGGCGCAGATCACCGTCCATGCAGCCGGCGCGGACCATACGGTCAAGCTCTATCACAGCGAGACCAACAGCGGCGAGGCGTTCGCCGAGACCTCCGCAGCGGGACCGCTCTATCGAATTAGTCCGGCCATGCTGAAGGACCTGACCAAGGATCTCTTTACCTTGCAGGACAAACGCTTGCTGGGGCTCGACTTTGAGATGGTCGCCATGCTAGCCGTGAAGACCCGCACCGAGCAATACCAGCTCATCAATCAAAGCGGCCAGTGGGTATTGGAGGATCGACCGGAGGAGAAACTGAATCAAGAAACCGTGGATCTGTTCGTAAGCCGGGTTGTCAACTTGCCAGCCGAGATACGGGTGGTCAAACAGCCTGGGTCCCTGGCGCCATACGGACTGGTCGCTCCAACCGCCGAGTTTACGGCCACGGGAAAGGACGGCAGTCAGAGCGGCCGCTTGGTGCTCGGGAATCAATCCAGCGGTCTGGTCTACGCCATCGGCCAAGCCATGCCGGGCGTTTTCCAGGCTCGCGCCGACATCTTGACCCAAATTCCCGAAAAATTGTCCCTGATCAAGCCGGTTGAGCCATCCGAAAAGAAGCCGTAGCGCTTGCCTTCGTCATGCCAGTTCGCTATAACCCTTCCCTCAGCCGACAGGACTCTATCCATCGCCGACTATTTTTACTTTATTGAGGAGGGTTCACCGTATGAACAGGATGTCCGTCCGATCAACTGTACTAAGTGTCGCCTTCATGTTTGGCCTGGCTGCGTGCGCCACCGAACAGGGTAGTATGACGGGCGGCTCCGCCGCGACCTCCTCAACAACGTCAGGGACCGCCGCCAAAGGCGCAGCAGATTCCAACGCGGAACTGAATGCCTGTCTGGCCAGAATCCCGAAGGATTCCAGCCCTGGTACCCGCATGGTGGCTGAAGAAAGCTGTCGGCGAGACGAAGCCGTTCGGCAAAGCGTCGTCGGAACCGCCTCGACGAAGAGCGGCGACCGGGCATCATCAGGAACGCAAGGAGACACGTTGGATGCCTGCATGGCGCGCATTCCCAAGGATGCCTCAGCAGGACAGCGCATGCTCGCGGAGGAAAGCTGCAAGCGGGATCAGGCCAACCGTCAGTAGGGATGCGGGTTCCTGAAATCCAAGGGACGTGCTCCGACGACGCCGCGCGTCCTCGGAGCCGGTCAGTCCCAGCGCTCTCGTTCTATTGCCTCAGCAGACAGGACTGTGCGAGACTTCCCTCACGCCCCCGTAGCTCAGTTGGATAGAGCAGCGGTTTCCTAAACCGCGTGTCGCACGTTCAATTCGTGTCGGGGGCACCAATCTTTTCCCCAACAGTGACGCCGACTTCCGCCGCTTCAGGGCCCCCGCTCCTCTCTCCAACCGAACCCCCTGTTTCCGGTTTTTTTCCGGTTCCGCTTCCCATAACCCCCTCTGCGGTCTGTCCGAACTGAGCGACCAATCCCGCGGCCTGCTTCAGGTGTGGTTGGTTCAGGTGAGCGTATCGCTTCACCAGGTCCAGGCCGCTGTGTCGCAGCAACGCGGCAATGGTCGAAGCGTTCTGGCCGCTCATCGCCAACCGAGAGGCAAAGGTATGGCGAAGGTCATGCCACGTCGCCCATTCAATCTCCGCCCGCTTGACGGCCGGGACCCACACCCGCCCGAAGAAGTTCCGGGCGTCATAGTGGGAAGCGGGATTCTCGATCGAGGGGAACACCCACTTCGACCGAGACCAGGAATCCAACCCACGCAGGATCGCCGCGGCTTCATCGCTCAGATACACGTGCTGGACGTGGCCGCTCTTCGTCTCAGGCAAGGTAATCAACCCCTGCTCGAAATCCACGTCTGCCCACTTCAGCCCGAACTGCTCGGCCTGTCGCAGTCCGGTGAGAATCGCGAACCGGGCCCATGGGCCATAGATCGGCCCCAGCGCCGCGAGCAAGCGCGCTTCTTCCTTCGGGTCCAGGTGCCGGGTTCGGCCCTTCGATTCCTTCTCCCATGTCCAATCGTCGAACAACGCGCGCCGTATCTGTTTCACCGGCTTCAGCGCGCTCCGCAGCCAGGCGAAATAGCGGTTGATCGTGCCGGGCGTCCGATGGGTTGGTTCTCGCATGGGCTCTTTCCGAACAGGCGTCTTCCGTGGCTTGCGCGCCCGTCGCGTCGGCCCCTGCTTGATCCACTCAGCCTTCAGTTCGTCGCGCGTCTCTTCCAGAAACCGGATGGTGAGGTCCTTCACCCGCTTGATCCCGTGGGCCTTGAACCGGGCCTTCCAGAACGTCGCCAACCGTTGCTGCGTGGCCTGGTCCTTCTTGTCGGCCTTCGCGGACAGATGCCGGTCAAACAAGTCTTCGACCAGCATCCACCCACCGTGAGGGTCTACCCGTCCGGCTCGATGTTCCGCCTTCAAGTCTTGATATTTGTTCGTGGCGTCCGTTTTGGTTGTGAACGGGCCAATGCGCTGTTCCCGCCCGTCCAGGTACGCACGGCAATACCAGACCGTGTTCCCGTCAGCATCCTTCCGCGCGTAGATGCCCTTATCCTTCTTGTGTGGTCGCGCCATGCTTCACCGTCCTTTCTTCCCCACTACTGGAGCCTGCCTGAAATGCTCTTCCAACAAATGCCGGATCAATCCGCTGGCCGTGGTGCCCTCTTGCCGCAAGGCATCCAACCGCGCCTTGATCGGCTCCGGTACTTGGATCAACAACCGGACCATTTTCATTTCCATCACCCCCTTTCCCCGATGCTCATATTACTATCATATGATAGTTAACTATGTCAAGTGATATTTGACGCATAGGAGGCGCTGGTGCTAGCCTTTGCCTCCCATGGCGCGAACCCCACCAGAAGGCACCGGGGCCTGGAACTTTCGGGATATTCCCCGCGACCTTATGCGCCGCGTGAAAATGGCCGCCGCTCATGAGGGCAAGACCGTCAAAGATTTTCTGATCGAGCTAGCGGAGGCCAAACTTCAGGACCTGGAGCGCCGGGGGATTCTGCCGAAGGGGAAGTAAGCGGGACGTAAGAGCGTAAGCGGAGGAGGGCAGGTAGAGAAGATCGCTAGAGCTTGCCTGAGCCATCTTGCGTTGAGTGATCTTCCAAGGCAGTTGCCTGCGTCTTAATGGCGTCCTTGCAGGAGCGATCCACGATGATGGTGAGCGATCGATCCTCCATCGCGATCGTTTGTCGGGGCCGTCCGTGTCCCCGATCGAGCAGTTCTTTTGCCGCAGCAAACCGCACTTGCTCGCTTTCCGCTTCGTCACGTAATTGAACGAGTCGGGCAATCGACGCTTCCCCCTGATCGGCGGCCAGCTCTCTGATGGGGCGCGTGATGCGATTGAGGGCGCCAGGGGGTCGCCCAGCGCCGGGGCGCTTTCCGCCATGGCTATTCGTTGCCATCTCTCCACCCTCCACTTGATAATCTTGATAGAGATTCATGGGTGTCTCCCCATTGGACTACCCGCGATGCTACTAAGGAGTCCCAAGTGAAGGCTCCTTGTCGTCCCGCAAGGTTCCGCCGCTTATCCAGGCCCAGGGGATCGTACAAAGGCGCTCTGTAGCCGGATGCCAAACCGTCGCCCCTTCGGCGTCCGCCCCAACCACTTCGCCGCGACACTCGCCAAGAAGAGGACTTTCCCAGGAGAGAATTTCTCCGGGCTGGGGCACTCGCCGCACCTTGGTTGGTGCACGAGCCAGCAACTTCTGGCCATCTTCGTCAGATAGGTCCACAGGATGGCCAGGCACAAGGTGAATGTCTCGGTCCGGCAAGCGAACGCGCAGCGGCTTCAGCGCTTCTATCAGCATAGGTCAACCTCTTCCTCCGCCACGGGGTCAGATTCCTCAATTCGATTCTTGCAGGGGTACGAGGGGTTGCAGGAATGGAATTCATCCCTCCCAGAATTCCTTTCTTGCAGGGGGGGTGCTAAGACCGGGGGGGTTGCAGGAATGGAATTTCGACGGTATCGGAACGGGTCCCCCCTCCGACCCTTACCTGTCTGGTCGATCTCCTTTCGGGCTGCAAGCGCGTCTAGCAGCCGGCAAGTATCCCGGTAGGGAATAGCTGCTCGTTGGCTGATGGTTTCCCGGCCCTCGAAGGTATCCGTGAGAGCTGCTTTGATTTTCTCTTGGCGCGCTTGTTTGTCGAGGCTCGATGGGTCGCCCAGGGCACAGTAACCTGTCTCGCGGAGTTCAAGGACTAGCTCTACCGGAGTCTCAGGGTATCGGCTTACAGCGTGGAGCACTCGTTGAGTCTGAACCTCATGGCGTTTCATGATCATCGCCACATCAACCGACGCGAAGAGTGCCCCGCTTCCTCGGATTTCATCCCCGTAGCTCCCCTCGGATTTCCTGGCATGGTGGATCAGCAGCACGCAGGCTCCGGTTTCCCGCGCTAGGCCAAGCAGGGGCTTCATGGCCTTCGTGACTTCCGCCGCGTCGTTTTCATCCCGGACGCCCCAGAACGCCGCGAGGGTATCTACAAGAATCAACTTGATATGCTGAGCCACGGCAAAGCGTTTGATTGACTCAAGGGCATCTGGAGTCGGCGTGAGCTGCCCGGAGTACACGAAGAGATTTGTGAGGCTCTCGCCTCCGAGGGAACGCAAGCGAAGCCGCATATCGCGGGGATGTTCTTCTAAGCCAAGGATGAGGACACCACGGCCGGAAGTTGGTCTGTTCAGAAAGTACTCACCCTTCGCCACCTTGACGGCCAGCTCATAGACGAGGGTACTTTTACCTTCCTTGGGCTTTCCTGCCAAGAGTGCGAGGCCCCCGGCGGGGAGATATTCATCAAGGACCCACTCAACGGCGTCCGTTTCTTGATCGGTGTCAAGAAAGTCGCTCGCTGTCAGCGGGCTGAAATTCGTTGCTTGCACCCCCCCGTTCCTAAGAGGAGACACGAATAGGAATTCTTCCGCGCTCCCCAGTAGAGAACTCAACCCCTCCGTCGTCGTTTCGCTCGATTCCGCCCACTCGCTCAAGTCCTTGCCTTCTCCTGGCAGCGTCAATGTGCGAATCTCCACCGCCTGCCCCTGGAGTGTCCGCGCCACCTGTTCCGCGTGGCGTCGCCCCGGCTCATCCCCATCGGGTAGGATTGTCACGCGCTTCCCCTGGAGACATGTGGAATACTCTTCCCTCCACTTCCCGGCTCCCATGGGGTTGCAGGTTGCGGCCCAGCCGTCTGGCAGACCGAGCCGATAGGCTGTCTCTACGTCCTTTTCGCCTTCGAGGATCAAGACACATTCAGACTTCACCACATCCGGCAACCGATAGAGAACCAGTCTCACCCCTTCGAGGTTCCAGACCCATCCCCCGTGTCCGTCCGGTCGTCGTTGTCGGAAGTCCTTCGGCTCGAAGCGCACCACTTGAAACAGCAGGCCCCCGGCCTCATCAACGTAGTCATACGTCGCCACGATCCGCCGTGTAGCCTGGCCGTTCCCACCAAGCCCCGCCAGTTCCGCCGCTCGCTGCTTGGCTTCTGCGAAGCCGCATTGCTCCTTTAACCTGATGAGTTCAAACACATCCGCCGATTCAAAGCATTTCTGTGACCAGCACGTCGCCCGGCCTGTGGCGATAGTTACTGAGTGGTGACGGTCCCGATTCGTGTGACGCTCCGGGAAGAGGCAACTCCAACGGTGCTGCGCATCCGGTGTGCTGCCGTAATGGCTCAGCACGGCATCCACAGATAGACGGGCTTTAATTGCGGGGGCGTCGTAAGTCGTCGTCATCGATCACCTCACGGAACAGGCGCTCGCACTCATTGAGCGCGTCCAGTTTCAGACTCAACACGGCATCGAACCCGCTTCGCATGCCTGCTTCAAGGCGCCGGCGGCGTACCCCAAGCAGCAAGCGCGTCATGCGCGCGAGCCAGTCGTCAACGCCCGTCATGCGCCACCGACTGTTGCGCAAGCGCGCGCAGGGCCGCTTTCACCTCCCCAACGTCGAACCGTCGCCCACGAAGGCGAGGGCCCGCCGCATAACTCGGGATGAGCCCAGCTTGAGCCAGGCGGTAAATGCTCGACTTGGCCTGACCGAGCTTCGCCGCCACCGTCGCCGCGTCAACAAGTGCTGTGTCCATGAGAAATCCTCCGGGGTTCTGTCACCGCCCAATGCGGCGCACAGGGTCATGCCGTGGAAGATAACCCGGAAAAATGCAGAAAATGTACGTTTGTCTAAACCGACTCGATATAGGGAAACTTTAGGCGATGGTTGGCGGAGAAAAGGCTAGGATAGATCGGGGGGTTATGGCAGCTTGCCATGCATCTTGCGAAGGAGGATAGCGGGATCATGCTCGGGGTCTATCTTCTGGGGGGCGTAGACGACGCGGGGATCGTCTGGCAAAGGCTCGATAAGGTCTTTACGCGTTATTGAGTCAGCGATTCCTTGTAGAATTGCAGCGCGCCATGCTTCGCTCACTCCTCGCGCTCTCCGTTCGGCCTCCTTGTACTCGTAGTCCGCTAGATAGTCACCAGGGGTGAGGCGCCGAAGTGCAGTGCGCAAAGTGATTGCATTGTAGTCAGCTCGCACCCGCTCAACGGTGGTTCGAGATACCTTAACGGCTCTTGCTATCTCCAAGACGGTAACATTTTGGGCTAGCCGTTTTGCTATTGCCTTAACTTGACGAGGTGTAATCTTGGGCTTTCGCGGCATCTACCCTCCTGTGGAGTCTCCTGGTGAAGAAAGGCAGCACCCGCGCCTAGGAAATGCTCGACCATGCCACCCGAGGGTACCATGAGCAACGCGAGAACACGAGAGCAACCTTGACGTGCCTTCTCCGGAGGCCATACCATTCCCACCCCGCGTCACTAGCACGGGTGAGGGAACAAACCGATTTTCCCCGGCCTGCTTTCGTTATCGAGCTGAAGGACGGCCTATGAATTACACGAGGGATCTGGTGGTATCTGCCTTCACCCTATTTCCCTATTTCGTGCTCGCGCTGATCTTCGCTGCCTTTGCCGACAAGGACGAGAAGGCATGGACATTCCTTGTCGCGCTACTGGTACTCTTGGCGCTCCGGACGTTTATCGTTCTGATGAACACGGTCAGCGCGATATTGCAGTGGCGACTGTGTGGCCGCAAGCGAGAAGTTGCTCATGCGTTCACCTGGTTTGCATCGTGGCAATTTCCTCAGCGGAAGTATGCGGATGACGACCTTGGGAATTACTTGGCTAGGATCGAACATGACGCCGAACAGCCACTGGCGGTCCGACTGGCGGCAACGGAGCTGAACAACAAATTCCTGATCTATGAAAGTTTCGGCATACTCGTTGGGGCTCGGTTCCGTACAGCATACGAGATTGCCTTTGAGCAATACGCACCTCGGTCGAGAGCAGCGAAGGCGTCAGTGTTTGATGAGCCGTGGTTCACTAAAACGCGAGAGACGGGCCAGGACGACTCATAGGGGCGCGTAGCGCCGAGTCCTTCAGAATCGTCCGAGGTTTCCTTTTTCGACGGGTTCCCTTTTTGGGAAGCACAGAAACTCGAAGGGTGGGGAGGGGTCGCCATGTGTCGCTGCCCATGTCGACGAGGGCCTCCCATTGGGCCTACCCGCCTCCGGAAACCTACCCCGGCCTCGCCTCCAGCCAGGCCTGGCAGAAAATCAGCCCCACCCCCCCCCCCCCCCGGCTCTCTCGCCCTTTTCGTTTCCGGTTTTTTTCCGGTTCGACAGCAAAACACGACAAGAACCCCCGCACCACACCAGACCACGGGAGAGAGAAGGGTTTCCCGGTGAACCCTTGCCCTGCTTGTGTTTCCCGTGATCTGGTGTGTGCTGTCATGGTACAGCGTTTATACGTATATGTCCTTCCTAAACCGCGTGTCGCACGTTCAATTCGTGTCGGGGGCACCATACCAACCTTCGGTTGATCGGCGGGCTATTCAGGCGGAGCCTCACTTTATTGTCGCCCGCCGAGAACCCCTCAAGTGATTCCTTCACTTCCAGGTAATTCACCTTCGTGAGAACCGGCGGCTCATCGGACGAAGCCCATCCGCATTGACGCCGCCGGAGAGGGCCTTCCTGTACGATTGCTCCTTCGCAGCCCCCTACTTTCGTCCTCTTCCCGATTTCGATCTCATTGTCGTAGCATGGTCTCAGCGTCGCAGCGCTCATTGCATCGTGAATATCGATCCGCATAACCATCATGAATTTTCGCTCGAGCCCACGAACGCTGCTCCAGCTTCCCATTCGATTCTTGGGAGATGAGTCGGCAGGCCGGGGGCAACTTGTCAACCTGTGCACTCCGGGCTGTGCCATCGAAAGCCGCACCTCGCTTCAAGCGGGGGCGTATGTCTCGCTCGAAATCCTGGTCCAGGAAGAATTCCAACCTGTCTGCATTCCACTGGCCAAAGTCCGTTGGGTCCGCGAAGGTCGACTCGGCCTTGAGTTCCTCCGTTATGAGGGGAGCGCGAGAGAGCAACTAGAGCAGCTTCAAAACGGATAGGGAAGGTATCGACCGGTCCCCCTGCTACAACTGGGCCCGACAAGCGCGAGAATCGCCTATCCCGTTCAAAGTCTCGAACGGATCGTGCCTTCCCTTTCTTGACTCCTCTGTTCCTTTCCCGCACAAGGACCGGATCCATCCGTTTACTGGCTGAATCCTGGATTATCGACTACATTTGGTGAGGATCGTCTTGGGCCCAATCGTCTGAAGCCCGTTTGTGTGGCATCCGTTCGAAGGACGCACGATGCGCGCCAGATCTCATCACCGGGTGTCGCTGCGATATCCCGTTCGTTTCTGCGGAGATGATATTGCCGGAAAAGGCAGGCTTGTCGATCTGTCCGGGCCAGGCTGCGCCGTTCGAAGTGAGGTCGTCCCCGTCATTGGAACCTACCTCTCTCTTCAAATCGAATGCCAGGGTGGCGAGGACCCCATTGCGATCGCTCTGGCCCGTGTGCGGTGGGTCAAAGGGTCTACTTTCGGGGTAGAGTTTCTCAAATACTCCCGAACTGCCAAGGAACGGTTGTCCGGAATCCGGAGACTCCGCAACCATGGCGGATCTGCCGGTCCGGACATTGCCTGGCACGGCTAGCGCCGCTTTGCCTCATCTGCCAGATCGGTGCACAAATCACCATGTTTCTTGCCGGTCCATCAACCCTCGGCTAGACTTTCACCCATGCAACTGTCCGAGCCGACGAACGCCGCATCCATCGTCTGATGCCCAGACCCGCCGCCAAGGATCCAGCCCGCACCAAAGCCAAGCATACCGCCTCTCTCGAAGCGGTGAATGAGAATATCCGCAAACTGCAGGATCAAATCACTCAGGTTGAGGATCTGCAACAGGAAGGGTTCCCGTATCGCGATGCCGTGCGAGCTCGGGCCGAACTCCAGGTCCGCGAATGCATCAAGTGCATCTTCGGAGAGCGGTCCCCTGAATTTCATCAGTGGAAAACGCATCACCTCCGCACCAACTCTCCGTCGGAAGTGGCCGAGACGATTTCGTTGCTCCATTCATTGATCGCTCAATTGGAGAGAAAAAAGTTGGAATTGCAGGGGGTCGCGCCACCCTCTCCCAGCCACACCATCGCCGTTCGATCAGCGTCAGATGCTCAACCGTCCGCCGCGACGGTCGTTCTGGCCGTGCCCTCGACCCCATCTGCTACACCTGCAGAGGCTATCCCCCCCCCCTTACCCGCTCCTCTCGTCGCCCCCTCTCAGACAACCACCAGCCTGGCGGACCACCCCACTGCTCTCGCTGAGCAGTCTGTCGTTCCGATTCCACCGTCCGAAAACGCAACGCTTGTCGCCCAGCCTCCGACGTCGTTGCAGGATCAGGGCACGGCCCCTCGCGAGCCTCCGCCGTCGAATCAGGCCCTGGCGCCCCAGACAGCCCCTTCTCCCGCATCGCTCGGGATCAGCCAAGGTCCGGGCGTCCCACGCATACCCGAGCCCCGTGAGCAGGTTCGGGATTCTGCACATCAGGGAGACGCGCCTGCTGCGGCCCCAGGGCCCCTTTCCGCTCCGCCATCACCTGTACCGCATGCAATCGCCGTGGCGGGGCATCCGCCTCATGAGTTCACATCTGAGTGCCCGGCTAACTTGGCTTTTCTCGAACTGCCACCTTCCCCCGCACTCCCGGCACGCGTTGCCGACCTCACGTCCGAGGCCGCTGCACCCCAAGCCGCCGCAGCACGTTCTGCCAAACAGGTCGTCGAACCACCCGCAGGGAGCGCAAGCAGGTCTGAGGATCCTCTCGATCTCGTCCGAAAGGTCTGTACAAGGTTCCACGCCGTTGTCCGGCAACTCCGCCTCCGGGGAAATCATCGGACTCCCCTGGATGTGCAGGACGAGCAGGACGTACAAGATCTCTTGTATGTGTTGCTGCGATACGAGTTCGACGAGGTAGCTCAAACGGAATGGTCCTCCGGTGGGCCAGCAGAGGCCCCGCGCGCCATGTCGCTCTTGCCGAGCCACCATCTCGCCGTCCTGGCGGGGATGACAAAGAGCGGGATCGGGTCCCGTGAAATCGCCGAGCGGGTGACGGCCGATGCCACCGCATTTCCCGCCACAGGGCATCAAACTCTGTTCTGTTTTGTGTACGATCCGGATGGTCGCATTGGCAACCCTCGCGGCCTCGAGGCGGAGCTGACGCGTGTCAGTGATGCCCAAATCGTCGAGGTGTTTATCGCTCCCAAATAAGCAGCTGTCAGGCTCGGCTGACACTCGTTCGTCGTATTCACCCGCTGCCACATTGACTTCATCGATCACGATCCGTTAGTGTCCTCGCGCTGCATGGTGCTCACCCTCGCTTCGGAGTAACAAAATGGCCGACCGTGCTTATATTCTAATCAATGTGGCTCCCGGACAAACCCGGGTTGTGGTGAAATTTCTTTCCCAAATCAAAGAGATGAAAACGATTGATACCTGTTGGGGCAAACCCGATATTATTGCGCTCGTAGAGGTGCCCGATCAGGACGCACTGACTTCGCTCGTCTTGCAAAAAATTCACGCCATCGAAGGCGTGACTCAAACCCAAACACATCTGGTTCACCGTTTGGCGAGCTAATCCGAACTTGACGCCCTTGTCGTGTCGTCAACTCCTGTGGGCCTGGATCGCGGCTATCGCGCTATTGTACGGGTGTGCCTCGCCTACCGGAACCCAGCCGGCCGACTCAGTGGAAGCCCGGCTCGATGCTCCAGTGGAACAAGTCCGGGACGCAGTGCTGAATGTCTTCGCCTCCCAGGGCTATACAGTCGAATCTTCCCAGAGCCGGTCCGAGAACCGTTCCGAATTCATTCGAACCGGCTATCGGGAGGAAATTCGCGCCCCATGGGATTGGATGTTACGCGTACGTTTCGGAGTGGGCCGCACTCAGGCCGAGGCCGATCTGAACGGAGAGAGCGATCACTCCACCAAACTCATGTTGACGGTGATCCATGAGAGTAAGGGATCGCTCGTGGGAAGCTGGACTCCTTCAGAGCCACCGCTACAACAGAGCGCCGAACACTACCTCCGTCTGATCCGATATGAGCTCAAGCTCTTGTAGGGAATTCTCCGGTCCCCTCGGTGTCCTCCCCCAACTCGATGCCGAAACGCTCGGCCATGCGGTAGAGCGTCCGACGATCAATCCCAAGAATTTTCGCCGTCTTCACCTTGTTGCCTTTCATTTCTTTCAACACCCGGAGCAAATGTCGCCGTTCCACCTCCTCGAGCGTTAACAGCGATTCCGAGCGGTCTTCCTTTTCTGAGGTGGATCCCGCAGACGACGTTGCAGGGGGCGGCTTGCGCCGGACGGATTCCGGGAGATCCTCCGGCAAGACTACCGGACCGTGGCTTAAGGACACAGCCCGTTCGACGGCGTTTTCCAATTCCCTCACGTTGCCCGGCCATGAGTATTGATCGAGCAACAGAAGGGCCTCCCTGGCGAAGCCACGCACCGGATGGTCGGGCGACCCCGTATACTTATGCAAAAAATGGTGGGCCAACATCGCCAGGTCCTCGCGCCGTTCTCGAAGCGGCGGCAGCTTAATCCGCACAACGTTGAGGCGATAGAACAGATCTTCCCGAAACCTCCCCTCCGCAACCATGGTCGGTAGATCGCGATTCGTTGCGGCGATCAGCCTCACATCCACCTTGATCGAACTGGTGCTTCCCACGCGGCGGATTTCCTGATCCTGCATCACGCGGAGCAGTTTCACCTGCAACGCCTGGCCCAATTCTCCGATCTCGTCCAGAAATAAACTGCCTCCGTCCGCGGTTTCGAACAGCCCATGCTTGACGCCGACGGCGCCGGTAAACGCACCCTTTTCATGACCGAACATTTCGGATTCCAGCAACGTATCAGGCAGCGCTCCACAGTTGACCGGCACAAACGGCATCCCATGTCGGGGACTGTTCCCATGGATGGCCCGGGCCACGAGTTCCTTGCCCGTACCGCTCTCTCCCTCCAGTAGCACGGTGCTCTTCCCCTGCGCCACACGCGCCACGAGCTTGTAGACCTCCAACATGGCCGGGCTGCTCCCCACAAGCCCCGTCAGCACCGCCCTTTCCCGCAGTTCCTCGCGGAATCGGCTGTTTTCCCTCAATAGCCTCGCGTGATCGAGGCTCCGTTGAACAACCAAACAGACCTCTTCCTTGCGGAAGGGCTTCGCCAGATAGTCATACGCACCCTGTTTGATTGCTTCTATCGCTCCTTCCAAGGAACCGAAGGCCGTGAGCAGCACGATGGGCGTGCCCGGCCTGAGGCGTTTGAACTCGCGGAGTACATGAAAACCGTCCACCGCTCCCATTCGGATGTCCGTCAGCACGAGGTCGACCGGAATCTGCTGGCCTCGCCCGATCGCGTCCAGTCCGTTGCCGAAACTCTCGACGTCGTAGCCTTCCTTCTGGAGCGCTTCCACCAGCAGCTCGCGGGCAACCTCGTCGTCATCGACCACCAAAATTTTGGCTTTGGATGGCATGGTCCGTACCTAGGCAGCTCGATCGGCTCGGTCATCCATGGGCAGCGCGATCACCACCTTGGTGCCTTTGCCGACCTCACTGTGGATCGACAATCTGCCCCCATGCGCCTTGACAATTTCTCGGCTCAGGAACAGGCCGAGGCCGCTGCCCTTTCCGATCTCCTTGGTGGTAAAGAACGGCTCGGCGGTTTGCCTGACATGTTCAGGCGGCATCCCACACCCGCTGTCGTCCACCGACAGGAGGGCCACGCTCCCTGGCACCTCTTCTCGAATCCGCTGCCACTCCTCCGCTTCATTTGGATCGACAGGGTGCCGTTCCGCGGCCAATAGCACCTCACCCCCCGACGGCGTCGCCGCCAGGGCGTTGGACAGGAGATTGACCAAGACCTGTTGCATCTGCTTCGGATCGGCCCAGAGAATCAAGCTCTCGGGCTCACAGATCACCGACAACTTCACCCCCTTGGTCACATACGTAGGCTCCATGAGCATCGCAACCGAATGGAGCAGTTCGCGCGCCCCGGTCCAGGCTGGATTAGGCTGGCGTTGCCTGGTCGTGCTCAGCAGGTCCTGGATGATGAGGACCACCCGATTGATTTGCGACTCGACCGTATCGATGCGCTTGGCGATATCGGGCGTCAACGCGACTTCCTCACGCAGCGCGCGCACATGCCAGGCGATGGAATGGAGCGGCGTCCCGACTTCATGCGCCACCGAAGCCACGAGCTGCCCGACGGCCGCCAAGCGCTCTGCGCGATTCAAGGCGTCCTTCACCTCGGCTAACTGGGCATGGGCCTTGAGGAGATTTTCGGTTTGGAGTCCCAAGGCGGCCCTGGCCGCTTCTTCTCTGGCCTTCCGTTCTTCCCAGGTCAGCCCCAGATAGGCCACCCCTCCAAGCACGCACACCACCAGTGTCCGGTTGATGACCGCGGACACGAATCGGCCGGGTTTGGCAGGTCGCATCAGCCCGATGTAGGTAGCAAGCATGCAGAAGATCAAGGTGAGGTAGAGCAGTTTACGGTTACGGGTAGAAGCAACCAGCAGGATGGGGAGTACAAACGCATAGGCCCCGACGACATTGGCTGGCAGGACTGTCTCCACTACCACCACGGCAACGAACAGCAGGGCCGCAATAACCAGAGCGATTCGATTGCGGTTGGTCATGGTATCGGAGGCCTTGGTGACGACCCACTCTCGGGCACCGTCTCCGCCTCAGCAGGGCGACGAGGAGGTCGCTCCTCCCGCATGACCCGCGCGAGTCTTCGCACCTGGTGACCGTCGTGTTCATCCTTCATGGCTTCGAGGGGAATCGAAAGTTTCCGGGACCAGTTGGGGTACTGGTCCACCGTCCCCGGCATGTTCACCTGCGAAGATTCTCTCAGCCAATCATCCAGACTGGCCAGCGCCACACAGGACGACGAGCGAGCAAGGAATCGATGGACCGGCTCCAACAGGCTCTCGGCCTGATGCGCAAGAGAAACCTCGCCTCGATCCGGCGGTCCGGATAGGAGCGAGGCGCGGCCTAGAGCCTCTACTATTCTTGCCTTGTCCCGCTCCCGTTCTACCCATGCCTGTCGTTTTGCCTCTTCCGTCGGAAACAACCCGAGCTTCGCCCGCATCTGCAGATCTTCCCCGGTCCAAAATCCCAGCCACGTCGGCAAATCGTGCGTCGTCGTGACCGCCAAGGATCGAACGGGATAGTCACCGGGCTGTTTCCACGATCCGTCGGCCTCCCGCTCGAAATAAAAGACCCGATAGGAGAGGATGTTCGCAGCCTCGAGTTTTTCGCGAACCCAGTCCGGCACGGTCCCGAGATCCTCGCCGACCACCACGGTTTTCGCTCTCACGCTCTCCAGTGCCAGGATGCCGAGCAAATCGTCGAATGGATAGTGCACATAGGTTCCAGCCGACGCCGGCTGGCCGCGGGGGATCCAGAACAGGCGAAACAGGCCCATGACATGGTCGATCCGCAACGCACCGCCGCGGGAAAGATTTTGCCTCACCAACCGGATAAAGGGACGATATGCCTGTTCGCGTAAAGCCACTGGGTTGAACGGGGGAAACCCCCAATTCTGTCCCTGCATGGCGAAGGCGTCCGGCGGACAGCCGCAGTCAGCGTCCATGGCCAACACATCCTGAAGCAGCCAACCTTCAGCCCCGCTCGGGTCGTTCCCCAACGCCAGATCATGGTACAGCCCGACCGGCATTCCGAGATCCGCCGTAAGCCGAGCGATTTCGGCCAATTGCTCCTCGGCCACCCATTGCATGTATTGATGCAACCGGATTCGATCGCGATGACGTCCGGCAAAGGCCCGCACCGCTTCGTTGTCGGGATGCTGGTACTCAACGGGCCACGCGCGCCATACCCATATCGGAGGCGACGACCGTTGGAAGTGCTCGGACAGGGCGATAAAGGTCGCATAGCGCTCCAACGAATCACCCTGCTCCCGGCAATACCGTTCGAATGATTTGCCGCGACCGGTCGACGCCTGACGACCTTGGTCTGTCTCGGTAAAGTGCAAAGTTTCGAATGTGTGAAAAAGCTGCTCGAACACGGCCCATTTCGCGACTTGCACCCCTTCGTAGTCCACCCAGTCGGATTTTCGACAGGCCTCGATGCGGGACCGATATTCGGGGGTGGCTACCAACCGCTGCGCACCTGGGCTTGATGCGAATTCTGGCACCCGCTCCAGATCAACGTAGAGTTCATTCAGGTAAACCCTGCTGTTCGGTGAATACGGGCTGATATGGTGAGGACGCCGGTTCTTCAGAGCATGCAACGGATTGACCCCGATTACCTCGGCACCGAGATCGGCTGCCGCCCAGCGAACCAAGGCCTCAAGATCCGTGAAGTCTCCGATACCCCAATCGCGCTGCGAACGAAGCGCGTAGAGCTGCGTCCACAGTCCCCAAACACGTCCGCCATCTCGAAAGGCCTCGGACGCAAAGCAGGTCATGGGAGTAATAATGAGGAGGGAGTGCCCCTGAAGATTGGTGGAGCCGACGGCCGCGCCAATCGCCAGATCATAGTAGCCAGGCGGAAAGCCGGAGGGGATGTCGAGATGGAACTGGACATGGCGGGTTTCTTGGACGCATCTTGAATCGGACGGGACCAAGCTCGGACCGAGGCTACCGCCGGCAACCGTCTTCCCCGATTCGTCGCGAAGGGACCAGGTAAGGGTCCAGTCATGGTCTTGACGCTCCTGTGAAGGTACCCGCACCGCACAGGAAAGTGACGATTGGCCAGCCCGAACGATAAACACAGGATCACAAATCTGCCGCCAGGCCCCACGCTCCATCGCCTCCCAGGATTGGACAAGCTTCTCTGTCGACCCGACCTGGACACCCATGGCCTCTAGCACGGCCAGCTTTGTGTCCTCTGAGACGACGTGGTGCCGCCCCCAGACATCGTAGTAGTGGTCGGCGATGCCGTAATGGTGGAGCAGTTGAAGGAGGCGATCGGGTTCGTGATGGTCGGCCATGGAGTCTGTAGAAGTCTGCGAGATGAACACCTGCCTGTCAAGTCAAGATGACGGCACCGCCCGAACAGCAGTACAATCGGGCGCCGGCACAACAATGTGAGGCCAGTCCCTCCTGGTCACCGATACGCATTCCGGCGATGACGAGCCCCATGGAACTGCCGGCGAACACCGATCTCGACAAGCAGGGCGTGGTCGCTCCCTCCGATGTTTCCGATGCTCCGGTTCGTTTCGGAACCAGCTCTTGGGCCTACCAAGGCTGGCAGGGGCTGATCTACCATCGGCGCTATGCCAAGAGCCGTTTCAGTCGAGACTGTCTGTCCGAGTATGCTGCCTTCCCGCATCAAGGAAAGCCTCTGTTCGACACGGTCGGGATCGATCATACCTTTTATCGTCCGGCTACGTCTTCCCAATTGGCATCCTATGCCGCTCAGGTTCCGCCAACCTTCCGCTTTTGCCTCAAGGTATGGGAAGAACTGACGATCCCGATTTTTGCGCGACTTCCCCGTTACGGGACCAAGGCCGGAACTCGAAACCCTCGATTCCTCGATGCCGAGACCTTTCGAGATATGGTCCATCAGCCGGCCCAGCGGGGACTGGGGACGAATCTAGGGGTCTTTCTGTTCGAATTCCAACGGACGGGGCTGACGGCCGACGAGTTTCTGGACCGACTTGAACCCTTTCTCGCTCATCTTCCCCAAGGTTCCCGGTATGCGATCGAAGTCCGCAATCCGGCCATCCTCGGCCCGCGCTACCGGGATTTACTTGCTGCCCACGGCATCGCCCATGTGTACAACCATTGGTCGCTCATGCCGGACCTCGCGGCGCAACATCGGTCGCTCGGCTGCCGATTCTCCGCCCCGTTCACCGTTGCCAGACTCTTGACGCCCTTGGGCCTGGCCTATGCGGAGGCGGTCGACCGGTTCGCTCCGTACAATCGCCTGGTTCTGCCTCAGCCGCGGATGAGGCAGGACACCGTGACCCTGATCCGGCAGGCGCAGTCCGAGCGCCGGTCGGTCTATGTATTGGTCAACAATCGCGCAGAGGGCAACGCCCCGATGACGATCCAGCAACTTGTCGCCCTTTTGAAATCCTGACTTCGCAGGACCAAGGCGGCAATTGCTCGGCGCGAACGCGGTTGGTAAGATACCTCCGACGGCAGCGGCACCGTGCAACGGTCCACGATGATCCCAGCCTTGGAGGCTCCCATGAACAAGCCCCGACGATCACCCGGTGCCTCTTCGATCATGGGTCTATTCGCGATGGTCGTCCTCTCCGGGCTGCCTCAGACTGCCGAGGCCACCAAGATCGAGGTCACCGGGGATTACCGGTATACCTTCCATGCTCCCGAGACCCCGGCCGACGCCAAGGCTTTAGCCTGCCGTGAGGCTGCACGGATGGCGGTGAGTGCCTCGTCGGTTTATCGGGAGGCGACGGTCTCGCTGGTGGACTCAGCCTTGGACCGACAGATCCTTGACCAGGTAGTGAAGGACTCTCTAAAGGATTCTCGTATCCTCGAGCAGACCGAAAAGGGAACAACCGTGTCTTGCAAGGTGTCCGGCTGGTTGGACCCCGAGGAGGTCGCCCGCATTGTGCTGGCCGGCGTTCGGGGAAGCACCGAAACCGCCGCGCTTGGGGCTGATCAAAACCGCATCATCAAAATTCTCAACGTGCAGGACGATCGTGAGGGCCATCTCTTGGTGACCTTCCAAGCCCTCCGCCGGTTGGACTGGCAGAATACGGCTTATCAAGGGACGTTGCGCGACCAAGCCGACGTGATGGTGGAATTCTTTGATGCCCAGGGAGCCCTACTCGCAACCACCCGCATTCCGGCCAGAAGAACCCAGGGAGGCGACGATGTCATGAGCGCCGGCCAGATCGGCGTGCACAAGATTCCCAAACCTCTCAACACCGCATCTCATCGAGTCTGGGTGGCTCCCTAACCGGATACTGAAAAAATTCTGTCAGTGGCGTTCTCGCCTCGCTCAGGGCCTCAATGTACAGAACTCAGTGCGCCTCCCTCCCCCCTCTCGTTCGCTGAATCCTTGCTGAACGGCCCTTTTGGGCATCCTCCCGTTGAGCATTGTGCATGGCGGCCCTTGTCGGCTAAGACCTCGTTGTCCGTGACAATTTCAGGGGTCGAAAACAGTTGTTCCGCAGCCTGCCAATTTAACGATCGCTTGATACGTACAAAGAACCGGATGAGAGATGGTCTCTCACCCGGCTCATGTACGATCTCGCCAAGCGCCTCAACAGGCCGGCGCTATTTCTCCGATCCTAACGGAGGGAGGTTGATCCCCATTCGCTCCAATCCCATGATGACAGTCAGGGCCGACGGCGAATGTTGCACGATCTCCTTCTGAACCTCGATGCGGCGCAAATCCACGAATTCCGGAGCGGTGAGCCCTAGGGCCTCCCGATAGGCGCGATCTGCGATGCCACGCTGCTTCTCCGCCTTCTCCCGGGCCTCTTCGGCTTTCTGGAATTCGATCATTGTGATACGGCGCTGCTCCTGAATGATCGTTTGGGCGGTCTGTTCCAACACGCCTTTGGGTGGCAAGATGCTGCCGACGACGACCCGATTGAGGCGAACCGGGATGTTCTGTTTCTCCAGCAAGTTCACGCGCAATTGCTGAGCGATAGCTTCCTGCAATTTCGTCCGGGTGGTGGGGTCGGTGGTCAACTGAAAGAGCGGATATTTCTGGACCTCCTCCCGGACCATCGTACGAAAGGCCTCCTTCACATTGTTCGCATACCAGTTCGGCCCGAATCGGCTGATGAGATCCGGCGACCGTCCCTCGATCACATTCGCGATCATGAAGGCATCAAACGACACCGGCGCGTTCTCCGACGAAATGATGTCGAAGTGCTCCGAATATTGGATCGGACGCACATCCACATCGATCACCTGCGTCGTGATGGCCACCGTCTGACGACCTGTCTTGACCGGGTCGGGATCGACTCCCCCATGTCCGAAGAAGAATGGCTTTTCGACCATGACCCCTTCATGTCCCGCATCGATCGCCACGAGGGCGCAGCCCGTGGAGAGGGTCATCGCGCCCAGCATCGCGGCCGTCAAGACACAGGCCTGCATTCCATTCCGCATAAGGTCCTCCATGCTGACCTTTGGTTGAACCGGCGTCTCACTGGGCGCACCCAGCTTTCTTGCGCCGCCGGAGACACCCTTCACGTACTTCCCATCCCATTTTCCATACCCACCTTCAGTTGAACCAGCCGCCGTTCGATTGCTCCTGGTAGCCGGAGCAGATAGCTCACAGGATTTCTCTCGTCATTCTCCGTACGAGCCTTGGTTGAATCGGCCACTCATCACATGGATCAGGTCGGCCGGAGAAAAACGCTGTGAGCGGTCTGCGTCGCTCGCCTCCATCACCTGCGGTTAAATCGGCCGATATCCGCACGGTTTGCGGCATCGGGTGAAGATGCCTCACGCGCCCCTTCTCCCCGTTCTCAGCTCAAGAGCCGCAGACCCACCTCCCCCGCGGTGACGCTCGTTGTAAGCTTACGCATCGGAAAATCAGACTGTCAAACGGGACGGTTGGTGAAGGTCTCTCCCGGTCGGACTCAATAAATCCCGGCCTGGCGTTGCAGCCATCGCACGTATCGGATGATCTCCGTCACTTCCGGCGGTGTCACGCCGTCGATCTTAGGCATATCTCCAAACTGCCAATGGTGCGCCCGAACGCCGCTGGCGGCCGCTCGCTGAAACGCTGCGTCAGCATGGTGGTTCGGTTCGTAGATCTTATGGACGAGTGGCGGGCCCTGGGCGGTACCGGCTCCCCGCTCTCCATGACAACGGAAACAATTCGCTTTGAAGAGCTCTTCGCCCTTTTGGACATCGGCCGGGGTCGTTCCGGCCTCCTGGTTGGCACATGACCCACCGGCCAGCAAGCTGACCACGCCCGCCACGACCACGAGTCCGAGGATCGCGCATGGCCATGACCGCTGGCGACCGGCGCATGATATCTGTCGGATCACTCGTCTCATCCTCCCGAAATTGTCGTCAGTGCGAATCAGTTCTTCTTCAGTAACAGAGGGCCGCGCGAGTACCTAGCTTTGATGATTCATGCTGGATCGCGACAATTCACCTGCTGCAGTTTAAGATCGACAAGTACCCAAAGACGCCTGGGCCGTAGACCCATGGCATGGAGAAGAGCACCTGGTTGCCCCGTGGTTGCCATCGAGGCGCTCATGAATCCATGCGGGTTAGCGGCGCTTCGAGTCTGTCGATGTATCGGAAGCAGGCGAGTCCGGGTTCACGCCAAATTCTTCCTTCAGCATCTGCGCCGTGCGATTCATGGTAAGGCGGCGATAGATTCGTACCGACACAGGGATCACGACGATGAGCCCGATCGTCAGGTACATGAAAAACTCTTCGGGCGAGACGCTCATACTGATTCCTCAAACATCGGCATAGGCGATGGGATCGGCGAACCCCGCCGACTCAAATCCTGCCAGACGAATCTGGCAACTGTCGCACCGCCCACAGGACGTCCCGTCCGGAGAGGGATCGTAACAACTGTGGGTCAGGTGCAACGGCGCCTGTAGGGCCATGCCGATCCGGACAATCTCGGCCTTGGATTTTCGGAGCAACGGCGCGCAAATCTCGATTCTTTGCCCTTCCACGCCGGCCTTGGTTCCCAAGCGGGCGATCTCTTCGAACGCACGCAAGAACTCGGGGCGGCAATCCGGGTAGCCGGAATAGTCCACCACGTTCGCACCGATATAAATCTGGCGCGCGGTGACGGTTTCGGCATACCCCAAAGCCAGGGACAGGAACAGGCTGTTGCGCGCCGGCACATAGGTGACCGGTATGCCCGCCGCCCGATCAGCAGCGGATCGTCCCTTCGGGACCGCCGCTTCGCCGGTCAGGGCGGATCCCCCGATAGAACGAAGGTCGAGATGGACGATCTTGTGATCCGCCACCCCCAGCGCCCGACCGACGGCCAGGGCCCGTACGACCTCGATCTCGTGACGCTGTCCGTACTGCACCGTGAGAAAAAAGAGTTCATGTCCCTCATTTTTGGCGAGGGCCGCGGCGACTGTGGAATCCAGTCCCCCGCTCGCAAGAACAACGGCCTTCATGTCTGGCCTCGGTCGAGACTATGAGGGACGCCCCGCCATCGACGGAAGAGAGGCTCACATGCTGTTAAGGGCTATATCTACCGTTTGCATCGGGTGGAACGCGGCCAAGGAGGCGGGGCGGCACTGGGACTGATGTCTGGAATAAGGGACGGGACCAGGTCTCCAACAACGGAGGCGCGACGCAGCCCGCTAGTCCCGCTCCTCTTCCTTCTCAATTCGTTCCAACAATTCCTGTCGCGCCTGGCATTCCACACAGAGCTTCGCAAATGGCATGACTGCCAACCGCCGTTCACTGATCTCAACCCCGCATTCGGCGCAAATGCCGTACAACCCGTCGCGCAGTCGCGCCACCGCCTCGTCGATCAATTGACGCTTGCGATTGCGCATCTCCATCAAGGAGATCCCGACTTCCCGTTCCAAGTCCATCAGAGCCTGATCGCCGACGTCCTTGGCAGACTCCAGTCGCTGCTGTTGATCTTCAGTCACGGACTGTCCAAAGCTGCCGCCGATTTCCTTGAGAATCTCCTGCCGCTTAGCCATCAACATCCGGTGCAATGAGTCGTACCGTTCCTGCTGATCCGGCGTCAACATCACCGCCCGCTTCGGCTTGGCCTCAGAATCCGGCTCGACCGGAAGCGGATCTGCCCTCGTCGCTTCCTTGCTGCCGTGAGATTCCTTTGTTGTGGATGTCGGTTTGGCTTTACTCATGGGTTTTATCGGTTGCTTTGCCTTCTCAGCGACCTGCTTCTTGGATTGAGCCTTCGCGGCCATGGGGTCCTCATGTGAGGCGTTACGCGTAGGGGCTGAAAAGTTCGGAATCTATAACACGCCGTCTTGCCTTTTACAAGGGCGCGATCCGCCGCTACCTCTGGATCCTCCCGGTCGAGAAGCCCGCACCCAGTCAGGTTTGGCGGTTACGGATAGGTCACCGCGGCAAACAGGTTGTAGCCCTGTAGCCGTTCCCGTCCCTTCAGAAATTCAAGTTCCACCAGAAACCCCAATCCGGCCACCTGGCCGCCCAACTGCTCCACCAGATGCACCGTCGCTTCCGCAGTGCCTCCGGTCGCTAGCAGGTCATCCACAATCAAGACGCGTTCACCCGGCAGAATGGCATCCCGGTGGATGGCCAGCGAGTTGGACCCATATTCGAGGTCATACTTCACCTCGAAGGTATCAGCCGGTAGTTTGCCCGGCCGTCGAACCGGTACAAACCCGGCATTGAGCTGGGCCGCGAGCACGCCGCCCATAATAAACCCACGGGACTCGATACCGACAACTTTTGTGACTTGATCGTGATCAAAGGAATGTTGGATCTCGGCCAGGATGGCTCGAAAAGCCGCTGCATCCTTCAGGAGGGTCGTGATGTCGTAGAAGAGAATGCCTGGCTTGGGGAAATCCGGAACTTCCCGGATCAGTGCTTTATAGTTCACGTGGCGATCGAGTTCTACAGGAGGTCGTCCTGCCTGATGGTCTTCCGTTCCATCGCCGCCCGGATTTTTCCCAGCGCCGCCATCTCTATTTGGCGGACCCGCTCGCGGGTCAATCCTAGTTCGCGGCCGATCTCTTCTAACGTTTTTGCCTCCCCTCCATCAAGTCCAAAACGCGAGATCACCACCATCCGTTCTTTGTCGGGAAGCTGGCGGACCCAGTTCATGAGTTCTTCCCGCCGCTGAATCCCCTCCGCGCTATCCGCCGGCGACACCACGCCGGGATCCTCGATCACGTCGCGAAGAAACGTATCGCTGCGATCGTTGATAGGACTGTCCAATGAGCAGGTGGTCCGGATCAGCTGCTTGAGGTCCTCCACATCTTCCTTCGGCAGCTTGGTGCGCAGAGAGATCTCCTCAACCGTCGGCTCCCGACCGAGTTCCCGAACCAGCTTTTCGACATCCCCGAGATACCGGTTCAGCCGTTCGACGACATGAACGGGCAGGCGCACCAGTTTCGATTGATTGATGATCGCCCGCTCGATGAACTGGCGAATCCACCAGGACGCGTAGGTACTGAAGCGGAACCCACGCTTGTAATTGAACTTCTCGACGGCCTTGATCAACCCAAGATTGCCCTCCTCGACGATGTCGGCGAAGGGAAATCCGCGGTTCATGTACCGCTTGCCGATGCTGATCACCAACCGCAGGTTCGACTCAATCATCTGGGTTCTGGCCTGTTCATCGCCGGCCATGACCCGCTTGCCGAGTTCCTGTTCCTGCTTGAAGTTGAGTAACGTGGAGCTGCGGATCTCACGGAGGTAGGTCTTGACGGTATCCAGTCCCTCCGAGCGACCTTCGCCTCGGCCTCGTCCCCTTGAGGTCTCCGATCCGTCTGTGCCGTCTTCGTCACCGATGGCCGGGTCCTCGTCGGCATCGACGGCCCGAGCGCGCTTCCTGTTTGCATAGGCCATGGAAGTCTGTGCTCGCTTCTGGACGGGACTAGCCCGCATTAGTCATGAACGGTTCTACTACAATTACACTTGCGGGTTCGCTGCAGCGACAGGCCTGCGTGCGGAGTTTCGGCACGCAAGCGGGCGGGCTCGCCGCTCGTTTCGCAATACGACTCCACAATTTCGCAACGAACCGTCATGAATATTGCAGGCTAGCTGGTTGTTGAAACACTGTTTGGCATTCTTGCAATCCCAGACCCGCACCCGCTCGCAGATGGTACCGGAATAGTCCATAGGATGCTCATAAAGGCCGGCGTTCTCATCTGCCCAACATCGTTGCGCCGAAACGCGCCTTTCCACATTCGCAAGCGCAGCCAGCGAAGAGGTGAGGCGGCATACACCACACATCGTGTGAACCAACAGTTCTCGTGTAAACCGTTCGCTTGTCCGGTTGACCTTGGTAAACGGAGAACCAGCGTCAGGGTGAGGCTCATCGTATGAGGCTCATGACACGACGAACGTACAGTAGTGGACACCCCCAAAAAGCTGGCGGACTGTTTCAACATCCTGCTAGTACCAAATCTGAAAGGAGTGTTCGATGCCGGCCGGAGACCTCCACTCGACCTCCATCCGCTCGACTTTGGCCATCGGCGGCCCCTGCCCCAGCAACTCGATCAACGCGTCCACGTTCTTCCGCGAGCCTTCGACGATAGCTTCCACACGGCCATCGTCCAGATTCCGAACACCACCATGAAGGTTCAGACGAAGGGCCTGACGCTGCGTAAATGCCCTGAATGCCACGCCCTGCACAATTCCACTTACCAGCACACGCGCACGAACCAACTCGCTCATGGTCATTGCTCCTGGCAGATTAGCACAACATCCTCGTGACACAAGCAAATGGGCGAATCGTGCGGCCACAGAGGCGAGCAGATGCACATCGTTCCGCATGAGTTGGCCAACGCCACGGTACCATGCCCAGGCCCTTCTCTGCACAGATGAGGGAAAGACCACAGACTGATGGTTTGTACTCATCGTGGATGGTGTGGGCAGGACTGGTTGACGACGATGGGGTCGCGGAAGGAGATTCGCCACCGACGTCACATGCGATACCGCACGAGTATGCCGGCGGACCACAAATACGATAAGGCGATAAACAACCGGCGGTTCAACCGAAAGTGCGAACAGCGAAAGAGGAATCACGTGAGGTATTGTTCCTCCGGCGCAAAGAGGAGGGCATGCCTCGATGCCCCGGCGGCTCACTCCAGAGAATCAATGATGGGCCGAGATAGGGCAAGGGAGCTTCTCCGGACGCGTCCTATAGAGAAGGCTTCGCCTGAAGAGCCGACGACATGGGAAAGGTCGAAAACCAGATAAGAGACAGATAAGAGATGATTGAGGTGTTTCTCCGCCTGCTCCCATGAAGTGGGCTTGGCCCGATGAGCCGGCGGTACTAGCAAGCTTGGTATGGTCGGGGCGAGAGGATTTGAACCTCCGACCCCTGCGTCCCGAACGCAGTGCGCTACCAGTCTGCGCTACGCCCCGACAAGGTAAATTCCTAAACCATGGAGAACGGCTAGGTCAAGGGCTCGAATGGGAGACCGTGCGCTTCCGCAACGCCTCGGTGTGCGACTTTCCCGTCGACCAGATTCACGCCCTTGCCCAAGGCTGGCTCCGAACGGATCGCCCGGTCAGGTCCCTCTGACGAAAGGCGGACTATAAAGGGCAGGGTGGCGTTGGTCAAGGCTAAAGTAGAGGTTCGCGGCACAATGCCCGGCATGTTCGGCACGCCGTAGTGCAGGACACCGCCGACCTTATAGACCGGGTCCGTGTGAGTAGTCGGACGGGTCGTTTCGATGCAACCGCCCTGATCGACCGCCACATCGACAATGACCGAGCCGGGCTTCATTTTCTCGACGACGGCGCGACTGACCAGCCTAGGAGCTTTGGCTCCCGGTACCAAGACGGCACCAACGACCAAATCGGCATCCAGCACCGCCTGATCGATCGTCCATTGATTCGGCGCCAACGTAACGATGCGCCCGCGGTAGAGGGCATCCAACGCCCGCAGCCGTTCGAGATCCAGATCAATCATGGTCACCCTCGCGCCCATTCCCACGGCGATTTGCGTAGCGGCGCTGCCTACTACCCCGGCCCCCAACACCACAACATGAGCTGGCGCCACCCCGGCCACTCCTCCGAGCAACAGGCCTCGGCCTCCCTGAAGCCCCTCGAGATAATGCGCACCGATCTGAACGGCCATGCGGCCGGCGATTTCGCTCATCGGCTTCAGCATCGGTAGGCTACCGTCGGCCAAGGCCGTCGTTTCATAGGCGATAGCCAGTACGCGCGCGTCTAGCAACGCTTTGGTCAACGCCGGCAATGAGGCCAGATGGAGATAGGTGAAGAGCGCCTGTCGTGGACGGAACAACGGACACTCATCCAGCATGGGCTCTTTCACCTTGACGATCAACTCGGCCTCGGCGAACAGATGAGCCTTATCGCGAACGGTTTGCGCGCCGGCCGTTCGATACTCTTCATCTGAGAATCCAGAGCCGTTCCCGGCCGAGGCTTCTACCAGTACCCGATGACCAAGCCCCACGAGCGTCCTGGCGCCATCCGGCGTGAGGCTGACCCGATATTCATGGTCCTTGATCTCTTTGGGCATCCCGATGATCATCGACACCTCCCGGATATTGCGTACCGTTACTCATTTCTATTATACGCCGTCCTTGCTCTGCTCTGAAGCACAGCGCCCTCGCGATGCGCGACGGAGACGGCGGGGCATCCGGCTCGGTGGACAGTCAGGAAAGCCCTGTTGTACACTCCCCTGACATCGTGACCGGAGCGGCGCTCCGGTCGTATCACCGGAAGAAGGACTGCGACGATGACAACCTGTGACGGATGTGGGGCTCAACAGGGTCCTTTGATGAAACTCTCGCTGGGCAAAGATTTTTTCGGACGTCCCTATGATCGGCTTTCCCCGTCGGCCGACCAAAGTCCGAAATGGTATTGCGAGCCCTGTTCCATGCAAAAAAACATGCAGCGCGACTATCGCGACATTCGGGGCGAGTTCGAGAAGCTTCAGCAGCGCAATGGATCCATGCTCGATCGCGCTGATGAACTACAGCGCGCCCAGTTGCGTCTGCGCGAGATCATCACCCTGTTGAACGCCTCCGGCGCGCCCCATGCCCTGCTCGACACGGGAGACGTCGCGCACCTACTCAGCGACATCCAAGCACTCTCGCAGTCGCAGCCGGCCTGAGCACATATCGAGACGCCATGTCGGGCTTCAAGCATCACATTTTCGTCTGCATCAACCAGCGGCCCAAGGACGATCCGCGCGGCTGCTGCGCCAATCAGGGTTCGGAGAGGCTGCATGCCTTTTTTAAGAAGGAAGTCGAAAGACTCGGACTCAAGAGGTTGGTCCGTGCCAACAAGGCCGGATGCCTCGACCACTGCGAATATGGCCCCAGCGTGGTGATCTATCCCGAAGGGGTCTGGTATTGGGTGGGTTCGGAGGCAGACGTCACGGAAATCATGGAACGCCATATCGTCAAGGGCGAGATTGTCGAACGGCTGTTGATGCCCAACCATCAACCGGGCACGCCGCCCGGGCTTCCTCATCTGTAAGCTGTCCGCGGCTTGTCCGCCCGCCCCATGGCCACCGAGGACAAATGGAAAGCGAACGCCGAGAAGGTGGCCTTTATGAAGCACTTTCCTGGCCTGGTGACGGATTGGGCTCAGCTCAACGGCAGGACAGTCGAGGCTATTGAGCCACTGGCCGGAAAACCCGGGGCGGTCGTGTTGGTGTTCACCGACGGCTCGTTTGCCCTGGCTCCGCCGCTTGCGCCCGAGCCCTGGGAGATCGGGGAAGGGTTAAAACAGGCCCGCTCGTATCTGGTGGGGAAACATCAGCAGGCGTATGCTGAGTATGACCGGCTCGTTCAAAAAGACCGCGAGGCACTCCGGGCCGCCCGGTTGGAGAAAATTCTCGGGGCGATCCAGAACAATCTGGAACAGATTCCTGAGTTGAAGGACCGGTTGAGGGCACTGGTCAAGGAATGGACGTGAACGAATCCCACACCAAGAACATGTTCGAGATCTTCTCGCAGGGACTTTTTGAAGGAGTCAAACCGATGATGGTTGTCCGTGATCATCTGGTCCGCCACCCCGACCGCTGCACGCACCAAGCAATCTGTGTGCCGATCTGCCCGACCGGTGCCTGGCTGTCCACGCCTCCATTCAAATACGACGCATCGCGCTGCTTAGAAAGCTGTCGCCTCTGCCTGGACTCCTGCCCCTCACACGCCATCTATGGGGTGTTCAGGAAGAGCGACAAGCTGCTGGTGCCACAGGCAAAATAGCACCGCCACAGCCATCGAACGGCCCGAGACCGCGGCAGCACGACCATCCGGTCTCCACTGGATCTTGTCCCTGAGACCGGATTGCTTCCCGAGGCTGCCCTCGCAGGCTCGCGAAAGGACAGCCTTCAAGCGAGTCCGTCACTCCCTCCTTTTCTGTTTCGAGACCTGCCATTTCCAGCCTCCCCCATGAGCCTGACGTGCCCCGCATCCCAAGGGGCGGTCCCGCGCGCTGCCCTCACCTTGCTCACAGTAATGAGGTGGAGTTAGCATAGACGCTGGAGGTCCGTTCCCGGACATGCCTTGCGCGAGCGGAATTCCTTGCGCGCGACCGTTTGGCTCCGGCTCCTACCCTCGCAACAGGAACTCCCTCTTCCCGCAATAGGCGGTCCGACCAGCCGAAGAAGGCGCTACGCGCATAACCTTTCGCCGTTACGCTGTCAGAAGAGAGCAGGAGGTGAACTGGACCTGACCTGGTTGAAACGAGGGTACCCGGGAGGTTGAACCATGGAACCAGCCAGAAAATTTCAGCCGTACCCACGTTGGGAACCGCCGACCTATCAAGAAGACGAACCGGATTTCAGCTCGGGCGACCGTGAAGTCCCGGAGTGGGAAACAACGTTGGGCAAGACCATCTTTTACATCACGGTGGCAGTAAGCATCTGGTTCTTTTACTGGCTGAACGGCATCCAATGCCCCTGCTAGACGCAGCAATGCCGTTATTCTAGTTGCTTTCTGAGTCGGCACCAGTAGGCCGTGCCGACGTAGCTGCAACCGGCAGTCCCGGTGGTCAGCGCCATGATCTGATAGACCTTGCTGCGGGGGATTCTCACTTTGACCGTGGGATTCAACAGGTCCGGTGAGCGCTGGACCAGCTTCAGCGACTCGCCGGCCGAGAGGATCGGCCACATGCAGGCCAGCCGGAGACGAATTTCCCGGCGCGGAATCGCCATCGTGTAGAGCCACCCGTGATCGAGATGGGACAGGGCCAGCTTAACCAGCGTGCGGAGCGCCGGCCTGAATTGTGGCAGCCGCTCCGGATCGACGAGATCGAGGGGTGTGAGGCCGGCCGCTTGGAGCACCGGTTCCGGCACATAGCAACGCCCGCGCTGAAGATCATGCGCCACGTCCTTCACGATGTTGGTGAGTTGCAACCCCTTACCGAATCGGATGCCTGCCTGTGACATCTCGCGGACATTCCACCCCGCCAGCGCCGGACGGTGCGCGCACATCAGGTCCGTCCAGAATTCCCCGACGCAGCCGGCCACGTAATAGGTGTACTGATCCAGATCGTCAAGGCTCTTGAGCGCCGCCACCTGCATGGCGGAGGATCCGGGGAAGCAATTCAGGTCCAACTCCATGCCCTTGGTCAGCGTGATCATCAGCCGTTGCACCCGTTGCCGGTCCTCTGGCTGGAATTCGCTGAACAGACGGAAGCAGTCGTCCAGCCGCTGCAACAACACCCGTTCGGCCGAGTCTTGTTGAAGCGGAGCCATCTCCGTCTGGATCGCGCGGATCGCCTCCCGGTCCAGACTGTCGCTCTCGAATTGTTTCTGAAACTCTTTCAGATAGGCCAGTCTCTTGGACCTGTCAATCAGATCGGTGTCGGCGATAGTATCGGCTGCCCTGGCAAAGAGGTACGCCAGACTCACCTGATCTCGGACTACTTGCGGCACCACCGCCAGAGTCGTATAGAACAGACGGGAAACTTGCTTGAGAAGATCGCGGAGGAGGAGGCGCTTGTTGGGTGGCTCAGGAGGAATGGTCACGGCCTTACATCCAAGAGGCCTTCCATACCCTTTTCTTGATGGCTCTTGAAGAACAACAATTGCTTGTCACAATAGAAGGTGAATTGCCCGGTCTGCATGGGAACGAATCGCACGCTCTTGGTGCCTCCGGCGCTTACGTCCTGGTCGATGGACAGTCCGCCCTCTTTCAATACAAAATTGTGTGGGGTGAGTACGGTCACACTCTTCAAAACAAGCTCGACCGGTTTGCCGACTTGGACCGCGATCCACCTTGGACTATAGGAATAGCTGTCGAGCGTCAGTGTCAGCCGTTGCACATTGTCCTCACCCATCTCAGCGACCACGGGTGATACGCTCGAAGATCGAGCTGCATCCTCTGACCAGGACTGTCCCGAAACGGACGCCATAGCACCCCCAACTAGCACAACCAGCAGCAGGACAACGCCATTCTGTGGGACGAGAGCAGCCATGCGCACTTCTAACAAAACGACTTCCGGGGGTCAACCTGAAGGCCGGTTCTCCAGCGGTTGGATCCGTAGTCTGCCACCTTGTCGTTCTGACCACGACCTCGTATTTATGACACATTTCACGGTATTGACCTCCGCCGAAGTCCGGCTTATCTATAAAGAACGCTCCGGTCCTCACGAAGAACGCCAGTGCAGTCTTCAGGAACATACCCGATGCTTGTAGTATAATCTGGCAAGTTTACGATACGGCTGGCTCCGGGCATCCGGTTCCGGCGGTCCAGCGAAGGAGGATAAGACAGATGAAGTCAATGAAGGGAATCATGCTGTTACTCGCCGCCAACATTCTGATCATGGTGACGCTCTCGATCACGGTTCCGATCGTGATCAACGTGATCTTGCCGATGTTCGGCATTGATGTGCGGGGATCGGTCGATCTCACGTCCTTGGTCTGGGCCTTGGTCTTCGGGTTCGGTGGTGCCTTTATCAGCTTAGCGTTCTCGAAGCAGATGGCTCGGGCCATGCTCGATTGCTCTCAAATCACCAATCCGAGGACGCAAGCGGAACAGCTTATCTATGGATCGGTGAAGGAGATTGCCGCCCGCCTCCATATCGAGATGCCGGAGGTCTGGGTCTATGAATCGCCCGACCCCAATGCATTCGCAACCGGACCCAGCAAGAACAACTCGATGGTGGCGGTCTCGACCGGCCTCTTGCGCAACCTGAGTGAACAGGAGGTCAAAGCCGTTCTGGCTCACGAAATGGGCCACGTGTTCAACGGCGACATGTTCGCTACCACGGTGTTGGCCGGTTTGATGAACACCTTCGTGTATTTTATCGCCATGTGGGTGAGACGCTTCTTCGCGGAACGCGATCAGGCCGCGTTGGGCTTCGGTCTGTCTCTCGTGCTGCAAATCGTCGTCAGCATCCTGGCCTCGATCCTGATCAGTTGGTTTTCGCGCCACCGGGAGTACGGAGCGGATGCCTTCTCGGCGAAGGTCTACGGGAAAGATTCGATGATCTCCGCACTTCGCGCGATCGATCGGTGGGTGACACAAAATCAATTTGAGCCGGCCCAACAAGATGCGTTAGCGACGATGAAGATCTCAGGTCGCACTGGTGGGATCATGAGTCTGTTTGCCACGCATCCGCCGATTGAGGACCGGATCGCGGCATTGCAACAGTTGCGGGCTTGATTCGATCAAGAATCGGAAGCAGGTCGAATCACAGGAGGAATCATCTCTAGCCGCCGAGAAGAATCCGTTGGGCGGTCGGTTCAAGAAGCCCTGATATGGAAGGCACAAAGAGAATCCCGTGGGGCGTTTCTCCGGCGCCGTCATATGCGGCAAACCGACTCAGTGGCGGTGGTTCGAGCAAGCTTGGTATGGAGGGGTGCCATGTCAACTGTCCGTCGATGGGTGACGGGACTCGGTCTCGGTGCAGGACTCGTCGCAGGATGCAATTCCAGCTATCTCTTTGAATCGAACGGGGCGCAAGCTGCTCAGGAAGGAACGATGGTCATGGCGGCCAAGACCACCGGCCTCTACGATTTTAGCCTTGATGACATCGACGGACGTCCCCTGTCGCTCGGACAGTTTAAGGGCAAGGTGCTGTTGCTCGTGAACACGGCCAGCTTCTGCGGCAATACACCGCAGTATTCGGATCTCCAAGCCATGTACGATAAATACAAGAAGCAAGGCTTTGAGATTCTGGCTTTTCCGGCCAACAATTTCGGCCAACAGGAGCCGGGAACGAATCAGGAGATCAAGAACTTCTGTTTTACGAAGTACAGTCTGACGTTTCCGCTGTTCAGCAAGATCAGCGTCAAGGGACCGGACAAGCATCCCCTTTACCAGTATTTGACGGAAGAAGGCCCGTTTCCTGGCGAGGTCGAATGGAACTTTCAGAAATACTTGGTGGCTCGTTCCGGCAACGTCGTAGCCAAGTACCGTCACCGGACCAAGCCGTTATCCGACCAGGTCGTCCAGGATGTCGAGAGGACCTTGGCCGACTGACCAAGACCTCAACCCCACCAGACAGACTACCCCTTCCGATAGAAACCGATATGGCTCCGATATTGCTCGATTGCCGCACCAAGTGCGGCTCTGCCCATTGGAATGTTGGCTTCGAGCACGTCCGTGACGTGGACATCGTCAATTTCGACGTCGTAGCGTACCTGTACATTTGTCAGGATCGGTCCCTGCTTGACATCGCGCGGAAGGTAGATTTCCGTCCAGACTTCCTTTTCCACGAGACAGACATCCCGAAACCGCTCATAGAGCAAGGCTAACTTCTCTGGATCGACTTCCTTTACATGCTCGGCCATCTCTCACAATCCCCCTCTTCATTTTGCGTCACGCCCCGCCTCCATGATCATGCGCCTCACAGGCTCCTCCTCCTTCCGCAGTCGGCATCGAAGATGGCGCCGGCATTCCGGTGATATTCAGCGGGGTTGGGTCAGGTACCGAGGGGCAAACCGCACCGGTCCTGGCCGCAAAGGTTGAGAACACCCGCTGTATGGCGGCGCCGCAGTCGCGGCAGTGGCTCAGGGGTGCCTCCGCCACGGGTTGCAGATACTCCAGTCGCTTGGAGCAGGGCTGTTGGCGCAAACAGTGCTGCGCCAGATATTCATAAATCGGCATGACACACCTCAAAGGACGTGACTCTACAAAGGATGGCTAAACGAACGCAAGACCGTGAAGGGGGCTATGGTCTTGCCGGGTCGGGCTGCGGAGCCTGATCAGCAATGGTGAATTTCATGGTCCCCACCTGATTGGCAGCATGGAAGGCTTGCTGGCCAAGGGGTGTGATGTAGATTTTTACCATGTAGTTGCCTCTGGGCCAGGCCCCAGCGGGTTTCTTCAGTTCCAAATACCCGTATCGCGAATGCCCCGGCACCTCCAGCGCATCCTTTCCAATCGGGTTCTCGGAGAATTTCCCGCCTTCTCCCTCCAGGAACCACTGGGCGCTGAACAACGCGGGATCTTCCAAGGGGGCCGCTTCGAATACGATATAAATGATAGGGGTGTCGGGCTTGAACACCGTGCTACCGCCCCCGACGGGCTTCAGTCTTGGGTCCTGCGTGTACCATCCCTTCCTCCCGAAGCTGTCCCATTCCTCTTCGAACGCTTCGGCCAATTTGATCCAAACGAAAATGGCCTGTGGGGCGCCTCTCCGCTGCTGGTCGAATTCCTGCAACTGCGTGTGATCCACTTCCGTATTCTGCTGTTCCTTCGGCGCCATCAGATCCACCGCCGTGGCTGTTCCCTGCGATGCGACCAGAGACAAGATTCCCAGAAAACAGAGTCGCAAACGATCGCCGATCTCAACCGATCGATCCTGTGATATCCAGCTCTTCATGGCATCCCTCTCAACAATCGACCCGGTTCTTAGCGGAGTCGGTTACTCCTACCTTCTGTCCATTGTGCCACGACGGTCGGTCGGACGATAGGGCCTCTCTCGACAATCCCCAAGCGGCTTGGTTGGCTTTTGATATAATTCGACTTTGATCACTCTACCTCAATAGATTCACCGCACTCCTCCTCGTCTGTACCGTGGACCAATCCGCAGTGACAAATCAGCCTCTCCAGGATGCCTCCAACGCCACGGTATTCGATGCAACAGACATTTCCAATAGACCGACACAACAATTTCTCACACCAAGCTCCTACTCCCCACACCGCTCGCTCAGCCCAACCAGAAAGGACTTGCAGGACAACCGGACTAGCGGTATCCGTGACGGCCTCTGCCAGGCCGTCACGCAGGGAATCGGTGAGCATTACTTCTCGGCCTTTGCATTGCTGCTCAAAGCCTCCCCACTCCAAATCGGGCTGCTCTCCGCCCTCCCACAGTTGGTCGGCACATGGGCACAGCTCTGCGCCGCCAGCCGCCCCCTGTCGCATCTCTCACGCAAACAGATGCTTCTCTCCGGCTCTCTAGGGCAGGCGCTGGCCTGGTTCCCTCTCTTTACACTACCCCTGCTCTTCACGGATCAGGCTGCCGCGCTGTTCATCATCTGTGTGGTCTTCTACGCCGTCCTGGGGCACATGACAGTCCCGGCTTGGAACAGTCTCTTTACCGATATCGTCGGTCCCAATCTGCGCGGTCACTATTTCGGCCGGAGAGCCCAGCTCATGTCAGTGGCCAATTTCGCCGGCCTGACCGCCGGCGGCCTTCTGCTCCACATCAGCGAGCGATGGTCCCTCGACTGGGCGGGCTTTGCCGCGATCTTTCTCCTCGCTGCAACAGGGAGAGTGCTCTCTACCTTCTTTCTTGGGCGTTTGACTGACCTGCCGTGTCCACGTTCGCCCATTCAACCAGCCGGGTTCGTCGAACTTTTGATCCGCCGCAGCAGTACCGATTTTAGGCGGTTTCTCTACTTTTCCGGCCTGATGCACGCGGCGACTCTGCTGGCCGGCCCGTACTTCGTGGTCTATCTCCTGCATGACCTCCATCTGAGCTATGTGGAGTACGGCACATGGCTCGCAGCTCAGATGGTAGGGCAATTCATCTCGCTCAAGGCCTGGGGACGGCTGGGAGACCGTTGTGGACACGCCGCGACCCTGACCATCACCGGATCACTTGTGCCGTTGCTGCCCACATTGTATCTGTTCAGCAGCGCTGTTCCGTATCTGATCTGCGTCAATCTCTTTGGCGGGATGATTTGGGCCGGCTTTTCGCTTGGACTCCAAAATTACATTTTCGACGCGGTCCCTGCGGAGGACAAAGGGCGAGCGGTCGCCTTGGCTAACACGATCAACGCAATGGGTTGGTTTGTCGGAGCCCTGACTGGCGGATGGTTGGCAGGATGGCTTCCTTCCCGGATCTCGGGTTTGGAGATCGACTGGTCCGTCGGCTCGAACCTCCCATTGTTATTCCTTGTATCCGGCTCATTACGATTGGTCGTCGCGATCCTATTCCTGCCCAGGCTGCGGGAGCTTCGCACGGAGGGCACTTGCTCGCCACGTCGCCTTCTGGCCCATCTGCCGGTCCTTCAGCCGCTGCACCGACTATTTCTTCGCAGTCGAGGCTAGTCTATCGATTGGCGCCCCGGTTGTGTCGATGGCCGGATAGCCGCTACTGCATCGGCCGAGTAACACCCCTCCCCTGCCGTTCCTCCTCTTTCAGCTTGTCGAACGTGTTATCGGCGTGCCCCCGTACATCCTGATTGGAGGGTGGTGGGAGCCCCTTGACCGATTCGGGCGAGCTACAGCCGACCGCAGTGAGCATCCAGAGTGCAAGCAAACCCTCCGTCACGATACGGCTCGATTTCGTTTCTGTCCACTTCCTGTCGGCTCCGGTTTCCATGGCGCCTCCTTCCCACCTCACGGTTGAACCGGCCGTCCCTGCAATTGCGTTCGACGGCCGAAGCTAACTTTTCCAGTGATGCTCCCAACCTTCTTGATCATCTGGGTTGGTCACCTCATGCCGCATGCGACCCAATCATACTGCATGTGCTGAATCAACGCCATGAACAGGGCGCTTAGGACCGTCATCTTCGATTGACGGCCATTCCGGGATTAGCTAAGGTGACGAGGTTCCCATCGCTGCCCTACAAGGAGGCCGCCTATGTCGATGTCCGACCGCCTCACGCACGATCTGCAGCAAGCCATGAAGGCCAAAGACCAATTGCGCATGGACGTCATCCGGATGATCAAGGCGGCGATCCAACGGCGCGAGATCGAACTCAAGCGCGACCTTGACGATGCCGAAATGAGCCGTGTGATGGCCGCTTTGATCAAACAACGCCGTGAATCGGTGGATCAGTTCGAGAAGGCTCGGCGGGAGGATTTGGCTGCCAAGGAGCGCCAGGAAATCACGATCATCGAGGGGTATCTCCCACAGGCTCTCTCGATCGATCAACTTGGACAACTGGTCGAGTCGGTCATCCGGGAGTTCGGTTCGCCTACCATGAAGGACATGGGTGCGGTCATGAAGGCCGTAATGGCGCAGCTCGGCGGACGACCGACGGACGGCAAGGTGGTGAGTGAGCTCGTCCGTTCCAAACTGACCTGACCCCTCCGACTATTCGGCCCTGCTATACTTGCTCCGGTACCGACGATCCATTGAGTTCGGCCTGGCTCCACACGGAAACCGTGTCTCTCCAACGCAGCGAGCAGCCGCAGAGGCCCCCAATGAGCATCCTCATCGTCGATGATTCGCCGGATCAACGCACCCTGCTTGAAACCATCCTTCGGCAGGCCGGCCACGCGCACGTACGGCTGGCCGGGTCTGCTCGGGAGGCCTACCAGGAATTGGGGATGGATCGCGACAACCAGGTCGGGCCGGCGCCGGATCTCATCCTGTTGGATATCATGATGCCCGGTATCAGCGGGGTCGAGGCCTGCCGGACAATCAAAGCCTGCTCCTCCTTGAACGAGATCCCGATCATCATGGTCACGGCCAAGACCGACACCTCCTATCTACAGGAGGCGTTCGCCGCGGGTGCCATCGACTTTCTGACCAAACCCGTGAATACGATCGAGCTCACGGCGCGGGTGGCCTCCGCCCTGACTCTCAAACGGGAGATGGACCGCCGGAGAGCCCGCGAGCGTGATCTAGCGGAGCGCAATCAGCAACTCGAACGTGCGCTCGCCGAAGTGAAAGTGCTGCGGGGGCTCATCCCCATTTGTGCCGGTTGCAAGAAGATTCGTAACGACCATGGATACTGGCAGCAGATCGAAGAATACATCCAGGACCATTCCGAGGCCGCCTTTAGTCACGGACTCTGCCTCCCCTGCGCCAAGCGGCTTTATCCTGGCGTTTATCCGGAGTAACTGCTAGCATTCCGACGGGTATCTAACTTTGCTCTCCATAGAGTCCGCGAGCGCCCCCGATGGCCATCCTGGTTGTTGACGATTCCCCCGACGACCGACTGTTGCTGAAATCGATCCTGACGTCGGCCGGGTACACCGATGTGTTGGTCGCCGAGTCCGCCGCGGCAGCCTTTCGCTTCCTTGGTTTGGACGGCCAACCTCCATCCGTTCACCATGTGGATCTGGTTCTCATGGACATCATCATGCCTGAGATGAACGGCATCGAGGCCTGCCGTCAAATCAAGGCGGTGGAACGGTTGCGCGAGATCCCGATTATCATGGTCACGGTCAAGACCGACCCTGTTGATCTGCAGTTGGCCTTCGCCGCTGGCGCGATGGACTATGTGGGGAAACCCATCAACAAGATGGAGCTCCTGACCCGCGTACGATCGGTGCTCCGGCTGGTTCATGAAATCGAGCGCCGTCGATCCCGTGAGCAGGAATTGCTTGAGGTCATGCGGCAATTGCAGGAAGCCAATCAAATGCTCTTGAGACTATCCAGCCTAGACGGCCTCACTGGCATCACCAACCGTCGCCAATTCGATGAGTTCCTCGACCAGGAGTGGCGCCGCGGTGCCCGTGAAAACACTCCGCTGTCGTTGATCATGGTCGATATCGATCGGTTCAAGGAATATAACGACTCGCATGGCCATCAGGCCGGGGACGAGTGTTTGAAGCAGGTCGCCGACGCGCTCATGGGTGCAGTCAACCGTCCCGGCGACTTGGTTGCGAGATACGGTGGGGACGAATTTACGATCGTGCTTCCGGGCACGCCCGCCGAGGGCGCCGCACAAGTCGCCGAATCGCTGCGCCGTCGTGTCGAGGCCCTCGACATTACCGACGCCAAGGGTCACCGCGTGACGATCAGCCTCGGAATAGCCTGCACAGTCCCTTCACGTGACAAACACCATACCGACCTGATCCGTGCGGCGGATCAAGCCCTATATCAAGCCAAAGAAGAGGGGCGCAACCTCGTCCGCCGAGGCTCATAGGGGATCAGCTCGCTTTCGCTGCGCGCCACAGACCGGCTTGGTTTCGAGCTCCGACTCAACGGATTACGGATTCTGGCATGCACACAGGCCTATGACTGGCAAAAGACCAATGTCACAGGCACGGACTCGTCGGACATCGTTGCAGAACCGGATGGACGCGCTGGTCCCCAGGGGCGCAACACCCTCTGACGCGCAGGACCAGAGTCCCTCCTCCAATTTCCACACCACGTTACTAGCGCTGTTTGAAGCCAGCGGTGCCGGAGCCATTCTCTTCGACTGTCGGGCCAAACTGCTGGGGATGACCGCCAGAGCCAGGCACTTATTGAGAATTTCCCATGAACTCAGCCTCACACCGGAAGTAACAACCGCGCGAGCATCCCGATCGGCTACGTTCCCGGACGAAATCGACCGTATCCTTCAGCCGGTGAAAGCACAGATCCTCTCACGCCACGCCGATAAGGAAGCCGCAACCCCCTGGCCCCTCACACTCGACGGGAGCGCCAGCGCCACCACCCTTCAGGGCACCGTCTTCCCCTGCGGACCGACAACCGATGGCATGTGCGCGGTCATCTTGCTTCCGGAGCCCGACGGCCTGTCAGGTGTTTCGACTCAGCTGCGCACCCTTACAGTCGAGCATGCGCCGGACGCGATCTTTTGGGTCGACGCCAATGCCCGCATCCTCTACGCCAACGGGGCGGCGGAACGAACGCTCGGCTACAGCGCGACTGAATTGCTGGCGATGACCTATGACCAGATCGACCCTCATTTTTCTCCCGGTGTGTGGGCGAATCACTGGGAACAATTGCGAGCACGAGGCTCGTTCTCCTTTGAATCCGACCATCGGAGAAAAAACGGTCTGGCGTTCCCCGTCGAAGTCAACATGAATTTCTTAGAGTTCGGCGGGAAAGAGTACAATTCCATTTTCGCGCGCAACATCACGGATCTCCGTCAAGCCGAGACCCGCGAAATCCTCCGCCGGGAAACCTTGGAGTCCTACCAGCAGGCCATTGTGAAGTTGATCAACGACCCGACTCTCCACGACGGGGGGCTGGACACGGCCTTCCGGGCCATCACGGAAACCGCTAGTTGGTTTATGCGAGTCAGGCGCGCGAGCATTTGGCTATATGACGATGAGCGGTTGTCGATCCGGCTTCATGACTTGTACGAACGCCAGCGTGGGATCCATACCTCGGGGATGGCGCTGAAGATCGCGGACTACCCCGCCTATTTCCGGGCGATCGAGATGGAGGAGTTGGCGCTCGATGCCGCGGATGCGATGCATGATGAGCGCACGAAGGACTTCGCAGACTCGTACCTGACCTCGCTCGGCATCGGTGCCATGCTCGACGCCCCGATCCGCGTCAACGGGCGGGTCGTCGGCGTGCTGTGTCACGAGCACGTCGGTGGCTCACGGAACTGGTCACCCGAGGAAATCTCCTTCGCCAACTCGCTGGCCTCGATTGCCACCATGACGCTCCAAGAATGGGACCGCCAACGCACTGAGCAGGCGTTACGTGAAGCCAAGGAGACTGCGGAGATCGCCAACCGGGCTAAGAGCGAATTCCTCGCAACCGTGAGCCACGAGATTCGGACACCGATGAATTCGATTATCGGAATGGCCGACCTCCTCTGGGAGACCGATCTCAATCAAGAACAGCGCACCTACGTCCGGATCTTCCGGCGCGCCGGTAATACGCTCCTGTCGTTGCTGAACGATATTCTGGATCTGTCCAAGATCGAGGCCGGCAGGCTCGATCTGGAATGTATCGACTTCGACCTGAGCGAGTTGCTGGAAAAGACGGTTGAGATGTTGGGCCTCCGCGCAAATGAGAGGGGCATCGAACTCGCGTATCATACCGCCCCCGACGTCCCGATGGCGCTAACAGGAGACCCCAACCGCCTCAAGCAGATCCTGACCAATCTCCTCAGCAACGCCGTCAAGTTTACGGAGAAAGGACATGTCTTGCTGCGGGTGGAGAATGACCCGGACCATCCGGCGCCGGGTTCGCTCCGGTTCAGCGTCTCCGATTCGGGTATAGGGATTCCAACCGAGAAGCTGGATGCCATTTTCCACAATTTCACTCAAGCGCACAGTGCTATTCACCGCCAGTACGGGGGCACGGGATTGGGGCTGTCGATTTGTCGCCGCTTGACGGCCATGATGCAAGGCCGGCTCTGGGCCGAAAGCCGGCTCGGGCAGGGCAGCACATTTTTCTGCACGGTCCGCCTGACCCCGCAGGAGACCGGTCCGGCGTCGCCCTCCATCCCCGTAGCCGACCTCCAGGGGCTGCACCTGCTGGTGGCCGACGACTATTCAGTGAATCAAGCCATCGTGAGCGACGCCCTGACTCCGTATGGAACGGCGGTGGTTGCGGTCGGAGACGGCGAGCAGGCGATGGCCGAGATCAAAGCGGCGAAGGACCGCGGGCGCCCATTCGATCTCATCCTCCTCGATTCCATTATGCCCGGCCTTGGTGGTTTTGAAGTCGCGCAACGAATCCGGACAGCCTCGGAAGAATATGGAACCCCCACCCTGGTTATGCTGGTATCTCGGAACTGGGCCGATGAGATCGCGAAGATTTATGAGCTGGGCCTCGGCGGCTATATTGTGAAGCCGATTCGCCGCTCGGAACTGTTTCAGACCATGAATATCGCGCTCGGGCGCGCCAAACAGGCGCATGGTCAGGAGCGGGCGTCCACGGTTCAATCCGAATCAATCCCATCCCTTCAACCGCTGCGTCTGTTGGTCGTGGATGATTCTCAGGACAATCAATTGTTGGTTCAGAGCTACCTGAAAGCGAGTCAGGATCACATCACGCAGGCCGAGAATGGGCAGGTTGCCGTTGACCTGTGCCGGACTCGGCAATTTGACCTCGTCCTGATGGACATGCAGATGCCTGTCATGGACGGACTCACCGCCACGAGTCAGATCCGAGAACGGGAACGGTCCCTCCAACTTTCGCCCGTGCCGATTATCGCCCTGACCGCACTCGTGCTCAATGAAGAACTGGCCAAAGTTCAGGCAGCAGGCTGCACCAGCCGCCTGACGAAGCCCATTCGGAAAGCAACGCTCCTCGCTGCCCTGGAGCCCTATCGAAAGAAGGTGTCATGCTGAATCCCCGCATGCAGAACGACCAGCAGGTCCCCATCCTCGTGGAAATTGATGAATCGCTCAAGCATCTGATTCCGGGATTCCTGGAGAATCGAAGGAAGGACATTGAGAAAATCCGCCTCGCGCTGGGACAGGCCGATTTCTCGACGATTCAGACGCTCGGACATCGTATGAAGGGAGACGGGGGTGGGTACGGATTCGACGGCATCGGCGAGATCGGAGCTGCGTTGGAACTGGCCGCGGCCAGACGCGACCGAAACAGCATTATGCGGCAACTCGCAAAACTGGTCGAGTACCTCGACCGGATCCATATCACCTACGTGGCCTAGCCGGATCCGCGTCCGTTGCTTCCAGCCTCAGAGTGCAGGCGACCTACCCTCCGGGCAAACCCTGGGATATTCGGAAGCGAACGGACAAATGGTTGAGTTGATCCGCCATCGACGATTGTGATGGCTGGCCGCGCCTTCCAGGATCAGATTCAAGGTGCACACGGTTTCTTAGGCCGGACGAAACCCACACTTGGCCTTCATCATCAACAATGATCGCTTCGACCTCCGGCAATCGCTCCACCAACTCGATGCCGCGTTCCAGTCCGAGCACAAAAATTCCGGTGTCCAAACCATCGGCCACAACGCCTTGGGATGCCACTACCGTCACGCTCTGACAACCACGAGCCGGCCACAGGGTGTGTGGATCCAGGATATGATGGTATCTGCTCCCCTCTCGTTCGAAGAAGCGCTCGTAATCCCCTGCCGTTGAGATCGCCTCATTTCGAAGCTCCAGACGAGCCAGCAATTTATCCTCCTCACGGGGATGGCGCACTCCGAACACAAACGGCTGTGCGCCCGACAGCTCACCGAACGTCTTGATATCCCCTGATAACGCCACAACTCCTGCCGACGCGCCGACCCGTCGCATGACCTCCACAGCCAGGTCCGCGGCATAGCCCTTTCCAATACCTCCCACATCGATCCGCATGCGCGGCCGAGACAGAAAGACCGTTCCATTCGCATCATCGATTTTCACCTGAGAAAGATCGGTGAGAAGCTTCACTCGATCAAGCTCCGCCGCCTCCGGAATTCGAGGCTGACCTGAGAAGTTCCATGCGTCCATGGCCGGTCCGATGGCAATGTTGAAGGCTCCACGCGTCAATCTCCCGACTTGAAGGGACCATCGAAGGAGTGCCAGAGTCTCGGGACTCACGGCCACAGCTTTGAGACTAGCCGCAGTATTGATCCGGGAGACCTCGCTCTCCGGCAGCCATGTGCTCCACAAGGATTCCAGCCGTCGAATCTCGGCAAGCGCGGCCGAGGCGGCCGCCCCGGCAACCTGCTCGGTTGCACTCACAGCGGTGACCTCAACCAAGGTGCCCATGAGCACCTGGCTGCGCCTCACGATCTGAATCGGATTGGATTGATCCGCCGCCCAGCTCAACTGGTCCTGCAAGGCCGCCATTATCAGGCAGTAACGCAATGCCAGTAGCAGCGGTTTGCAGGCCTGCCCGCCATACGTATATTTCATTTGGAGCCCATCAGCGGTGCTTGATGAACCCACATTTCATACATCGGAATCACCATCATCACCAAGAAACTCACGACCATGAGCACGTCCCCTGTCAGCATCGTGATGACGAAGACCGGCGAGATATAGCTGATCAACCACGGTGAGATCACATCGAGCAGAACCCCGCCGAATCCTGCCCACGTCATCCATACCTTCGTCCGATTGCTTGCCTTGGTCAGGTACAACACATGAACCAAAATTAGGAACACAACAGGCATGGTAAACAGGTGAAAGTGAGTGATTTCTGCCAGTTCGCGAAACGACATCGGCTCGCCAAAGGTCGCATCGGACCCGAGATAGTGATCGGCAATGCCCTGGGGAGAGAGTCCCGTCATACTGTGTGCCCAGAACATGCTGAATGCAAAACCGCCGAACATGAACAGGAGGAAGAACGTGTAGAGGAGGCGGATATGTCGGTCCGAATCACGGAGTCGGAAACGCGAATTAAAATTCCGCATCGATGCGATCTCAACACGCAACTAAAACCCGAAGAGGTCTTTCCAAAACCCCTTCTGCTGTTTTTGAACCTGGACATTGTCGCTGCCACGTCCGAGTGGCTTGAGATAGATCTCATCGACGATGACGAGCGCCCGCTTGACCCCCGCGCTGAGCGAACGAACGGACATTGTAGCTCCGCTGATATTGATAATGTCTTTGTTCATCCGTATCGGATCGAAAACCGTTTTCCCTTCGTATTGTGCATTAAACCGTTTGGTTCGCACTTCGCTTCCGCGTGATTCTCGATAGACTAGCACTTCGATATTCAGCACTTCACCATTGGGATCGACGCCCACCATGTAGGTGATCGGCTTGTGTTTGCCGATCGTGTTCTGCACAATCGCATATCCATCGATCTGTTGGCCAGTCTTCCCCACATAGACGGCAAACCCGTCTTCCGGGAAATTCCAACCGATACGCCCTTCGATAATCTTCTTTTGATCCACACTCAGCTTGATGGTCCCCTGGTCGATGCGCTCCGATTTCGGGAACATCAAGCGCGCGGCCTGATCCTCAGTGAGGTAGACATCCTCCTGCATCATCTCTTGGGGAGTGAGGAATCGCTTCAGTTCAGGGTCCCAGATTTTCTCGCCCGAAACCGGACCGGCACTGAAGACGGCAGCAACGATCACCGCTCGGAGCGTCCAGGTTATGCCGGTGAACATCCTTGTTCCTGAAGCTTGGTGTTCAGTCTGGCCATAACTGCCGCCAATGCTTCTTCAGATGGCTCGATCGGCCACCACCGAGTCGCCTGACTCGTTGCGCCACCCTTGAGATGCCACCGCTCCCTATTTTCAATCAACTCCACCTTCGTCACATCATCGACCCTCTTCACGGTCATGATCAGCCTCGCACGTTCTTTATTGCCAAATCCCGTGGTCGTACGCCGAAAGATTCCGTATCCTGCGCGCATGTCGCCCCCCATCTCAGTCCAGCCCGTTTCAATCACGCCAGCATCTTTATCCTGCTTCTTGGGCGGGAAAATATTCATGGTGTAAGTGGCAGCGGTCCACACGGTGTCATAGGGGCACACCAGATAATGGTCGGAATGATCCTTGGGAAACAGCGCACACCCTGAGAACAGCGCGCTGAGACCGATCATCACGATGAGACGACTTCTCATATAGCGCCTTTCTTCATCCGAGACATGGCGGGCCTGAACGATCGGTCGATCTCGGTTCCCGCATCGATTCCCCCGTCTTTACAGGCGGAGACTTCTCGCGAAACTAGAAATAGGTGGCTGCCGACAGCAGCACGGCTGTGTCGTGAATCCGCTGGTTGTACCTGTTCACCGCCTCGGGGCTATACTGAAAATCAAATTTAAAGACCGTGTCCTCTGTCGGTCGATAGTTCACACCTAACGTCAGCCGTTGCAGGTCGCCAAGTCCATCGGGCTGGTCTTTATTGGTATTCACTTGTTCCCATCGCACCATGGCCGTCAGCGTGGAGATCTCCGGCCGGAAAAAAGAAGGCGCGAGTCTGGTCATCCACTGCGGGAGGAAATGGTAGTTACCCTGGATGTAATAGCCCTCCATGCGCTGCGGGCAGAAATGGCCCGGCGCCACGCCGAATGTAGGCGGATTCGTGCAAGGGGTGCCGTTCAGGTTCTGAGAGTTTCCCTGAGCATAGGTCCAATGTGCTTCACCGATTACCTCAAATGGTCCACGTACAAGTGTCCAGTCCAGGACCATCATACTTAAGTCACGTTTCCCGAAAGGGTCATACGACCCATAATAACCTGACCCGCCGACCTCAACACCCAGAAATGGACTGAAAGCTACCCTGCCCACCACTGCCTTGCCGTTGTTGTTATCGAACCCCTTGCTGATGTTGGAACTCCGTTGACGTGCACCAGCCACACCTGACTTCTCGGTGATGCGAGTGACGCAGGAAAGACTATTGGCCTGTGCGCTTCCCGCTTGACAATCGCCGTAGCCGTTGAAGCCGGTCGTGACATACAACTCATAGTCGAGTTTCGAACGCGCAGAGGGATAGAACGTCCCGTACATGCCGGCCCCCGTCTCGGAAAGGACTGTCGCAGACAACAACTGGGTGACCAGCGGCCGCTCCGTGAGGTCTCGCAATGGCGCATCATGGATCAGATTGAATTTGCCGACCGGCAACAGAACAACTCCGGCTCTGAAGTTGAGCTTCTCATTTACTAAGAAATCCATAGTGGCGAACTCTAGGCTCACCTCACTATGCGGCACCCCCGAGCTCTCCAAAATACCATGTTCGACTTCGAGCTCAGCGGCCATCTTGACGTGCTCGCTCACGTCGGCATAGATGAACGGGACAAACCGATGCACGTCGATCGAGCTCGGTGTTCCTTCATGGGCGCGATTGATGTACTCCACGTCAAAATATCCGCCGAGAATGGCCCTGGGATTTGACACGAAGGGTTTCGCGTAGATCAATTTTCCCGATCCTTGCAGGTTCACTCCATATTTTCGCTCAGCGCCCTGCTCCTCAGCCGACATCTGTTGGAGATTCGGCGTCTCCCCCGGTTTTCTCATCGGGCGCTGTCCCTCAAATACGGAGGAATATCCAGTCTGACTATCGTCTGGCAGAGTTTCACCCGGCTGCGCCCCAGCAGGATATTCCGGCACAGGTCGTTCGCGTAGTTCGCGCTGCTTCATCTGTTCAACGGCCTCCTCCAACTTCCTCAACCGCTCGTCGACATCCTCCGCATTTGCAATTTGACCGTACAGCATACCGAAACACAACATCATCACAACAACCCATACGCGTCCCATCGATTCCTCCTTTCATAGGAAATCTACTGGGACGCAATGGTCCTCTAGAGTTGAGACCGCTTCTTCTCGATTACATGACTTCTGAATCTCCTGCGGGATCTGTGCGGGGCAATCTCCCTGACTGGGTACCCTCGACTCGAACCACCACGATTCGTTTACAGCGCTTACACTTCAACTCAATGCCGCTCTTCTCCCATCTCGCAACAAGCCGCCCGCAAAGGCAGCACATTTCATGACACGGCCTCTTGTTCATGCTGCGGCTCAAATTGAAATTGAGAACGAGTTCTAGTATTAGGATAAAGCAATATCTATACCCCGAGCGCGGATATGGGTGACCGCCCATTCCACCTCAATGACAGGATACAGATCGTGTCGAGCTACGAGGTATGATGCCGCTTAAACCACCAGTATCGAGGATACGGTGGAACCTCATACAGTCTGGTCTCGGAGGTTGCTGGACTGAGCAGATTGAAGGCAAGAGATTGATCGATCACCGAATAATACGGAGCAAGTTTCTCACGGATGTGAACTTCATTGTCTGTCACGACTGAGATGATAACCTCCCGATCATATTGAGGAGATTCAATTCCCAGGTGCCACGTTCCGACGAATGTGAGGCCTTCTTCCACGTGAAACCGCGAGTTGAGGCCGGCATTCGCCAAAAATGCGCCTTCCGCGATTTGGAGCAGGGTGACCTCGTAGCTTCCCACTGGAAGTGGGAGCACAAACCAAGCATCATCGCTGCCCAGGTCAACCCGAATCCGGTCATGTGTGTTGCTGTTCATCAATTCAAAAAAATGCAATGTCGGATTATAGATCCGGGTTGTAGGCCCGAGCAGAACCGTGATGACATGGCCAACGACAACCGCAGTCCCTGGAGGAATACGCTCCACATGCTTCGGCAAGTCCGGCAACGCTGGCATTGCCGTAGCACATCCTGCCATGAGGAGAAGACCCAGTCGTTGCAAAAATTCTCTCATTGTTTGGGCACTGGCAGGTCTCAGGGTCAGGTACCCCGGCGTAACTGAGCAACTGTCGCGCCAGGTCGCCATCTGACCAGGCACATACTGTGCAGTCCCTGAAGAATTCCCTCAATGTGTGATTTCACACGGTTCGGACGGTGCGAATCCGCTCTTTTCCGTTCAGTCCTCGGCGGTCACAGACAGACGATGAGTCAACGCGCTTATCATCACTCGCTCAGATCAGGGATACCAAAATAAGGTCAGGACTTCCCCCGCCGACGATGACACAAGCGGACTGGCGAGTTTCGCCATGAAGACCCCGCCCTGACCGGCGAAGTCTCCTTACAATGCACGCTGCACTTGTCCAGCGAAAAGCGCTGAACCATCCTCTCACCCCGTCCTTCCAAGACGAGGACCTCTCGCTGGACTAGATGCACCAGACGCTCGCCGCGTTTTCGACATGGCCGGATGCCTGTAGGATCGCGACGAATGACTCGGCCAGCAACTGCAAGATCTTAGCGCCGATTCCGAGATCATCGAGGTGTCCACACTCGTGGAAGGGTAAAGGCGATCAGGCCTCTAAGACAGACCCTATCGGTGTCGATCCGCCGAGAACACCTGCGATATACCGTTGAATCGACGCCTGATCTCACGAAGTGCGGATTGGAATAGGATGGGCTGGACTGAAGCTGTCCCTCGGGCGGTAAGGATAAGAGGCCTCATCTGAAGAGCCGCCGGCTCATCCGAATGGTGGTAGGTCAAACTAAGAGAACTGATTCACCGGAGGTGTTTATCCGCGGGCGCAAGGAAGAAGGCTGCGCCTGAAGAGCCCGCGGTACTCGGCAAGCAAGGTATGGTGGAGGGCACGGGAGTCGAACCCGCGACCCCTACGTTGCGAACGTAGTGCTCTCCCAGCTGAGCTAGCCCCCCACCTTGGGATGACCGAGTGCCGTCCTTCTTGACCGCAGGCACGGCCGAGGCTGAATTGCCGCGGCAACCCAAGCTGCGGAGGAGACGGGGAGGAAGATCGGCACTCGGTGCGAATTTCGTGGTCGGAATTATACACGAGCGACCAGGCAAGCCGCTACCCGAAACCTCCACCTCTCTGTCGGCCTTCCTGACAGCACCATTCCTGTTTTTGTTTCGTGTTTCGGATGCAGGAAAGCCGTCGGGATCAGGAAGGATTCAGCAATGCTTTTGTGGTCGCCTCCGGCAGCCCCGCCACTCGAACCCGCCGTCCCTCCACCTGCAACCGGCCTTCTGCGTAGAGCTGCACGGCCTTGGGATAGATTCGGTGCTCCTCTGCCAGAATCCTGGCGGCCAAAGTCTCCGGCGAATCCTGGTCCAAGACCGGAATCGCGGCTTGAATGATGATCGGCCCCTCATCGACTCCCGGCGTGACAAAGTGCACGGTGCAACCGGCGACCTTGACGCCCCATTCCAACGCCTTCTTCTGCACATCCAATCCCGGAAAGGCAGGCAACAGGGACGGATGGATGTTCATGATGCGGTTCTCAAAAGCCTGGATCAACACCGGCGTCACGATTTTCATATAACCGGCCAACAGCACCAGTTCGACCTCGTATTTATGCAACACATCAAGCACCGCTCGATCATAGGCTTCGCGGCTGTCCGGTTGTCCGGCAAAGGGTTTGGGATCGACGAACACATCGTGAACGCCATGCCGTCGCGCCCGTTCGAGCGCCGCCGCGTCCCGCTTGTTGCTGATCACCACGACGATTTGGGCCTGTACCGTGCCGGCCTCGACCGCATCGATAATCGCCTGGAGGTTCGATCCCCGCCCTGACGCGAGCACGCCGATGCGGACCCGCTGGCTTTTCCCGTTAACCGACATAGTCTACTCGCCGCTCGGATGCACTTCCCCTCGTCACCTCACCGATGAGCCAAGCGGTTTCTCCCGCCTGCTTGGCAGTGAGGACCACCCCGTCAGCCTCCTCTGCCGGAACCGCGAGAATCAGGCCGATCCCCATGTTGAAGACCCGGTACATCTCGTCGTCCTCAACAGATCCAAGCCGTTGAATCACGGGAAAAATAGGCGGAACGGTCCAACTGGACCGCCGAACACGACCCAGGATGCCATGGGGAAACACTCGAGGGAGATTTTCCGTGATTCCTCCCCCCGTGATGTGGGCGATGCCCTTGATGCGATGCGCTGCGATGAGTTTGGCGATTGTCCGCACGTAGATCCGTGTCGGGGCGAGCAACGTTTCGCCGATCGAGTGAGTGAGATCCTCTACCCGGCTTGAAACGGTCAGGCCAGCCTCCTCGAATAAGACCCGGCGCGCGAGCGAAAAGCCGTTGCTGTGGAGACCGGTTGACGCCAGGCCGATCAACACATCACCCGGCGTGATGTCGTGACCATCGATGATCCTCGGTCGGTCCACCACCCCCACGGCAAACCCGGCAAGGTCGTACTCGCCATCCGGATAGAACGAGGGCATCTCCGCCGTCTCTCCCCCGATCAACGCACAACCGGATTGCCGGCAGCCCTCGGCAATCCCGCGCACCACCGTCTCGGCGACGCCGATCGCCAATTTACCCGTGGCAAAGTAGTCGAGGAAGAACAGCGGCTCCGCCCCGCTCACGGCGATATCGTTCACCGACATCGCCACGAGATCGATCCCCACCGTGTCGTGCTTGTCCATCAGGAAGGCTATTTTAAGCTTGGTCCCCACGCCGTCCGTGCCGGACACCAGCACCGGCTCGCGATAGCGAGACGGATCGAACCGAAACAGCCCTCCGAATCCACCGAGATCGGTCAGAACTTCCGGCCGGAAGGTCGAGCGGACGAGCGGCGTGATGCGGCGGACAAACTCGTTGCCCGCCTCGATATCGACACCCGCTTGCCGGTACGTCGCCATGGGAGGCGCAGTGTAGCCGTCCAGGCCGAAGAGGTCAACGCAGAACCGGGGGTCGTGTCAATCCAAAATAGAAATGTCCGCTTTCTCCCAAAGTAGAAATGTCCGGTTTATGGAGTGGCCGTTGCCGCGCGTTGTCCTCGTTCCGGTAACAGTCGTCTGCGCCATGGATGATCCAGCCGCGG
>JANRMO010000032.1:0-47326 GCA_040981105.1 Nitrospiraceae bacterium
TTTACCGGAAATGCGAACACGTAACCATCACGATGGGACGATCTGTGGGCGGTGCGTGGGAATCGCGGCTACATTTCAGGGTGTCTGTCAGATCTGGGACAATTCCCATCTCCCGGAGAATGCGCTCGGAGTCGTATCCCTGCCTTGTCAGGATATACGCCATTGGCGTACTATGTGCGATGCGCTTCGTCGAGACCCCGGTCTTTACTGCGGCGCTCCGACGTCATCTCGACGAGGAGACGTATCGCGCACTCCAATTGGCGCTGGTCTTCCGCCGACGCAAGGCCCAATCATTCCGGGTGGAGGGGGGGTGCGGAAACTCCGATGGTCTGCGTTTAGGGCGGGGAAAGCGCGGCGGGGTACGCCTCATCTACTATTGGGAATCGGCAAGTCAAATGTTCTACATGCTGTACCTCGATGCGCAGAACGAGCAGGGCGATCTGACGGCCGCTCAGCTCAAGGCGTTGGCCAAGCTCGTTCGGGAGGAATTCACATGAAGGAAGGGGCCTACCAAGAACTGCTCATGAGTATCCGCCAGGCGGGACGGATTCGCCGCGGTACTGTGAAACCTGCTCGTGTCACCACCTTTCGGCCGGCCGATGTGAAAAGCGTCCGTGAAAAGTTGAAAGCATCGCAAAGCGAGTTCGCCCTCATGATTGGCGTGAGTGTCGCAACTCTCCGCAACTGGGAACAGGGACGACGCATACCGGATGGGCCGGCACTGGCGCTCTTGCGTGTCGCGGCTCGCAACCCGCGCGCCGTTGCCGAGGCATTGCACCGGACACCGAGAAAAGGAGCGGCCTAAGGATGGCAGATTCAAGCTCGATGATTTCCCGGGCCCCCGAAGTTATCCTGTTGCTGACCGTGGGCTCGTCGGAAGCGTTGACATGCGTTTTCTGTTCGACTGAAATTCAGAATGTCCAAATTTCTTGTCCCGCTCTGTAACACACAACCGTCAGTAACGTGCCGGCCATTACCAGGGCCACCCCGTCGATCCCCCACGCGAGACCCCGAAGAGCGCCAGAGGGGGCGAACGTCCCGGCCATGCCAAGCACTCCTCCCACCGCCAGGCCGATCGAGGCCAGCACTCTCAATCGTCGATCATTCATGGTTCGCTTTTCCTCGATGAGCGTTACAGATGCGGGCTTCCGCGTCGACCGATATGGGGCCGGACCCCTTATTTCCGTTTCCACACTCCCTACCGAGGCTAACCGCTCAGGCTGAGCGTACGACGTCGAGCCAAACCGCTCCAGCCTATTGTTAGACTGCCTTGCCGCGGAAGTACCGCGGTTGGAAACTGTGATCGCTCTCAACATGGCGAATGAATGCCACACCGACTGATAGCACATCGTTTGCGAAGACGATCATGGGGGCAAGGTCGCCTCTCTGTCCCCCGATGTATATCTGCTGCAATCGCAATATTGGCTCCTCAACACTGTCGTCTTCATGACTACTCCCGAGCTGCTGGGCGATCGCAAGAACCAACTCGCGATGGCTATAGTCGTACGGTGCGATGAAGACAGCGAGTCCTCTGTTGATCCACTCGCGGAAGGGAATCGGCTTGGCGAGCTCTGCCAGCCTCCGGTCGATCTCCTTCATCTGAGCCGTATCCCCGGATTCGATCGCCCGTGATAGGCGCTCGGAGATCTCGGCGTGGATCGGGTCTTCCCGCCAACCCACCATGGGTAGTGGTTGTGGCTTCAGCGGTGGCCCTGACGCCGACATGCCGGGCGGTTGAACCTCGTACACGAACGCGAACTCATCCATAAGATTCAGCAGCAGAGGCTTGTTCTTCCGAGTCTCACACACCAAAATGCGAAGCTCGGCTGCGATCTGCTTGAATCTATCCCGCTCTTTTGGATAAAGCCGAAGCGCATCCCACAAGAAGTACAGGTGAGTCTCACAGTCCACGAGTCTCTCGGCAGATGTCTTCGATACCCGGGGCTTGCGCATAGAAGCCACGTTTCAATCTAACTATTGAGTATGCTGACCGGCATAGTATGCACCATGTGACTGCACGATGGGGCGTGATTCTTGCGCGTGTTCAATCACTTGTCAACGATCCCCACACTGTTTCGTTGGCGTGATATACAGACCGGCATAGCTCCGTTATAGCTGCGAGGAGCACCATAAGGGGTCCGCCGCCGTATCGTCGACTACCATGATGGCCGCCGATCCCGCTGCTTCCAGTCTTGAATCGTCGAGCGCACGGATTAGAAATCGTACAGGTGGTCCAAGGGCAGTCCTTTGCGATCGAGGCTCGGGAGCGTTTCGTGCAGTCGGCCGACAGGCACCAGCAACGCCACGCGTTTGCGCGCCGGGTCCGTGAGCAACGTCCACTCGCAGACTTTCTCGCCGCGATGATACTGATCCTGCCAGGTGTGCGGAGCAACGATCGTCATCAGGATCTGTTCATTGCCCGCGACCTCCACCACTCGGCTACCATTTCGGATCAAGGTCTGCACGGCCTTCTTGAAAGGTTCGTATCGCGGCAGTGACACGAGATAGGATCGATCGCCGAGGGGTGCGAGTATTGCGTCCTGGCTGCTCCTGTTTCGAGAACCAGTTGTCCTCGTAAAACCGTAGTACCTCTTCGACGACATCAAGCACATCACGGCCATCAATGCTGTACCCAGATGGTGGGCCGTTATCAAAGCTATGCACGGCGCCAACATCTGGCCACTCGTCGATGCTCAGGCCGTACGAGGTGTCAATGCGCTTGGGGAGCGGCTGTAGATGCTTGGTGTGATTACAGATGGCATTAATGACCTTAAAGGAGTCGAGTTCGAAGACCGCATCGTAAAATCGCTGCCCCGGCGTTGGAGAAGGATTCCGCCGTTCTTGCCTCGAACGGGGGCTAATCCACTCCCGCAGGTGGTTTAGACCAAAGATCACGAAGAGAAGTCGTTCAGTCTCTTTTGTCTCAGCATTTCTGAGAATCTGAACGTTCCGACAGATTGTCCGGTAGAAAGCCGCAGTAGAGTTGATGTCAAAAAGGTTGATCTGTGCCTTCATGGTGTGTGTGAGCCAACCGACTGATAGTGGGGCAGGATGACTTTAGGTATAGAATGGGTCGCGATACGGTAGCAAGCATGGTAAAGGTTCTCCATATGGCTTCCTCGTCAGGCCGCGTCGGTTTCGATCTTGCCGGGCAGTTTGCTGAGGATCAGTTTCTGTAGCTCGACCTTGTTAGCGGCATTGTCGATATCAATGCCCACCAGCCGCCCATTGGCATCGTAATCGAGCACGACGCCCTCGGAAACCTCGCGACTCTCCACGCTGGGCCGCTCGGAAAGGTCGATATAGAGTGAGTCAGTGTCTGGATGATAGTTAAGTTTCATGGTTTGAACCCTCGGTCCGGAAATGCATTGTGAATCGTCACCTTGTCCGCTAGCGTTACCACTCTTAGGTAGCGGCCGCCAAGCTCAGGGATCGCCGCCCAAAAACGATGCCGGTTGTGCTCCTGCGGCTCCGATCGGATGGCATGCTCCAGCACGAATATGCACCACTCCCTCTTAATGTATGGGCGTTTCCGGAGAACCTCCTGCTCGAAGTATTCGGTGAACCTATACTGAGCCATGACCCTTTCTAAACACAACCACCTGTCCGCTCGCTGAGCATCTTAATGCGGCTCCACGAGACCCCTATGTCCTGGTGGCCAATGTGGCCAATTCCTACCGATGTCCAGACCTCACTAAAGGAAAATCTGGGACACTATCCTTGCCTGCGTAATCTCTGTCAAGGTGCTATAAGAGCAGCCCATCGCTGCGGCGTGCCTTTGCCTGATATGCGGTCAAGTTGTCCCTCCATTAAGCGTGGCGGCGACGTACCACAACATCAGGAGCATGCAGAGGATCAACAGTCTGACCGCGAGGGCTTGCAGCACCTGAGCGCGAAAGGCCGCGTCATCGCCGTAGACGACGGGTTTGTCGCGGATGATGCGGACGTGGGGAGGCGAATCGCACAGGGCGCTCCGTTCAGGAGCGCTCTTCTCGATCGGATTGACCGCTGACATACGAGTTTTCATAGACCTGGCGGCCGATTCGCTTGGCATTGATGGTGCACGTACTTGAGCTATGAAGAGGCGGGAGCCTCCGTCGAGGAGGAAAGAACGCCCTTCGATGTCCGATTCGAATCGGTGATTTCTTCTGAGCGACTCACAGAAGCGGCGACCCGCGGATGCCAAGACTCACCCGGCGCTCCCGCTCGTAACGGGAGCATCAGCCTCGTCCCTATCATTTTTCCGGGAGGTGACATCATGAAAAGAATTCTAGTCGTCGCGCTGGCAGGCATGTGGTTCGGCATCATCGGGGTCGCGGGCAGCGTGGTGGCCTCGGGAGAGATGCTGGGAGGAGAGCCGCGAGAATTCCATGTCGCGATTCTTTCCAGCGGGAAGGTCAGCTTCATTCTGCCCTCGACGATCGTCGTCGATGAGAAGGTGAAGCTCAAACCGCTTGAGCTGGTGGTAACGAACGACACCAAGGAGAAGCACGGATTCGCGATCGACAAACTAAAGGTGAAAGAGGTGTTGAACCCAGGAGAAACCAAGTCCATCAAGCTCACGGTGACCGATCTTGACTCGTTAGGCGGAACCGAGCAGGCGGCCTATCGGATGTATGATCCCGTCCACTCGCAGACTGTGGGTGGACAGATGTTCGTGAAGCGATAGCGATCGGGAGCGGCGCGGGTCGTGCTCATGCCGGCAACTGGGTGGGGTACGGATAAAGGGTCAGACCTCCGTAACTCGCAGTATTCATGACCGCTCCTACTGCAACCGCCATGCGACCAGTCGCGGTTGAAGAGCAACGGGCGCCCCGGCTGCGACAAGGCAGGCCGCCACTTGAAGGCGACCTGCCGCGCTGGGGGGGGCGCCGCTCGCCCGTCTCGCGTGGCGTCTCCACGCTTTCGTCACGAAGCCTCGTGAATAATGCGGGCTAGGCGTGGTGACGACGCACCTGAACAGAAGCGCCAGGAGCACGGGGAGTATCAGCAAGCCCACGGCAAGCGCCTGCAGGATCCGAGCGCGGAAGACTCCGTGATTGCCAGAGACGGGGCGTGTTGGGGGCAGAGGGTGGGGCAGGTGCTTCAAGTGAATCGGAGCGTTGAGGTGCTTCTGATCGTTTGAGCTGGATCTTTACGCAAGGGGCGGCAATTCGTGGACGGCGCGCCAGGCTTGATCAATGGCTGCATCCATATAGGCCCTGGCTCCGGCATCGGAGTTCGCAATCGTGATCCGTCCCAGCGGGCGCCGTCCCAAAATATGCGGTCCCTGTTCGGAGGTCATGTCAGGGTCGTAGAGTGCGCTGCCCTGGTAGGCATAGCCGTGTGACCAACGATTGACCGTAATCGCCTGAATATCCCGTTCTGCATCAAATCCTCCGGCCGCCAACATGCCTCCGAGATGCTCCTTGATCGCCGTCTCAAAATTCGCAAAGGACAAGCTGAACAGTTTGAATCGGCCCTGCCGGAATTGTTCTTTGGGCGGGAGTCCATATTGTTCGGTCAGGGGCACATGGATCATGGTCAGGACCATGGGGTGATCGGGATTGTCCGAACAGGAATAGGTCCCAAAGTTTACGGGGTAGTCCAACAGCACCACTTGATGGAGGCTTCCGGGACACTCGGCGGCGCCGAGACCCAGCTTCTTAATCGAGCGCCACTGTTTCAACAAGACGGTACTGTAGACCAACGGAGCTTTGGTCAACTCCCTGAGCGCAAGTTTTTGTTCCTGCGGCAGCTCCGGAACCAAGTGGGGAATCATCCTGTTATAGCAGGCCAGGACGCAGTGCCTGGCGTAGATCCGATAGGCTCGATTCCGAGTCACATACGTGACCGCCACCCGCTGCGCCTTTTCCGGCGGACCGTCATGGGTGACCCGAACCGCCGTGCTATTCAGGCGGAGTCTGACCGTAGATTCGGGATGATCCAGCCTGTTGTAATCGAAGGCAGCCAGCACGATATCTTCCATCGTCGAGCCGGGGGCCGACTTCGGGATCAATCGACGCACCAATAACCGGGCGATCGAGGCATTGCCGTCGGGAAAGTGGTGGATGTAGGGTTCCGATCCAGCCGGGAGCCCATGTCCGTGTCGGTCATCATGTGAGGGCGCGAGGGCGCGCTCACTGATTCCCGGCAGTCCCAGCGCAATCGCCTCCAGCGTCGAGAGCGTGTCCGCTCCGGTTCCTGTGTACTCCGCAGGAAGAAATCGGAGGAGCCGAAAGACCTGTGGATCATCGACCTTCAGTCGTTCTGCCAGGAATGTGAAGTACGGCGTGGCTCTGGCGTACTCGACACGCTCTCCGATCGGTATCCGATCGAACGCCCGATCCCCGCTGTTCAGAACGCGCAAAAGTTGCTCCCTGGCGCGAGCCTCCAACGGCATTTGCTGGACGGCATCATCTGCGGGAAGGGTGTTCCTGGCGATGCCTGGAACCCCCCAACTAAAATCCGTGAGCGTGTAGGGGAGCAGCGCATTCCTGCCGAAGGTGGACTTGTCGAAGAACATCATGGGCCTGAGCTCATGACGATTGAAAAAATCTTTGTCGTAAGCGCGGTCAAAATGATCGAGCCTCACACCCAGGTCGCGCAGCAGTGAGGCGGCAGTCTTGCTGTACTTGCCGGGACTCTGCATCGTCTGGGAGCCTCCGTAGGACAAGCGCGTGCGACCGTCGACGATGAACTCATTCCGCTTGGCATGGCCTCCGAAGTCATCATGGTTCTCCACCAAGAGAATCTTGGCGTTCGTGCCGTATTGCTGTTGAAAGAACCATGCCGCCGACAGGCCGCTGATCCCGGCTCCCACAACCACCAAATCGTATTCCGTTTCGTCGGGCTCCTCCACGGCGCCCCAGTCGCGCTTCCCCGTCCAGGCTAAGGCATGGGCGTTCTCAAACGATCCCGGGTGGTTGCCGCGCATGCCGGTGAGTCGCGGAGGATAGACGTCTGTTGAGGGGAGCGTGTCGATCTCCCTTCCCAACGCAAAGGGAGGCAACAGCGTCGATCCGAGAGCGAGCAGCGCGCCGTTGAGAAAGTCTCGGCGCGTGATGCCATGCGAGCCTGACATACGGTGTTCACCTTCCTGATTGGTGGGGCAAACGGCAACGACCTTGGAGCAAGATCCGGCGTGCTTCGTGTATCGATCCGGATTTGGAGACAGGCTACGGATCGGGTGGACTGATGTCAACGGGACGGAGTTGGGGAGAGTGTTGAGGACGCAGCAACTGTTTCATCGGCCACGGAATGGCGTCGTCGTCAGCCGACATCCACGGTATCCTCGTCAGACCAAGCAGGTCGTTGGAGAGCAAGGTTGGAGCCGTGTGTTCGTATGATGTGCCGGTCGATGTGGCGAAGCGCAGTGAGCATTCGGGAGGCTGAGGGTTGAAGACCAGCGCCTTGCAAGCCATTCCGCGGGTTGCCTGTATTGCTTCTTCCAATGTGGAGAAGGATCGGCGTGGTGGACTTCGCGTGCCGCCGTACCTTCTGAGCGCGGCTCAGGTGTTCCTGCTTCGCCTGATCGTCCCAACACAACAGACTTTCCACCGAGGGGTCAGAACTAAGGGGTCAGACCCCCTAAATGCCGCCAGGAATCTCCCACCGATCTCGGCCTACTCATTCGGCGGTCGTTGAGACCTGCGAGTCAGGCCGCGTCGGTTTCGATCTTGCCGGGCAGTTTGCTGAGGATCAGTTTCTGCAACTCGACTTTGTTGGCGGCATTGTCGATGTCAATGCCCACCAGCCGCCCATTGGCATCGTAATCGAGAACGACGCCCTCGGAAACCTCGCGACTCTCCACGCTGGGCCGCTCGGAAAGGTCGATATAGAGTGAGTCAGTGTCTGGATGATAGTTGAGCTTCATGGTCTCAATGAGCTGATAGGGCGAGGAGAGGACTCTGTCGCTTTGTCAGGAATATCTAACCTCGTTTCATGACGAGCTGCTTGCGCGGAGGAGATCCACTATCGCGTCAACGACCCGCTTCAACGATTGCAACCTAAGGGTGCCAACCTCCGAGATGATGAGGTCCAGGTTGGCAGTGAAGAGTATTCCTGGACGAACATGGCTGGCCACTCGCAGGGAGCCCGTGGCAAAGTCTGTGTCCTCAAGCATGATTGCTCGGGGATCGCCATATGGCCTGCTTGTCACCTGGTACAGAATCCAGTCACCGCGGCCAGCATCAGCCAATACCACAGCCGGACGCAGTTTGGTCTGCGACAAGTCAGAGAATGGAAAGCGGACCAGGACTATGGCACCTGCTGCAGGTGCGACCACGCCTCGTCCTCCTCCGGTCGGCTCCAGTCCTCTGAGAGTGCTGCTTCACTGAGAAGTGCGCTCTCGGCTACTCCGGTCGCTGGCCGTTCCTCCAGGATCATGACCAGCGCTCGCCGGGCTGCAGGAAGCTGGACCTGCTCCAGCAGTCGCACATGTCCCTGTTCATCGATCACGGCTTCGACCGTTCGGATCATCGTGTCACCTCACTGCTGAGAGTATACAGAATTCCTGTCGTCTCTGCCTAATGGTAGGTAAGTGTACGAAAGAGGCTATGCGATTGGAGGCCAATCTCCAGGTCGTGTCCTCATGCAAGTTTGACCCGAGGCACTGTCCGACTTGCGGATTCACCGTCAAATACCTTATTGCCAGATATGTGGTCAGGTGGCACGGCCGCTGAGCGCACTGCCGAGGGGTCGTGAATAAAGGTGCCAGACCCCTAGAATTGAGAGGGGGAGTGATCCACATGCGCTGGTCCCTACGTTCGACCCGCCTTGCGGCACAGCACGGCCAGGTGGCCTCGCGATGACGGGTCGTCGATTTCTGAGACCAGGATGTCGAAGCCGGCTTCGCGCAACAGAGTTGCAGCGATCTCCGGAGCATGGCCGCTGTAAAAGAACTCCACATTGAACATCCGGTCAGTGAACTCGTCGTCGCTCCCACCCAATGACAGCAGGACCGGCCCTCCCGGCCTCACCCACCGATGCAGGTTATCGAACAACGCGCGATGCTGGGTCTTCGGGATGTGAAAGATCGAATCCCACGCGATGATGCCGTCATAGCGGGTGGACAGGACGAGCGTCGTCATGTCTCCTACGATCAATTCGGCCTCGGGGCAGTTGGTCCGAGCCAGGTCCAACATGGCCAGCGAGGCATCAACCCCTGTAAGCTGGAATCCGCGGTCGAGCAGGTAGCGTCCGATCGGCCTTCCCGATCCACACCCGAGATCGAGGATATGGGTGCCTGGTTTGGTGAGTCCGATAAAGCGATCGACATACGGTCGCTCGCGGAATTTGGACGCATGCCGCTCTTGCGACCACTGGTCCGCGATCAGATCGTAGGGGGCTCGCTCCGGCATACTGTTCGGCAAATGGCCGTCCCGGATCTCTCCGCAAGGTCAGCCGGCTCTGGCCCTGCGGAGCCGGCGATAATGCGCCGCCACCTTCATCCGGTTGCCGCACGCGCTCATGCTGCACCAACGGCGGCTGTGATTCTTGGTCGTGTCGTAGAAGAACAGCACACAAGCGTCGTTCTCGCATTTCTTGATACGTGAACAATCGCCGTAGCAAAGCAGGTTACCGGCGGACTCGGCGATCGGCAAGAGCACATGCTCGGGCTCGGTGAAGTTCGCGTGGATGCGCTTCTCATACCCACCTTTCGTCCGACGGATCTCGGCATAACTGACCTGATTGTTCAGCAGGTCGTTGAGCGAGGAGATGGTCGCTGTCGGAATCGACCGGCCTGCCACCAACCTTTCAGCCATCCGGCGCAGCATCGCTCTGAATTCCAGCGCGCGCGCCAAGGCCTGTTCAGCTTCCGCCTGTCCGCCCCACGTCGTGCCGAGTTCCTCTGCTCGCCGCCCGTCGAGAACGTTGGCTTCGACCAGCCAGGCCATGAAGTCGTCAAAGTCCGTGAGCAGATTCACCGGGCGGCCTTCCGCCGCCGCTTCCGTGTTGATGAAGTCCAACCAGAGGTAATTCCCGATGAAATAAAACTTCCTGGCCGCACGATCCTTCGTCATCGCCCTCCCCTCGATCCGCTTACTTCCCCATGAGAACGAATAACCGTCAAAGTAAGACTTGACAGGTTAGCACGACCATAGTATAACCAGCAAAATCGTAATTAGAAGGTTAGTACTGACGGGTCACACTTCAACCCAACAGGAGGACTGTTCAATGGGGAGCCAAACTGCACAGAGCCGGGGTTTCCAGACGGGCCATGTCGGATTGAACGTCGGCGACCTGGAGCGATCGAAACAATTTTACCGGCAGGTATTCGGCTTCGAGGTGATGGGGGAGTCTCAGCAAGACGGGCGGCGGTTCGCCTTCCTCGGCGAAGGGTCGAACATCGTGTTGACCCTCTGGCAGCAGGCGTCGGGCCGTTTCGAGAAACAACGCCCCGGGCTGCACCACTTGTCATTTGCAGTCGGAGCGATCGAACAGGTGAAGGAAGCCGAGCGGAAGTTGCGCGACCTGAACGTGCCGTTGCTCTACGACGGAATCGTGCCGCATGCCGAAGGCGCGCAATCCGGCGGCATTTTCTTCGAGGACCCGGACGGCATCCGCTTGGAGATTTATGCGCCGGACGGTGCAGGCGGCTATGCGGCCCCGACACCCGACGCACCCTCCTGCGGCTTCTTCTGAGTTGATCCGATGGGAGAGACGAAAACAGAACGGGAGCCGACCATGGCATCGCCATACCACGAGGGGGAATTGGCCGTGCAGGCGCGGGCAGGTGCGCAAGAGATGGCGCGCCGGGTCGGCCGGTCGATCGGTTCGACGATTCCATCGGCGGCCCAGGAGTTTCTGGGTCGCCAGCCGATGGCCATCGTCGGATCGGTTGACGACCGGGGCCATGTGTGGGCGTCTCTGGTCACAGGCGGGCCGGGTTTCATGCAGGCCTTGGACGAACGAAATGTCTTGATTGCGACGCGGCCGCTTACCGGCGATCCTCTGGGCGAGAATCTCAAAGTCAACGATCAGGTCGGCCTGATCGCCATCGATCTTGCGACCAGGCGGCGCATGAGACTCAACGGCAGGGCCGAAGTCGGATCGGACTGCGCGATGACGATCCATGCGGAACAGGTCTATGCCAACTGCCCGAAATATATTCAGGCGCGCACGTGGGAACTGAGTACCTCTTCAACGCATTCCGCCCGGTTGGTGACGAAGGAGGACAAGCTGAATCGCGCGCAGCGGCGCTGGGTGAATGAGGCGGATACCTTCTTCATCGCCAGCAGCCATTATGCAGGAGGAGGCGATGTCTCGCACCGCGGCGGCCACCCAGGATTCGTCCGCGCGATAAACGAGCGCCTTCTGGCCTGGCCGGATTATGCCGGCAACGGGATGTTTCAAACGCTCGGCAATGTGGCCGTCAACCCCAGTGCCGGACTGCTGTTTATGGATTTTGTGCGCGGTGCGACGCTTCAACTCACCGGAAGGGCCGACCTCATCTGGAACGAGACACGCAGGACCGCATTCCCCGGCGCCGAGCGGATCGTCGAATTCCATGTCGAACGGGCCATTCAAATCGATCACGCGATGGGACTACGCTGGAGGTTCTTGGACTACTCTCCGTTCAATCCAAGCGGACAAGATTGAGCATCATCCGACCTCCCATCACAGGCACGACACGACAGCAGCGTACTCTACTAGGCTGCGGAACAACCTTCCGTTCATCCTTCGAGGTCCTCAGGACGAACGGAGCGGTGGTTGAATACAGTGGGGCTTCCCGATCCTGCTGAGACCCGTCGAGGCACACAAATCGAGTTTTTGCGCAGGCTGCCAGACCTCCCCCGATAATCAGCCGGCGAGGCGTCGTTTGAGTTTGTGCCCGACTTGCACAATGGCTTCGATGGCCGGTGTCAGTTCATGCCCCAGGTCGGTCAGCGAGTATTCCACGGTGGGCGGAGAGGTGGGGATCACCTGGCGAATGACGATGCCGTCCTTGACGAGCTTCTTGAGGCGGGCGGTGAAGACCTTTGGCGATACGCCTGGAATGTCGGCCATCAATTCACTGAACCGACGCGGCCCAGCCCGCAGATACCAGATCACGTTCGGCGTCCAGGCCCCCTTCAGAAACTGCATGCAGGTTGTGAGAGGACAGCCCGGCGGTGGAGACGCGACCTTCGATTTCCGACGCTTAACAGCCATTGAACAACCCTCCGTACCCTTGCGGGGACTTTCCGAACGGAAAGTCGAAAGTGCAATTACCGAAGGATAGCATATTGCCAAATGGTAGTTCGCGCCGTACTTTGGCTGACAGGACACAGCACATTCCCTTCACCATCACCACCGAAAGGAGCCGCATCATGCCTACGACGAAGACAGCCATCGTGACCGGCGCATCCAGCGGAATTGGGCTTGGCTTGACGACCGCCCTGCTCGAACGAGACTACCGCGTTGTCGCCAACTCCAGGCACATTACGGAAACCGGCAGGCTGGTGCCGACCGACAATCTAGCACTGGTCGACGGCGATATCGCCGACCCTGAGACCGCCGACCGGATTGTGGAGACGGCCGTCCGGCGTTTTGGGACGATCGATGTGTTGGTCAACAATGCGGGCGTGTTTATTCCCAAGCCGTTCGTTGAGTACACCAAGGAGGACTTCGAGCGATTGGTCTCGACCAATCTCACCGGATTCCTCTATGTCACGCAACAGGCTGTCCGGCACATGAAGCGACAGGGCGCCGGCCACGTCGTGAACATCACCACGACGTTGGCCGACCAGCCGATCGCCGGGGTGCCGGCCTCCATTCCCGTGCTCACGAAGGGAGGGTTGAACGCCGTCACCGCGGCGCTCGCCATCGAGTACGCAGAAGCAGGGATCCGGTTCAACGCCATCGGCGCCGGGATCATCGATACCCCGATGCACAAGCCGGAAGCCCATGATTTTCTCAGATCGCTTCATCCGATCCCTCGCATCGGAAAGGTTTCGGAAATCGTCGATGCCGTGCTGTATCTGACGAATGCGACATTCGTCACCGGCGAAGTCTTGCATGTGGACGGCGGCGCCCATGCCGGAAAATGGTGAGACGGCGAAGCCGGTTCGCCGTCTCAAGGCTCTCCGCAGCCGGGAGCCCGCAGGCGTCGGATCACGATCCAGGGTACGCCGATGGTCAGGGAGCCGAGGAGAACACAGGAGGGAGATCCATGCCATATGTTCACATTCGGATTACTCGCGAGGAAGTCACGACCGGACAAAAGGAAGAATTGATTAAGGGGACGACGGATTTGCTCGTGCGTGTATTGAAGAAAGATCCGGCCACGACTTTCGTCGTGATCGAGGAAGTTGAGGCGGACAACTGGGGAGTGGCGGGCATGACGATCACGAACTATCGACGTCACGAACGCGCCATGGCAGCGGAGAAAGCCCGTTAGCGCCCGGCGGATGCCTCAGATGTTCCCAGCCGGACCACCGCCGATCAGGCGCCAGGCTTCGTAGAGATCCTGCCCGGCTGGGCGTAACGGCATGTAAGCAAGCTGCAAGGATCGCTCGGAGAGCGGTTTGGCCGACTCGGCGTAGAGGTCGTTCGTAGAAAGTCCGTAAGGCTCGGCGTCTTCGTTGGAGTAGGCGAAATAGACCTGGCGGATGCCGGCCAAGGACATGGCCGCAAGGCACATGGGGCAGGGTTGGCCGCTGGCGTACATGACATGACCATCGAGCCGCGGGGTCTGTTGCTTGCTTGCGGCAGTCCGGATCGCCTGGAGTTCGGCATGGGCTGTGGGGTCGTGGCTTGACAGCACGCTGTTGACGGCGGTCGCGACAATCTGCCCGTCTTTGACCAGCACCGCGCCGAAGGGGCGGCCTTTTCTTATCTGAACATTATCGAGCGCGAGTTGGATCGCCAATGCGAGGTGTTCTTCAGGCTTGGACAATCGTGTCCCCATTTTCGTGATTGAGAAGACATGATCGGTATCGACACTATCCGCGCATTCAGAATCTCTGTCAATGATCGCCTACCTGATACGCGCTCTCTTCTCGTCCTTGTCTAACTCGGACGAATGGCGTACAAGTGAAGCGTCAGGTTCAGCCGCGGCGCCCAGGGTTGCAGGACGCCGACCAACTCGCAAGAGGAATCACCCGACATGGCCGATTTCTTCCAAAACGGGGTCGTCACCGTTCTACACCGGCTCGGTCCGCCCAACGTCGAACGGCTGGAGAACGAGTTGATCCGCTATAACGAGGTCAACCCGATCGCCCTGGTTCTTCCGTCGCTCTATTCCGAACTCGAACGTCCGGCGTTGCAAACGATCATGAAAGAACTGGCGCAGGTGCGCTACCTCAATGAGATCGTCGTGACCCTGGGCCAAGCCTCCGCGCTGGAGTTCCGGCGCGCGAAGGAATTCTTCAAGGTCTTGCCGCAACGGGTCCGGCTCGTCTGGGTGGACGGCCCGAACATTCAAGAGATCCTCAAGACCCTGACGGGACATGCGATCGACGTGGGCTTGCCGGGCAAGGGCCAATCCTGCTGGCTGGCTTTCGGCTACGTGCTCGCGCGCGGACAAAGCAACGTGATTGCGCTGCACGATTGCGATATCGTGAGCTATCAACGAGACTATGTCGCGCGGCTCTGTTATCCGGTCACCAATCCCAATCTCGGCTATGAGTTCTGCAAAGGCTACTACAGCCGGGTCACCGACCGGCTGCATGGGCGGGTTACGCGGCTCTTCATCACACCCATGCTCCGAAGCTTGGAGCGCCTCGTGGGGCCGCAGCCTCTGTTGACCTTTCTGGATAGTTTTCGGTATCCGCTGGCGGGCGAATTTGCCATGGTCCGGGATCTGGCCTGGATCAACCGCATTCCCGGAGACTGGGGCCTGGAGGTGGGCGTTCTGGCCGAAGTCTATCGCAACTGCGCGCTCCGGCGGATCTGCCAGGCCGATATCGCCGACGCCTACGAGCACAAGCATCAGGGTCTCTCCGCCGACAATCCGGAAGGCGGCCTCCTCAAGATGTGCCTGGACATCACCAAGTCCCTGTTCCGAAACCTGGCAAGCGAGGGGATCGTGCTGCCGGAAAGCCTGCTCAAGACCCTGCGGGCCACCTATCTCCAGACGGCGCAGGAGGCGATCAGGCGCTATGAGGACGATGCGGCGATCAACGGTCTGCTTTTCGACCGCCACCTGGAACGGACCGCGGTCGAGACTTTCTTGAAGGGCTTGAAGCTCGCGACGGACGTGTTTCTCGCGGACCCGTTGGGCGTCCCGATGATTTCCAACTGGAGTCGCGTCGCCCATGCCGTACCGGACATTTTCCATCGCCTCCGTGACGCGGTCGAACAAGACCATGAGTGGGACCCCACCGGGGGTAAGGGATGAGCGGCCAGATGCCTGACTCGTTTGTTGCGCTGACCGAGGAGACCGAGGCTGTCGTCCAACGGATCGGCACGACCGACATCCTCGTGGGCATTCCAAGTTTCAACAACGCGGATACCATCGGCCATGTGGTGCGGGCGGTGAGCGCGGGCCTGGCCAAATACTTTCCCGAGCAGCGAGCCGTCCTTGTGAACTCCGACGGGGGTTCGGCGGACGGGACGCCCGACGTCGTGGCGCAGACCCTGGTGGATTTTTCGGCCATGCTGATCAGCGATCAGCAAAGCCCGCTGCAGAAGATCGTGACGCCGTACCATGGCATTCCCGGGAAGGGAAGCGCGTTTCGCACGATCTTCGAGATCGCGCGACGGCTCAAGGCCAAGGCCTGCGCGGTAGTGGATTCGGACCTGCGCAGCATCACGCCCGAGTGGATGGATCTGCTGATCAGTCCGATTCTGGATGAGGGGTTCGATTACGTCGCCCCCTACTATCTCCGGCACAAGTACGACGGGACGATCACCAACAGCATCGTCTATCCGCTGACCAGGGCTCTGTACGGCGAGCGTATTCGGCAGCCGATCGGGGGAGACTTCGGCTTCTCGGGGCGTTTGGCGGAACACTATTTGAATAAGCACGTCTGGGAATCGGAGGTGGCGCGGTTCGGCATCGATATCTGGATGACGACCGAGGCGATTGCGACCGGGGGGCGCGTCTGTCAAAGTTTTCTCGGGGCCAAGATCCACAATCCCAAGGACCCGGCGGCAGATCTGTCGGCCATGTTGGTGCAGGTCCTGGGCGCGATGTTCGCGCTGATGGAAGAACATCAGGAACTGTGGACCAAGCTCCAGGGGACGAACGCGGTGAAGCTGTTCGGGTTTCAATATGCGGTCGGGGTCGAACCGGTCAATGTGAACGTCGATCGGATGATCAACACCTTCTATCAGGGTCTTACGGATCTGGAGCCGGTCTGGAGCCAGATCCTGGGGCCCGACACCATGAAGGACCTCCTCGCCTTGCGCGGAGTACCGCACCAGCAGTTCCACATCGCGAACGAGGTGTGGGCCAGACTGGTGTACGACGTGGCGGCGGCCTATCACCAGCGCGTGATGCCGCGCGAGCACTTGTTGAAGGCCGTCACGCCGCTCTATCTGGGCCGAACCGCCAGTTTCGTCTTGGAAACACAGGGGTTGACGACACAGGAGGCAGAAGGCCGGATCGAGCAGCTCTGCCTGGCGTTTGAGCGGCAGAAGCCGTATCTGATTGCACGGTGGAACGATCGAACAGCGTGAGACGGAAGACTGAGCGACATTGTGGAGTGAGGAGAAAATTCCCGGCGTGGTGTCCCTTAGCGGTGATAATCCGTTCGTCCTGTGCATGTCGAAGGACGGTCGATTTCAAGAAGGTCCGTTCATGGTTCGACGGGCTCACCACGAACGGACCACTGGGACACGACCTGGATGTTCAATAAGGCCGCCAGATTGTTGGAGCGCCCATTGCCGTTCATTCTTGGTGCCATGGGTCCGACGCGAAGAGGCACAACTCTGGAGGGCTTCTCCGGCGGCTCATGAGAGCAGAGGAATGGAAACACCCGCAAGGTGTTTCCCCGCCGACTCAGGTACAGACGGACAATGAATAGCCGGCGGTTCAAGCGTAGCTTGGTATAGAGGGGCTGCGCCCGATGAGCCGCCGGCTCAACCGAAGGTTGGTATGGAATGAAGAAATGCGAATCAACTGGGGGTGTTTCTCCGGCGGCTTCAAAGAAGAGGGGCTGCGCCCGATGAGCCGCCGGCTCAACCGAAGGTTGGTATGGAATGAAGAAATGCGAATCAACTGGAGGTGTTTCTCCGGCGGCTTCAAAGAAGAGGGGCTGCGCCCGATGAGCCGCCGGCTCAACCGAAGGTTGGTATGGAGGGCAGCATGACGGATTTCTGGACTACGGCGCTGCTTGCCCCGTTAGAAACGCTGGCGAGGCAGATGCTTGAACTGCTCCCGAACATCCTTGCGACCGTCATCATTTTTTCAGCCGGGTTGGCGATCGCCTGGGTGTTGGGCAATGGAGTCGAGCGGTTTCTCCGCGCGATCGGCCTGGATCATCTCTGTAACCGGTTGGGACTCACCATGGCTTTGATCCGCGGGGGGGTGAAATACGATCCCTCTCACCTGGCCGGACGCGGCGCCTATTGGGTGGTGCTGCTCTCGGCCACGATTGCGGCCTTGGGGGCGCTCAATCTCCAACCCATCAATCAGTTCGCACAATCGTTTCTCGCCTACATGCCGCATCTGTTCGTGGCGGCGCTGATCCTGCTGGCGGGATTCCTGCTCTCGAATTTCATCTCGCAGGCCGTGCTGATCGCCGCTGTCAACGCGAACCTGCGGCCCGCCCGCATCATCGCAGCCGCCTCCCGCTGGGGCGTGCAGTTGGTCGCGGTGGCGATGGCGCTGGAACAACTCGGGATCGCCCGCAACATCGTCGTGGTCGGATTCGGCATCACGTTGGGCGGTCTGGTGCTGGCGGCTTCGATCGCCTTTGGTCTGGGCGCCAAGGATCTCGCAAAAGAATACCTCGAGCAACGATTCTCGCACCGCCGTCCCGAAAACGGAGGCGACGACCTGCGTCATCTGTGAACCGGCTTCGTTGAGGCATTTGGCGACAGGCCGACCTGAACGAATGACCAGTTCTGCCTCAGCGACTCCGTCCGGACCTCTCCTCTGACCGATCAGGGGCCGGTCACTGTCCGGGTTCTTCCGGCCCCGTCCCTGCTGGCACTTCCTGTGCACAGATCCCGACGGTCGGGCTCCTCGTCGCTACGGCTGTTCCTGTTGCGTCATGCTGAGGTTTCTGAAAGGAGTAGGCAATGGACCAATTGGCATGGCTCGCGTTGTTGGCGATCGTCATCGGGCTTATCGGAGTGGTGGTGTTGATCAAGGGACGAAAGTCGCGGCGATGAATCCTTTTCAAGGCCGTCGCCGGCATGGGATAAGGAACGGACGGAGAGACCGATGACGGTGTGGCTCATCCTATTCGGCAGCGCCGTGGTGATCGCCTATGCCGGCACGAAGCTCTCGCGCTACGGCGATGAGATCGCGGACCTCACCGGCCTCGGCCGACTCTGGATCGGCGTGGTGCTGATGGCAGCAGCAACGTCCTTGCCGGAGCTGTTCACGACGGTCAGCGCCGCCTGGATCGATGTACCGGACCTCGCGGCAGGCGATCTGCTCGGGGCCGGCATGGCCAACATGTTGACGATGGGCTTGATCGACCAACTGTATAGAAGGAAAAAGGTCTGGCAGAAGGCGGCGTTCGAACATGCGTTGGTCGCGGGGCTGGCGATGATTCTGACGGCGCTCGCGGCCTTCTTCATCCTGTACGGACCGGAGGTGGAACATGGCGGCATCGGCTGGGTCAGCCTGCTGCTGCCGACCTTGTATGTCCTCGGCATGCGGGTGGTCTATCGGCAGGAGCTCGGCAAGCGCCGGGAACAGGAGCAGGAGTTGGTGGTCGAGGCCAGGGCGGAGGAGGAACCGCAACGGCTCAGCCGGCGGAAGGCGCTGAAACGGGCCGGGATGAAATTTGCCGTTGCCTCGCTGGCCCTGTTGCTGGCCGCCCCGTTACTCGCCTCCTCCGCCGATCAGGTCGCCAAGCAAACCGGGGTGAGCGAGTCGTTCATCGGCACCTCGTTGGTGGCGATCACGACCTCTCTGCCGGAGCTGATTACCTCGTTGGCCGCGGTGAGGCTCGGCGCCTTCGATCTCGCGGTGGGCAATCTGTTCGGAAGCAACGCCTTCAACATGGCGGCCTTCGTGTTCGTCGACCTGGCCTATCGGCGAGGGCCGCTGTTCGGGGATCTGGACGGCGCCCATGCCCTCACCGCGCTGTGGAGCATCGTCCTGATGAGCATCGCGCTCATGGGTATCATCTATCGGGTCGAGAAGCGGGTCGCGCTGATCGAGCCGGATAGTCTTGTCATCATTCTGGGGTATCTCTTCGGGCTCTGGCTGCTATTTCCGTAACGTCATGACGAATCAGATCTCCGACAACCAAACGCGACTCTGGCACGTGATGGAGGTCGAGCCACTCTGTGCGCAGCTCGACGCCGACACCCGGTTCGGCCTGACGCAGGATGACGCGGCTCGGCGGCTGCGGCAATACGGGCCGAACGAACTTCCCGAGGCTCCTCCGACATCGATCCTCACGCTCCTGCTGTCGCAGTTCACCAGCGTGATCATCTGGGTTTTGATCGGCGCCGCGGCGATCTCCGGCTGGTTGGAGGATTGGATCGACGCGGCGGCGATTCTCGCCATTGTGCTCCTGAACGGGCTGTTGGGGTTTGTTCAGGAGTATCGGGCGGAACAGTCCCTGGCGGCATTACGACGTCTCACGATGGCCACGGCCAAGGTGCTGCGGAACGGAACGGCTCGGTCGATCCCTGCACGCGAGTTGGTCCCGGGCGACCTGGTGTTGGTCGAGGCCGGCGACCAAATCCCGGCCGATGCCCGGCTGACCTATGTCGCCGGCTTTCAGGCGCAGGAAGCCTCGCTCACCGGAGAATCCGCACCGGTGCTGAAGCGCGCGGAGGATTTGGTCGGAGCGAACGCGCCGCTTGCCGAGCGGGCCAACATGGTGTTCATGGGCACGGTGGCCGTGTCCGGCAAGGGACGGGCGCTGGTCGTTGCGACCGGGATGCGGACCGAACTCGGGCGCATTGCCGCGATGATTCAAACCGCAGCGGAAGCGGAGCGGGTTGAGACCCCGCTGCAGCGGCGCTTAGAGCAGTTCGGCTACACGCTGTTGTGGCTCGCGCTCGGGGTCGTGGCGGTCGTGTTCGTGCTCGGCGAGCTGCGGGGCGAGCCGCCGGTGACGATGTTTCTGACGGCGGTCAGTTTGGCCGTTGCGGCCGTCCCGGAAGGCTTGCCCGCCATCGTGACGATCACATTGGCGCTCGGCGTCACGCGCATGGTGAAGCGCCAGGCGCTGATCCGCAAACTGCCGGCGGTCGAAACGCTCGGCTCGGCGACGGTGATCTGCTCGGACAAGACCGGCACCTTGACCAAGAATGAAATGACCGTGACCAGGCTCTTTATGGACGGGCAGATCTTCGAGGTGACGGGGGAAGGGTATCAGCCGCAAGGGGACATCAGACCCGTTGAAGCGGCTACGGCTTGGGCGGGAGAGCGTCACGGCTCGGCCAGCACGGAACCGCCGCCCGGCATACGGGAATTGCTGACGACCGCGGTGCTCTGCAACGGGGCCATCTTGCAACAGAAGGACGGAGCCTGGCGCGTGCTGGGCGATCCGACTGAGGGCGCGTTGCTCGTTGCCGCGGCTAAGCTGAATCTGTGGAAGGACGAGCTGGAGTCCCGTTGCCGGTTCATCGAGGAGGTGCCCTTCGATCCTCAACGGAAGATGATGACGGTGGTCCGGCAAACCGGCGGTGAAGCGACGGCCTATGTGAAGGGTGCCCCGGACGTGTTGCTGCAACGCTGCACCGCTCGGATGACGCTGGACGGAGAGCGCGAACCTCTGACCGACGAGGAACGGAAACAGATCCTGAATGCGAATGAGGCGTTCGCTCATGAGGCTTTGCGCGTGCTCGCGATGGCGGAACGGCAGGCGATCAAGATTCCCCCGTCCTTGACCTCCGACGACCTTGAGCGCGACCTCGTGTTTCTCGGCCTCTCGGCGATGAAAGATCCCTTGAGACCGGAAGCCAAGGTGGCCGTGCAGGTCTGCCGCGAGGCGGGCATCCAAACCGTGATGATCACGGGCGATCACAAGGACACGGCGGTTGCCATTGCCCGAGAGCTGGGCATTCTGGACGGTGATCGTGCGGCCCTGTCCGGGGTCGAGCTGGACCGATTGAGCGACGAGCAGTTGGGCGCTCGCATTGAGCAGGTCGGCGTCTACGCCCGGGTGTCTGCGGAGCACAAGCTGCGCATCGTGAAGGACTGGCGATCGCGCGGCGCCGTTGTCGCGATGACGGGCGACGGCGTCAACGATGCGCCGGCCATCAAGGAGGCGGACATCGGCGTCGCCATGGGGATCACCGGCACGGACGTCACCAAGGAAGCTTCCGACATGGTCATCATGGACGACAACTTTGCCTCGATCGCCGCGGCCGTCGAGGAGGGGCGGGGCATCTTCGACAACATCCGCAAGACCATCCATTTTCTGCTTTCCTGCAATGTCAGCGAAGTGATGGTGATGCTACTTGCGACCCTGATCGGACTGCCGCTTCCCCTGCTGCCCATTCAGATTCTGTGGATGAATCTCGTGACGGATGGGTTCCCGGCCCTGGCCCTGGCCGTGGACCCCAAGGCTCCAGACTTGATGCGACAGCCGCCACGACGGCCGGACGATCGGCTGTTGGACCGAGGCAGATTGCTCGCCATCGGCGGACAGGGTCTGATGATGGCCGTCATTGCCTTGGGGGCCTTTGCCTATTGCCTCTATGGCTTGGGACAGGAGTTGGAGCAAGCCCGGACCGTCGTCTTTACGGTCATGGTTCTGGCCCAGTTGGTGCATGCCTTCAATTGCCGGAGCGCCGACCATTCGCTGTTCAGGTTGGGCGTGACGACGAATCCCCAACTTCTGTTGGCATTCGGACTCTCGCTCGGCGCGCAACTGGGGATTCTCTTGGTGCCGCACGCGGCTTCCCTGTTTAAGGTGGGAGCGCTCCCGCTGGCCGACTGGGGATTGATCGCGTTCCTCGGTCTGATGCCCTTGTTCATCATGGAGATTTGGAAGGTTGTCAAAAGCGCCAAGACCAACATCAGGGCCGATCTGGGGTAAGGGTTCGGCAGGGCTGTGATCGATTGTGAGCCGGCAGCAGGAGGCAGAGAATGGGTCGAAAGATCATTGTCGGGCGCCGATTGTGAAAGGAGGTTTGCCATGTCCGTTGCAAAAGTCATCGAGCTCAGTTGCGATTCGCCCCACAGCTTTGAAGATGCCATCAAACAGGGCATCGACAAGGCATCGAAGACTGTCCGGAACATCAAGGGAGCGTGGGTCAAGGAGCAGCAGGTCGTCGTCGAGGGGAATAAAGTGTTGGCCTATCGGGTCGATCTCAAGATCACGTTCGTACTGGAATAGGCCGGCGTCACAGGTTGTTCCGACTGGCTGAACTATCTGACTGTTCGCTGAGCAGCACGCAGGTCGGCTCGTCGCTCGGAGACTGACCGGGGTTCGGGGCTCGATTGCCTCCGCGATCGAGCCCGGGCGACGGCTGAAAAGGTTCAGATAGCGATCAGGAGAGATGGGCAGGACCCATATCCATACAGGAGGTCACGTCATGGCAGCAAGGAAAGCTCGATTGCGTTCCGGAGGGAGCGGAAAAAATAAGCAGAGCGGCGTCACCGCGAATCCGCTGGCTAGGGCTGTGGCGGCGGCCAAGACCATGAAGAAGAAGGGGCGAGTGACGGCTGCGTTGAGCAAGCCTCATCGGGGAACCTCGGACACGACTGCGCTGGCACGAAAGGTTTCGGCTGCGAAGAGAGGCAGAAAAAAGGAGCAGGTCACCGAAGCGCTGGAGGAGTCTCAGCGGCGTCGGTGATCCTGCCGAGACCCGGAAGGCCAGTATGATGGGTTCCCTGGTGCCGGCGCCCTGTTCAGCCGGGCCCGGGCGCTCCGATGGATTGAAGAGGGGAGACCTCGGTTCATTTACCCGCAGCCCCGTTTCGCTTATGTTGGGCAGCCGGCCAAGGCCACCGCTGTGACCATTTGGATCGCCGATATTCGGCGCCAGACTTTGCTACGGCAGACCGGAGCGCGGTCCTTGACGGTCAGTAGCAGCGCGGTGTTTGGCCACAGGACTCGCGTACCGATCGCGCCACTTGAGGTAGCGCCTTAGCTCGTCGGCCAGCGGCGGTTCGAAACACGCTACGATCGTTGACCACGACAGATTGTGAACACGTGTGCCGAGAGCTGTGGTGAGAGATGGAAGCAGCGTGTTCGTGCGGCCGATGCCAAGGACAATGCGCTGGCCGATCCCCGGGAGCAATCGAGGAACCAGTCGGTCGCAGTATGCGAGCCGCAGATCGAGTTGCGATCGATCCTTGTTGACGCCCTGCCCAGTTCCGAGCGACGAGTTCCATTTTCCTTCGCCGAGGATGATGGTGTCCGGACTCAGGAATCCAAAGTCGATTTCTGGACCGCCGCTTGACTCGGGCTTTTCTGGATGCGGGATGCGGCGCCAAAGCCAGACGGTGACGTCGCCGCCAGGAAGCGCGAGCCCCATCTCCACAAAGAGGCGTGCGCACACGTGGTTGCGATCGGAAGGCGACATGTAGGCGAGTGTGCCGAAGAAACTCCACGTGACCGCGTCTTCGCTGTTCATCGACTGGAGGTCGCAGTAGTACCCCAGGCCCGAACGGGCGCCCTCGTCGTCTTCTGCTGTGCGCCCGGAGAACCGGGTGCTTGCGTAGAGTTTCTGCAGGATCTCGGGCGGCGGCCACGGTCCGGCGACATGGCGGACTAGATTTTCAAGAGGATGCCGAGTCACACGAATCCCGGACTTGCTCTCCGCAAGAAGGAGTGAGCGGTCTTCGTTCCAGTGTTCAACGCGGATCATCTGCTCTCCCGTTCGAACGACAGCACTGACCGATGCGGGCTGTCCAGCGCGTTCGCACTGGATGGTGATGTGACTCGTTCGCGTTCGTTCCAGCACCCTAGGTAGGTGCCCTCAACCCAGTGGGTCCCGCCTGCGAGAATCTACTAGATGCAGGCCCCTTTCTTGGCCGTGGCCCTGTCGAATGCATGGTTGGACGTCATCGTCCTCAAAGAACCTGTCTCCTGCGCCGGATTCGAGGTGCGAGAAGATTCGGCGAATCGTGTCTGGATTGATAGCTATACTGTTTCCTCGGCGATTCAAGGCTCAGGGGGCACGTCCTCTCTCTGACGCCTCCCTTGAGGTAGGTCTTCGCAGGGGGTTCAATACACCGTCGTGTCGCAACCTAGCGAGAACGCCCTGCTCCGTCGGTCGTTTCATCGAGGAACCTAAGGGAGCAGACCCCGTTTATTTGGCCTTTTGATAAATGCGTGAGTGACGGGTGATCGTTCACCACTCTGCACATGACAACCTACTTCAGCGCAATCCCGATGAGACTCGCGATGGCATACATTTGCATGACCGCCTGCCAGAAGTTCTTAGCCATGCCAACGTGAAGCTGGTAATGGGCTCGCTCCACCTTACGCTGAGCCTCCGACAATGTCCGCACCCAGCTCTCAAATACCATGGTCTCAACCCATGCCCACGTGGGATATCCAAGCGCGACAACCGAAATCCACAAGAGGACAACCCAGGGATGACCTTTCGACCACTTCAATAGTTCTTCTAGTTCTTCCGCATGGAAAAGAGCGGCCCCTAAGGGTGCCATACAGATGGCCACATGAATGATTGAAGCGGTCACATGCAGATGCATGCTGCCAAATCGCCAACCTGTTCGGTTGTACCACTGCGGAGTCGGCTCTACGAACGAATCCGGCGTTGGATCGGCATTCATAGTGTCTGGTAAGAGTCTCCTATCGTTCACTCATTGACGCGAACGTCACTGGATCCCGCAGAAACCGTCTGACCTCCTCGTGGGCATCATTCGTCGCCTTGCCGGACTCGCCGACGCGCCATTCCCCGATCAAGGTGCTATGGGCATGTTCAACCGGGTGCTTGTCGTACGGAATCACCCACGTGTGCACGCGATCAGGAAATTTCCCCCGCTCCGTAAAGAGATCCCACACCGTCTCTTGCTTTTCCCATTTTGAGACACAGTCCTTGTCAAACCTCACATAGAAAATCTTCGCGGGGCTCTCGTTCCTGGCAGTACTCTTTTTCGCCTGCTCGATCTCGCCCTTGGAAATACCCAGCGATTTCCTGACCTCGTCGTCGTTGCGGAAGATCGTCAGTGGCAGCGTGGGCTGAGCGAGGACCACAGCATGGATACGCGGATTATCAAGTAAGGCCAGCGGGAGCGAACCCGTCAAGCAATTCCCGATGACCCCGATCTGCTGCCCCGGATGCGCTTCCCCGATCTTCATCGCGACCGCACGCAGCCACTTCACCACATCGCTCGTTCCACTCTCCAGCCCCCGCCACTCACCCTTGAGCCCAAGGGAAATCAAAAATCCATGCCAGTTCGACTGGCTATTGGGACTGCCAAACAACAGCGGCACATAGACCGTAAAGTCCTGGGACAACTCGCGCGCATACTCCAACGTCTTCCCCGACAAACCAGGCAGCTCATGGAGCAACAGGACCGGCGGCCGCCTCGTGCTCTTGTTGGGGAAGCAGTACACCGGATGCGCGATCGAATCAGCCTTGAATCTGTCACCATCATTGTTGAAGCATGTTTCCAACGCTCCGACAAACCGCATCTCCTCACCGTCAGGTAGGCAGCGCAAGGACTCCGCAGTCGCACAGGACGACAACGACAGGGCCAGGCCGACTGCGAGCATCTTCCGTACGAAACACCGGCGCCCCTGAGACATGACTGTCATCCTCACCATCACGGTCGTTCCGCCGGCCAGTTAGGATTCGGACGGCGGCTCAAAAACTCAAACACGAACTGTTCGCTCTGAGCCTTCGTGCGATTCTGTGGCGGCACAGGTGGAGGGTACTGCGGCAAATAGTCACTGTGGCCGATGTCTCGATCGGGATGTGCTATGTGTGATTCGATCTTGGCTGACACCTCAGGAGGATCACTCTCCGGGCCGTACCGGCCCAGTGCTCGTACCGAACGCTCTCCCGAAAATGGCCACCAGGATTGGACCGAATCACCCACCCGATACGCCACCTGCAGGACCCTGTCCTCTTGTGAGGCCAGAACCGCAATCCGGTCGGCGTTCTCCGCCGCCTCGCGATAAGAGGTCGGCTCGTCCTTGCCCAACGAATCGCTGTCGATCGCCGCCGCCATCAAACAGATGCGATCCAAGATCGGCTTCTTGACCCTCACGTCTCGCACCATGCGTTGCGCCGCGCGCATGACGACGCGGCAACCGAGGCTGTGGCCGACGAACGCCACACGGGCGCTCTCATGCACATGGAGCACAAGCCACTTGAGCAGATTATCGGCACTGTCATCGGCATCGCGACTTTCCGAGGGATAACTGAGCGCGCCAGCCCAGTTGCCAATCGCGTTGGCCCAGGAGTCGCCAGGCCAAAGGACAGCAAGCATCAGATCCGTCGAGCCCTTCTGTTCCAAGCACCCAATGAACCGCACTAGTTTGTCACGCCCCTCGTCAAGGCCGTTGTTATAGCCGTGCAGGAACACCGTAAGACGTTGTCCACGAGTCAGCAGAGTAAAATCCGGCAATCGATCATCCCACCTCACATCCCCCTTCGTCCTCACGCGGTAGAGCTCGCCTGAGGTGACGGCTCCACCGAAATTTTGGTCGCGCAAGCTGAGGAGAAAGGCGTTCATCGCGCTTTCAGGGCCTTTGCGGCTTCATGTATCGCGGTAGAGAGATCCTTCGCGATCGGCGTCAGGGGAACGGCGGCAAGACCGACGAGGAGACACCACCCCCACTGGCCAGGAACCATGTCCAGGCTCCAACCAACCGCGAATGAAATGACCAACGAAACGAATGTAGCCAGCAACTTTGTCTGGCTGACATATTGTGTGTCGGCCAAGGCCAGGGCGGCATCGATGCGGGCGTCGATCATGGTCTCCAGCCGAGCCATCGCAGATCGCTGTTCATCGGTCATGGCCGGCGGCTGAGGATAGTTGGTCACTTCTTGAGACGGGGCCTGCTCCGTTTGGGAACGCTGCCGGCGCGCGCCGTCAATCGCCTGCGCCGCCAGAGTTGCTATGTCCGCCGAGACTCCTAACTCGGTCGCCACCAACGCGATGGTCGGCACCTCCATCATCCCGAACCCGATCCGCACCCCCTGCCGCAGCGTTCGAGGCAGGTCGCCGTTTGCACGGCCTACTCGATATTGAGCGCGGAGTAACTCCATGACGTCACTCCCATAGGCGATTCTCAATGCGGGCAGGAGTGGATCGAGAGTGGCCTTGTGCGTCGGAAAGAACCGCCGCCCTCCCTCCTTGCCTCCCACCGCAAACACTCGCTCAAACCCGGCCGAATCAAACCATGTAAATGCCTTGAAGAGCCCGTCAACAATGCCCTGTGCCGCACCACCGAGCGCGCCAATGGCAAGCGCCGCCGTACCTAACGTTGTTGGATCAATGTCCATACTGTCTTCAGGCTGTTCGCCTCTCCTCCGTGCCTTAATGCTGCCTCACTTCCCCTGCGCTTGCTTGGGATCTTGTGGGTTGGCCGCATCGCCGATAAACAGAATCGCCTGTTCGTATCGATCTATCCCCTGCTTGTGATCCTTCAACAGATCCAGCAGCACCGGGCCCACCACCCTGTGGACGGCATCCGCAGCCTTGGCCTTCGACGGCTCCTCTCTCTGGCTTCGCCGAATCCGCGTGTGCTGAGCCTGATCGCGTGTTCGACCTTGGCTCGGACCTTTGTCTTTATGCGATTCTAGCCTCTTTCGCCTTTGTCGTCCTAACCCCTGTGCCGGTACCGTCGGTTGGTGAAATCCTGTGTCCGAAGGACACAGTTCCGGGTTACCGCAGGCCGCCCCCGTAGATTGTGCTGCCATACACGTGGGTTTCGTCACCATGTAACATATTGGGTCACAACGTTGCATCCGCCACGTTGATTGTCGGCCTGGTGACGGAATGGATCAGTTTCTTTCGACTGGGCACATCCACGTGCGCCTTTATCTCAAAGTATTACTGCTTGCCCTTTACCGGTTGAAGCATCTCGGGATCCGAGGCCGCATTCTTTGTCGAACATGAGGCTCTGGAAGAGGGGCGCTCACAATCGTCCCGCTCGTCATACGGACGCCGCGGGCACTCAGGTGCAGATGGACGGTCTCAAATAGCTTGATGTCGTGCTGAAGGTTTTCGGGTAGGTGGCGAAGCTGCCAGGCCGTTCTTGGACCTTGGCAGGCGAAAAATCATCGCCGGGGCTGCCCCGCGCCGCATACGCGCGGTGTGCCCCAAACCCTCCAATCTCTCGTCACAGATCGACTCGACTAGTCTTGCTGGATCCCTCGATGTAGATCTCCGCAGGGGGTTCAACACACCGTCGTGCCGCAACCTAGCGAGAACGCCCTGCTCCGTCGGTCGTTTCGTCCCAGTTGAGAAAACCAGTGTCCGGGCATTAGTGACATCAAGAAGCCGGACTCTCGGACACCCGTCTCGGTCAAGCCCGCAATGCCATCCACGTCAAGCACGATGATCGCCGGACTGATTTTTCATTCTCCACTGAGTGTGCCAGTTCGTCGGCTTCCACCGGCGCTATCCTGCGTGCAGAGCGGAGGTGCGGGATTTTGTCGCGCGCCCGGCCTCATGCCGGATTGAACGATTCAGGACCGCGTGACCTCTTGTCTGCGGTGAGCGTGACATGTCAAGCTCTTGTCACGTCGGCGTCCATGGCAGACGTCCGCGGCTGGCTCCGGAGTTTCAGCACGGCGATGGCCCGCGCGCTGAGTGCGTATCGTTCGCCCCCTTTGATCACGGCGACTTCCCGCTGGTGTCCGTGATTCCACGAGGTATCGAGCACCGATTGCCAGCGCACGCCGCGTCTATGCGCGGGCAGGGTAAAGTCCAACGGCTCGTGATGCGCATTCAGCAGAATCAGGAGGGTATCGTCGATGAGCCGCCGGCCTTTTTCATCGGTCTCCTCGATCGCATCGCCCGCAAGACGCAGCGCGAGCGAGCGCACGAATCCTCCCTCCCAATCCTCGTCCGTCATCTCCTTGCCGTCGGGGCGGAACCACGCCAGATCCTTCGCCTCGGAGCCTCGAATGTGCCGTCCCTGGAAAAAGCGTCGTCGGCGCAGGACCGGATGCTGTTTGCGGAGCGCAATCAGGTGCCGGGTAAATTCCAGCAGGTCCCGCTTCGGTTGATCCAATTGCCAATCGAACCAACTGAGGTCGTTGTCCTGGCAATAGGCGTTGTTGTTGCCTCGTTGGGTTCGGCCGATTTCATCGCCGCCGCACAACATCGGAATGCCTTGCGAGAGCAGCAGGATCGCGAGGAAGTTACGCTTTTGTCGCTCACGCAATTCCAGAACGGTCCGGGAGGTGGTCGGGCCTTCGATGCCGCAGTTCCAGCTCAAGTTGTCGTCCGTCCCGTCGCGATTCTCCTCGCCGTTGGCGTCGTTATGCTTGTGGTTATAGGACACCAGATCGTGGAGCGTGAACCCGTCATGGGCCGTGACGAAGTTCACGCTGGCGAAGGGCCGCCGGCCGCTGGCGGCATAGAGATCGCTGCTGCCGGTCAGGCGATAGCCCAACTCCGCCACCTGACCCCCGTCGCCTTTGACGTACCGCCGAATGGTGTCCCGATACAGACCGTTCCACTCGGCCCAGCCGACAGGGAAGTTGCCGACCTGATAGCCGCCCTCGCCGAGGTCCCAGGGTTCGGCGATCAGCTTGACCTGCGAGAGGATCGGGTCTTGGTGGAGAATGTCGAAGAAGGCGCTCAGCCGATCGACTTCGTGCAGCTCGCGCGCCAATGCCGATGCAAGATCGAAGCGAAATCCGTCCACGTGCATCTCGGTCACCCAATAGCGCAGACTGTCCATAATCATTTGGAGGGTTCGTGGGTGGGTGACGTTCAACGTGTTGCCGCAGCCGGTATAGTCCATGTAATACCGTTTGTCGTCGGCCACGAGGCGATAGTAGGAGGCGTTGTCGATCCCGCGGAACGACATCGTCGGTCCCAAATGGTTCCCCTCGGCCGTATGGTTGTACACCACGTCCAGGATGACTTCGATGCCGGCGCTGTGCAACGTCTTGACCATCGTCTTGAATTCGCGCACGTGCCGGCCGCGGACGGGAGACACGGCGTAGCGGATATCCGGCGCGAAATACCCGATCGTGTTGTAGCCCCAGAAGTTGGTGAGCCCTCGATCGGATAGATGCTTGTCCCGCACGAACTGATGCACCGGCAGGAGTTCGATCGCCGTCACGCCCAAGTTCACCAAATGGTCGATCACCGCGGGGGTCGTGAGGGCTGAGTAGGTGCCGCGCATGTGGTCCGGGACGTCCGGGTGGCGGGCCGTCATCCCCTTGACGTGGGTTTCATAGATAATCGTCTTCTCCCACGGCGTCTTGAGCGGCCGGTCGCCGCCCCAGGTGAAGGCCGAGTCGATCACGACGCACTTGGGTACATTCCCGGCATTGTCCCGTGTATCGAAGGCCATGTCCGCGTCCGGGTGGCCGATCGGATAGCCGAACATGGCATCCGACCATTCGAAGAGGCCGCCGATGGACTTGGCGTAGGGGTCGATCAGGAGCTTGTTCGGATTGAATCGATGGCCTTCGGCCGGCTCATAGGGACCCTGTACCCGGTATCCGTAATGTTGGCCGGGCCACAGGCCGGGGATATAGACGTGCCAAATCTGGTCGGTACGCTCTTCGAGTCTGATCCGATGCGTCTCCTGCACGGCGCGCGGGCCGTCATAGAGACACAGCTCGACTCCGGTGGCATTTTCGGAGTACAGCGCGAAATTGACTCCCTCCCCGTCCCACGTGGCCCCGAGGGGGTAAGGTTTTCCCGGCCAGACTCTCATCGGCGATCCTTTTCGCTCTCAGTCCACGGATTCATGAACGCTTCTGCTCCGACCACCCTCCGATTCGTTGCGCTGAACCTGCAACGAGAGAAACGTTACAAACCGTCATGAATCATGTGGGGGATGGTGATGCACAATTACTAAAGGGGGATCGGGCCACTATGCAAGACCTCACCCAAAAATTCTCGAGGCCGGCTGGAGTCTGCGAGAGGCATCTGGCAGACTGCGGAAGAGCCGGCGTGGAATGGTGAGAGAAGCGAAGAGGATCACGGCGGGCGTCAAGGTACGAAAGCACCGTGAATAGCCCGCGGTGCTCGCGAAGGTTCGGTCAGGAGAAAGAATCTCTGGTCGCATTCTCCAGCGACGCCAATGGGAAGGGACTACGCCCGATGAGCCGCCGGTTCAACAGAATGTTGGTGTAGAGGCATCCATGATCGATGAATCCAGGGGGATCAGGCAGCTCGATCTCGGGGCGCAATACCTGAAGGACGATTCCGTGCGGTTCCGCGTCTGGGCGCCGCGGGCCAAGGAGGCAGCGGTCCGGTTGATCGGCGCGGTGCCCAGGCTGGTGTCGTTGAAGGCCCAAGACCACGGCTATTTCGAGGCGCTCGTTCCCCAGGTCCGGCCCGGCGACCGCTACCTCTATCGGCTGGACGACCGGATCGAGCGGCCTGATCCGGCGTCGCAATGTCAACCGGACGGGGTCCACGCTGCGTCCGCGGTCGTCGACCAGTCGGCGTTTCAATGGACCGATCAAGGGTGGCGCGGATTGCCGCTCGATGATCTGATCCTCTACGAACTGCACGTCGGCACCGCCACCCCTGAGGGTACCTTCGAGGCCGTCATTCCGCTGCTGGATTATTTCAAGCAGGAGGTCGGGATCACGGCAATCGAATTGATGCCGGTCGCGCAGTTTCCGGGGCGGCGCAATTGGGGCTACGACGGCGTCTATCCCTTTGCCCCGCAATGGTCCTATGGCGGGCCGCAGGGTCTCAAGCGACTCGTCGATGCCTGCCATGCCAAGGGCCTCGCCGTGGTGCTGGATGTCGTTTACAACCATCTCGGTCCGGAGGGCAACTATCTCGGCGAGTTCGGCCCCTACTTTACCGATCATTACCGGACCCCCTGGGGCTCGGCCATCAATTACGACGGCCCGGAGAGCGATGAAGTCCGGCACTATATTGTGAGCAACGCGCTCTACTGGGTGACGGAATACCATATCGATGCCCTTCGCCTGGATGCTATTCACGGGATCTACGATTTCAGCGCCCGTCATATCTTGGACGAGATCGGGTCGGCGGTGCACGGCCAGGCCGCCAAGTTGGGCCGGCGCATCCTGGTGATCGCCGAAAGCTCGTTGAACGACGTCCGGATCATCGCGCCCGAGAATCAAGGAGGTTATGGATTGGATGCCCAGTGGAACGACGATTTTCACCATGCGCTTCGCACGACGGTGCTGAGCGAGCGGGCCGGCTACTACGAGGATTTCAACGGTCTCCCCGATCTGGCGACGGCTCTGCAAAACGGATTCGTCTATGTCGGACAATATTCGCCGTTCCGGCGGCGCCGACACGGCAATGCCTCCCGCGGACGCCCTCCCGCGCAGTTCGTCGTCTTTGCTCAGAATCACGATCAAATCGGCAACCGGGCGCTGGGCGACCGTCTCTCCACGCTGGCGCCGTTCGAGGCGCTCAAGGTTGCCGCGGCCGCTGTCATCTTGAGCCCCAATGTGCCGATGCTGTTCATGGGAGAGGAATACGGAGAGACCGCACCGTTTCAATACTTCATCGAGCATGGAGATGCGGATCTCGTCGAAGCGGTTCGGCGAGGACGGCAGGCAGAGTTCGCCTCGTTCGGTTGGCGGCAGGAGTTGCCCGATCCGCAGGACGCTGCAACCTTTGATCGGTCGCGTCTCCGGATGGACAGGCGTGTGCAGGGGCGGAGCGCGGAACTGCTGCGTTGGACGAACGCACTGATCCACTCGAGAAAAACCGTTCCCAGTTTAGGGGCGGCGGCTTCGGACCGGCACCGGCATCAGGTCCGTCTGATCGCCGCCTCCCGGGTGTTGTCGGTACATCGAGCCTGCAAGGGGGAGCGGGCGGCGCTCATTCTGTTGAGCTTCAATCCGACGCCGGTCTCGCTCACGCTCCACGAGCCGGTTGGCCTGTGGCGACTGTGCCTCGAATCAGCACATCCTGAATTTGGCGGATCCGAAGCTGAACGGCTCCCGTGTGAAATTCGTATCACACCCGACGGGGTGGTCTTGCGCCTGTCGGCCTACTCGGTCGGCGTGTTTCTGGCCGACAAGGCGGCGTAACGGGACATGGTGACGTTCATCAACGACCAGTCGCATTGCGGATGCGACGGAATCGACTGGCAGGCTGTTGAAAAAACTTTCGAGTACCCGTGAAAGCCGCCCCAGCGACCGATTACGGACATTCTTATAACCCCGTGCAGGATGGTAAAAAGGCCGTCTTTCTCATCCGCCCAACCCCGGCGCACCGAAACGCGCCTCTCCACGGGCGCGGCCGCAGCGAGCAGAAGCACGGATGTCCGTCACTTGTCGTTCGTCGCTTGTCAAACGAATCCGGACGGCGGAGCTTCGCACCCTGTCTTCTGCATCGTCGTTCGGTTGACGGCTGACGATTGGCGGATGACGACCAAACCAAAAGGCGAGAACAAAGCTGGCGGACTTGTTCAACATCCGGCTAGGGAGGTAGGTCATGACGGAGACGGTACTGGCGCGCGTGGTGGAGCGGTCGCTCTATTGGCTGACGACGTCCGGCTTGCGGGTAGTCCTGATCGGTGTGGTGATGCTGGTTTTGCTGACCGTGATCAGACGTCTCACGGGGAAGCTGCGGCTGCTCTATGAAGGCCGACTGCCGGATCCCGCCGAAATCAAACGCGCCGACACCGTGACGCACGTGGTGCGCGATGTGGCGCGGGTTGTGGTGACATCCGTCGGCACCATGATGATCCTGTCGGAAGTCGGTGTGGATCTGAAGCCGCTCCTGGCCGCGGCGGGCTTGGGGGGGTTGGCTATCGGGTTTGGCGCGCAGAGCTTGGTGAAGGATATGATCTCCGGATTCTTCATTCTCTTGGAGGATTCCGTGCGAGTCGGCGACGTCGTCGAGATCGCCGGCATCAGCGGGTTGGTCGAGGATGTCGCGTTGCGGACCATCACGTTGCGGGACGGCGCCGGTCATGTACATGTGATCCCCAATGGCACCGTCGACAAGGTCAAGAACATGAGCAAGGACTTTGCGGTCTACATGTTCGACGTGAGTGTGGCGTACCGAGAGGACGTGGACGAAGTGATGGCGCTGTTGAAAGAGCTGGGGGCCGACATGCAGGCCGATCAGACCTATGCCGAAGACATTCTGGCGCCGCTGGAGATGTTGGGTGTTGATCGATTTACGGAGTCCGCCGTCGTCATCAAATGCCAGATCAAGACCAAGCCCAACCAACAGTGGCGGATCGGCCGAGAGATGAATCGGCGAATCAAGATGACCTTCGATGCCAAGGGGATCGAGATGCCCTTCCCTCATCGGACGATCTATTGGGGAGAGCCGAAGCAAGGAATTCCTGCGGCCTTGTGCGTTCGGCAACTGTAGGGCAGGGTCGAGGGCGAGGCTTGAACACCGGCAGGGGCCGCGTCGAGAGGCGTGACGCATCCACTATGATGATGAGCGGCAACAGCCAGATAAGCGGGGACGGTCAGCCTGAGTGGGCCGACTGGTCCGATGAACAATTGTTGGATCTGCGCCTGTGCGATCTGCGCCTGAACCTCAAGGCGAGTCAGATTCGCGACCAGATCGATCGCCTCGGCAGAGAGTTGGCGGCTCACCGGCTTGCCTTCCGACCCCATTGCTGGCTGTCCAGCGAGTGGTTCAGCCCGGACGGCGTGCCGGGTATCGCCATCCCCTTTTATCTGGCGCACCCGCGGCTCGCCAAGCTGGAGTTGAACCAGATGTTGGAAGTCGAAGGCGGCACGCCGGAATCCTGCATGCGCATTCTCCGGCACGAGGCCGGACATGCCATCGAAAACGCGTACCGGCTGCGGCGGCGAAGCGATCGCCGGCAGTTGTTCGGCAAGTCCTCGACCTCCTATCCCAAATTCTACACGCCAAAACCCTACAGCAAGAGTTTCGTCTTGCACCTGGACATGTGGTATGCCCAAAGCCATCCGGACGAGGATTTCGCGGAGACATTCGCGGTCTGGCTCAATCCGGCTTCCCAGTGGCGCGAACGCTATGCCGATTGGCCGGCTCTGAAGAAGCTGGAGTACGTGGAGAGGGTGATGGCGGAACTGGCCGGGAGACCGCCGTTGGTAAGGTCGCGGCTCCAGGTCGATCCGCTCCCACGCCTGCGCAAGACGCTGCGCGACCATTATCGGGATAAGCGCCTCCGGTACGGTCTGGAGCATCCCACGTTCTACGATCGAGACCTGCGCCGGCTGTTCAGCGACGCCCCGGAGGCTGCGGCGAACAAGAGTGCAGCGACGTTCTTGGCGCAGGTGCGCAAGGAGGTCTGCCGGAAGGTGGCCGGCTGGACCGGCGAATATCGCTACACGATCGACCGGGTCTTGGCCGATATGATTCGCCGGTGCCAGGAACTCAATCTGAGGTTGGTCTCACCGGAAGAGCAGGCGAAGTTGGATTTTGCGGTGCTGTTGACGGTCCAGACCATGAACTATCTGCACAGCGGCCGCCATCGGGTGGCGCTATGAAGAAACTCCGGGTGCTGGTCCTGCTGCATGCCGATCTGGTTCCGCCGGAATCGGTTGAGGGAATTGATCTGTCCGGCGCGGAATGGAAGACGGAATACGATGTCGTCACCACATTACGGGCGCTGGGACACGAGGTCCGGCCGCTCGGCGTCACCGATGATCTGGCCGTGATCCGGCGTGCCGTGGATGAATGGAAGCCGCACATCGCCTTCAACCTCCTGGAGGAATTCAACGGAGTGGCTCTGTATGACCAGAACGTGGTCTCCTATTTGGAACTGTTGCGGGTTCCCTACACGGGATGCAACCCGCGCGGCTTGATGATTGCGCGCGACAAGGCCCTGGCCAAAAAGATCCTCCATTACCATGCGGTCCCCATCCCGGAATTCTTCACGGTTCCGCCTGGTCGTGTGGTCAGACGACCCAAGGAGCTGGATTTTCCCCTCATTGTGAAGTCGGTGTCCGAGGAAGCGTCCCTGGGCATTTCCCAGGCCTCCATCGTCGAAGACGACGAGAAATTGCAAGAACGCGTCGCCTTCATTCATCAGAGCCTGGGAACGGGGGCGTTGGTAGAGCGGTATATCGAGGGGCGCGAACTGTATGTCGGTGTGCTCGGGAATCGCCGTCTCCACAGCCTTCCGGTGTGGGAACTCCATCTTGACGGGCTCCCTCCCGACGCCAAACGGATTGCGACGCAACGGGTGAAGTGGAGCCGCAACTACCAAAGGAAGTACGGGGTGACATCCAGCGAAGCCAAGCAATTACCGGATGAAACGACGGAGACGGTACAACGCCTTGCCAAGACCGTCTATCAGGTGCTGGGCCTCAGCGGCTACGCCCGAATCGATTTCCGGCTCGATGCCTCGGGGCAGGTATTGCTGTTGGAAGCGAACCCCAACCCACAGATCGCCCAGGGCGAAGATTTGGCCGACTCGGCGGCACACAGGGGTTTGGCCTATCCGGCGTTGATCAAGCGCATTCTCGACCTGGGCCTGCGCTGGAAGCCCGCGGTCAGTCTCTCTGACCGGATCGCCGGCGGATCGTCCTAACAGGATGTTGAAAAAGTCCGCCGGCCTTCCCGGGGAAGGCCGTGCACGCAGTAATATCTTCTCCTTCCTTCCGGTCCGCCCGAAGCGAACCTGGAGGGCAAGAAGAACCAATAATACAACGATCGGTCGACCGATTAGATTACATATGACTCAACATAAGGGCTTGATTTGTGCCGGAGCTATTGGCAAGATAGTTCGCGTTCCGATTCGTCGGTTTGAAATGTAGTAGATGGTGTCGGCTTTGCGGTTTCGTCCCAGTTTATTTGCCGTCCTGTCGATTCTCTGTCTCGCGGGCCTACCAGCCGTAGTCTGGGCCCAGCACGCGAAAGCCACGGCGAAGAACATCTCCTCGGATCGTCCTCGATCTTCCAGCCCCCAAATCATTCCTCAAAAGCCAAAGCCCGGCGCACACGCCGGTGAAGCCGAGAGCCTTTATTACGCCGGGGTTGCACTCCATGCGAAGGGTAACTATGCGGAGGCCGTCGAGAAATTCAAGGCGGCGCTCCAGAAACGGGAGGACTTTCCCGAGGCTCGCCACGCCATGGGACTTTCGCTGGCTGCGCAGGGCGAATTGGACGACGCCATCGAGGAATATCGAGCCGCGCTGAATGCGCAACCCGAATTTGCCGCCATTCACAACAATCTCGGCGTAACCCTCAGTGAGAAGGGGCGGCTTGACGAGGCCATCGAAGCCTATCGTCATGCTATTCGATTGCAACCCGGGAACGCCGCTCCCCATCACAATCTCGCCATGGCCTTGGAGGCGAAGGGCGATCTGGACGGAGCGATCGAAGAATATCGCGAGACCCTGCGCCTGCAGCCAGACAACGCCACCGCCCACAACAATCTGGGCCTGGTGTTGCAGCGAAAGGGTATGCTCGACGAAGCGATCGGAGAGTACCGCGCGGCGTTACGGCTTCAGACCGGGCCCGCGGCCGCCCTGTACAGTCTCAACCTGAGCGCCGCCCTTCTGGCGAAGGGAGAACTCGACGGTGCGGTCGGCTCCGGACGTGCGGCCGTCCGCCTACAGCCCCAGAATGCCGATGCGCATTACAACCTTGGGTTGGCGCTGAAGGCCAAGGGGGAGTTCGATGGGGCTCTGGCGACGTTTCGCGAGGTATTGAAATTGGATCCAGGACAGGGGGCGGCGCATTACGACGTGGCGCAGTTGCTCGACCGAGCCGGTGACAGCGATGGAGCCATTGCCGAGTATCGCGCCATGTTGGCCTACCGGCCGACCCATGCTCCTTCGCAGGAGGCCTTGGGACTTCTGTTGCAACAGAAGGGCGATTACGACGGAGCGATTACCGCCTACCGCGCGGCCTTACAGGCGGCGCCGAAGAGCGTGACCGCTCAGAATAATCTCGGGGTGGCGTTATTGAGCAAGGGGCAGGTCAACGAGGCGTTGACGGCCTTTCGCGCGGCGACCTCGCTGCAGCCCAACGATCCCGTCGCCTATTACAACCTTGGTGAGGCTTTCAGCGCTCAGAATCAGCGCAACGAGGCGATCCAGTTCTTCCGCAGGTACGTAACGCTGGCCGAAACCCAGCCGGATCATCGTGAAAGGATCGAAGCGGTGCGGAAGCAGCTTTCGTCGTTGGAACGATAGTCTCCGGATGAGGAAACGTGGGTCGCGGTCGTCTGTTCGGTGCGCAGGCCTCAGTGCGGTCGCGCTCGGTCTCCTGTGCCTCTTGTCGGCGGGCTGTCTCTCGCCGATCGCGCTGCATCAGGCCGTCCTCGAATATGATCGAGCGGTGGGACGGGTCGAAGCCGAAATGCTTCTCCTCAACATCGCTCGTTCCCGCCACTTCCTTCCGCAGCACTTTACAGGCGTTTCTAGCGTGGCGGCGACGTTCGAATTCCAGGCAAACGCCGGATTGACGAGCACGGTCGTCACGCCCGGACCGGACGCCGTCGGTCTCTCGTTCGGCGGCAGCATGGCCGAACGCCCGACGATCACGATCGTGCCGATTCAGGGCGAAGAATTCACTAGCCGCATCCTCACTCCCTTCGACGAAGCCCGCGTGATGTTCATGTTTCAGCAGGGCGTCGAACCGGCGATGATTCTGCGCCTGATGGTGAGCGAGATCCAAGCCAGCGGGTACGGCGAGTCCGCGACGTACCGCAACATGCCCTATTTCAAGGACGAGTATCGGGAGTTTCGGCGGCGCATCATGCACCTTTCGTCGCTGAATCTCTCGCGGGATTTGCGAGTCACGTCGTTGATTTTCGAGCAGACCGTGGCGCTACCGCTCTCCGCGCGTTCGGGATCGGGAGATGTGGTTCGAGGGCTCGACAAGATCATCGACGCCATGGACCGTGGGTATGCCATCGGCGATGTCAGCGAAGAGCCGTCTCTGACCGTGCGGCGTCGGGTCACGGGGCGGACGGTCATTACGAATTACGACCCCTTGCAATTGCCGAATGAGGAGCGCCGTCTGTTGCACGAAGAGGCGCAACGATATCCTCGGAACTATATCCTCGTTGACATCCGGCCGGATGGTCCGGGCGGGGAATATCCCCTACATGGGGTCCTAGTCATCCGGAGCTTCACCAATATCATGCGCTTCCTCGCGAACGGCATCGCCATCGATCGCGAATACCAAGTCGAGCCCGACGAACGCACGGGCGAAGTCGCGTTCAATCCCGAGCAGACGCTCGACATCGTCGAGAGCGATTCCCGACCGGACCATGCCGCCTTTGCCGTGAAGTTCGAAGGCCGCTGGTACTCGATCGTCAAGGCGTCCAGTGACGACGGTAGGATTGAGCCCTGGAATCTCGGCACGTTCCGCATATTGGCGCAGCTATATCAGATGACCGTCACGGATATTTCAAAGACTGCCACCCCCTCGATCACCATCGCGAAGTAAGCCGTTCCGTTGCGTGCATCGTCGGGGCTTCGCCGCTACGATGGCCGAGACCGTTCAGGTCCAAGCCGAGCCTATCCGACGAGTAGACCTCAAATGTTACAGCTATCTTTCCGGTGCTTCAGCTCCACCCGTTCGAGAAAGAGTCCTACACCAGCCACAGAGTGGGCCTGATCCGGCAAGGGCCTCACCGCTCGGGCATGACCGCCACGAACTGTTTGCGATAGCCGACGACCTTGGTGAGATGCTGAACATTCAGGTACGCAGGTACGCCGTGCCCAGTTCGATGTTACGCTCGGGATCGAACGGGTGATGCGGAGTGGGCATCCGATCGCTCCCCTTGGCGCGTTTGTAGGCCTCGTAGCCGCTACTCGGTCCGCACCATGCGGGTCTTCATCTGTGTCCGAGCCCGTGAGGTCGCGAACCGTTCCGGTTGTTCCCGTGTCTGTCTCGGCATCGCGTCGACGTCCTGAATCAAGCCATAGAGATTGACCTGTCGCGCATCGGCCGACGCCACAGCTTTATCGGAGAACAGATCCTTGCCGATTTGACTCGCGTCGCGCGACATCGTGGATTCAATGCTTTTCGTTTCGAACGACTTTCCTGTGGCCACCAGGTCGATCGCCTTTCCCACATGTCGCATGATTTCGCCACTGCCGCTCACTAACAGCATCACGACCAACCCGGCCCTGGAGCGCGCGTGGCCTGCATGGCTTCCATGCGCTCATGTGTCCATCCGAGCCGACGCAGTCCATTGCGGGAGTCGGATCGCGGTTCCCGTATCCGGCGCTGATTTGAGCAGGATAAGCCGGTCGCCGATTTCGGGTGTCGGTCCGAGCCGAAGGTCGGCCGGCGGGACGACCTGCTGCACCAGGGAACGAGGTCGCCTTATCAAGGCCATCGCGGCGAACGGCCATGGCGCGCAGAAGGCCACGAGGCTGAGGCGAGGGATATCAGGTCGGATCAGATCTCCGAGAGGACCGGTCTGCAACCGGGCTCCTTCCTCCGGTATCGGAGATCGCCAAGAACCAGGGAGGGATTGCCGGGAGCCGCTTGGACGCGACCCGTCGGTCGGACCGGCCTCCTTCGGTCGGAGCGTATCAAGTCAGACAACCTCCGCTGGTTGGCCCCTCGCGAAATCACCATTGTGTCTGGCGCCTACATTCCGGATAATCAACAGGCCGTGACTCCGTAGGCTCGCGTCCACGGCAGACTTTCAGGAGGGCGGGCCATCTGCCGATTGCGGCAGGCCCCAGCAGGATGCGGAAAAACCCTGCGTTCATCCTTCGAGGGCCTCAGGACGAACGGACCAGTCATTGAATATATTGGTGTTTTCCGATCATGCTGAGCCTGTCGAAGCATACCGATCGGGTTTTTCCACAGCCTGCCAGAAGAGGAGGTGTGGAGATGGGGAGAGGCAGCGATGGAGCGGGGAAGCCTCGCTCTGTATCGAAGAAGCGGCCGCGTGCCGCCACCAAGCTCGTGTCATTCGAGCATTTCGCGCCGGCGGCCCGCGTCGTGGCCCTAGTCGGAGATTTCAATGAGTGGGATGCGTCCAAACATCCGATGAAGCTGGGGGTAGGCGGTCAGTGGCAGGTGGCGGTACGTCTCAAGCCGGGAACCTACCAGTACAAATTCGTGGTGGACGGTGATCGGTGGGAGGATGATGCTGCGAATCCGAACAAGGTCGTCAACGAGCACGGAACGACCAACTCCTTGTGCGAAGTGCCGTAAGGGCCGGCTCCTCCGGGTGGGCGGATGCATGGAGGCGAGCATCGCTCGCAGAGAGCACATGGGGGGAACAGGGTTGAGGGGACGACTGCGGGCATGGCGGATTCCATGACGCGAACGGTCCGTCGAAAGGAGCGGAGCAGGCAGGTGCTCATGGAAGTGGGGCCGACGTGGTTCGATGGGAAGGGTATCGACTGGACCAAGATCGGGAACATCACGGAGCAGGCCGACGGAATCGGGCAACGGGGAGGCAAGATCGCTGTGCAAATACAAGAGAGTTTGACGCTGCTGTGGTAGGGCGAATGATGAAAGGAACCGATGACATGAGCCAAACAGGACGGCAGCCGCGGGTCCTCGCCATGATCATGGCGGGAGGCAAAGGCGAGCGCCTCATGCCCTTGACCGAGCAGCGCAGCAAGCCGGCGGTGCCGTTCGGCGGCAAATACCGAATTGTGGACTTCGTGCTGAGCAACTTCCTGAATTCCGGCGTGATGTCGATGTATGTGCTGGTGCAGTACCGGTCGCAGTCGCTGATCGAGCATTTGCGGCGGGCCTGGCGAATCGGCGGACGCATCAAACGACAATTCATCACCGTGGTTCCCCCGCAGATGAAGGCCGGCGGCGGGTGGTACGAAGGGACGGCCGACGCGGTGTTTCACAATCTGAACCTTATCGAGGACTTCGCCCCGGATCTCGTGGCCGTGTTCGGCGCCGATCACATCTATCGCATGGACATCGCTCGGATGGTGCGGTTTCATCAAGAGCGGAGCGCCGAGGTTACCGTGGCGGCGAGGCCCGTGCCGGTCCAGGCGGCCAAGGGATTCGGGATCATTGAGGCCGACCACAATGGGCGTATCCTCGGATTCGATGAAAAACCGAAACATCCCAAGCCGATGCCGGGAGACCCCGAACAGGCGTTCTCATCGATGGGCAACTATATTTTCAACGCGGATGTGTTGCTCAGGGTGTTACAAGAGGATGCGGCAAGAACGGGCTCGCACGATTTCGGACGGGATATCATCCCCTCCCTGATCGGCCGCACACGACTGGTCGCCTACAATTTCATGGACGACGACGTGCCCGGACTCAAACCGTACGAGGAACGGGGGTACTGGCGTGACGTGGGCACGCTCGATGCCTATTGGCAGGCCCACATGGACATCCTGGGCGAATGTCCCATCTTCGATCTGCGAAACGGCGAATGGCCGATTTTGACCGATACCTTCGACGGTCCGACCGTGAGTGTTGCCAAGGCGAGCATCGAAGACTCGATGATCGGGCAAGGCGGCCAGATTATCGACGCGGAAATTCGACGGTCGGTCATCGGGCGAAATGTACGGATCGAGCCCGGGGCCCGTCTCGACGAGTGCGTCGTGCTGGATGGGACGGTGATCGGAGCCAAATCGAGGCTGCGTCGCGTCATCATCGATCGATTTAACGTGATTCCGGCGGCCTCGGAGATCGGCGGCGATGCGAAGGAGGATCGGCAGCGCTATCAGGTCACCAAATCGGGACTTGTCGTTCTCCCGCGGGGGCGTGCGGCGCGTGTCGCTTCGGCGCTTGCGGGACGGTAGCGACAACAAGAGGCGTGGACGTGGCACCGTCAAAATTTCCTCTCTCCACTTATCGCGTGCAGTTCAATACCGCGTTTTCCTTCGTCGATGCGACGGCGCTCATCCCCTATTGGCATGCGTTGGGCATCACGGACTGTTACGCGTCCCCCTACTTCAAAGCGGTGCCCGGCAGTCCGCATGGGTATGATGTCATCGATCCGACCGTCTTGAATCCCGAAGTCGGGACCATCGAGGAGTACCAGACGTTCGTCACCACCCTTCAGGCCTCCGGCATGGGACAGCTCCTCGACGTCGTGCCCAACCACATGGGAATCGGGCGGATGGTGAACGCGTGGTGGGCCGATGTCCTGGAGAACGGACCTAGCTCCCCCTATTCCATCTTTTTCGACATCGACTGGGATCCCGTGAAACGGGAGTTGCACGACAAGGTATTGCTCCCGATCCTGGGGGATCTCTACGGGCATGTCCTCGAAAATCAGGAGATCACGCTCGAGTACGACGAAGGTGCGTTCTTTGTGCGCTACTACGATCACCGGTTGCCGCTGTCGCCGCGATCCGGGGCCAAGGTGTTGGCCCACCGGCTTGATCGGCTCATCCAGTGCGTGGGGCGAGGCCATGCTCCGATCGAGGAACTGCAGAGCATCATCACGGGACTGGGACACCTTCCGCCTCGTCACGAACGGGATCCCGCTGCGGTGGAGGTGCGATACCGAGAGAAGGCGATCCTGAGGAAGCGGCTGGCGGCGGCGGTTCATGACAGCGCCGTCGTCGGTGCGTTCATCAAAGACAATGTGGCGCTGTTCAACGGAACGAAGGGCGATCCCCGGAGCTTTGATCTGCTCGACGACCTCCTCAACGACCAAGTTTACCGGCTGGCCTATTGGCGCGCGGCATCGGAGGAGATCAACTATCGGCGGTTTTTCGACGTGAACGAGTTGGCGGCCATCCGTGTCGAGGATCCGGCGGTGTTCCAGGAGGCCCACCGGCTGGTGTTCCGATTGCTCAAAGAGGGGGCGGTCAGCGGCCTGCGGATCGATCACGTCGATGGCCTCTACAGTCCGAGCGAGTATCTGACGCAGTTGCAGGCCTGGGCGCGGCGAGAAATGGCGCCCGACGAGGACAAGGAACGACCGCTGTATCTGATCGTGGAAAAGATTCTCGGCAAGGAGGAGCCGCTTCCCGAGACTTGGCCGGTGTATGGCACCACCGGATACGATTTCATGAACATGGTGAACGGGTTGTTTGTGGACCAGTCGAGCGAACGGCGATTCACGGAGATTTACGCCCGCTTCATCCACAAACGTCTCGTCTATCAGGATGTCGTCTACGAATCGAAGAAGCTGATCATGCAGGCGGCGATGTCGAGCGAGCTCAACGTGCTGGGCCACTACCTCAATCGTCTGTCGGAACGGGACCGGCGGTCCCGCGATTTCACCTTGAACAGCTTGACGCATGCGATCCGGGAGATCGTCGCCTGCTTTCCCGTGTACCGCACCTATGTGACGGCGGGGGCCAGCGGTCTGTTGGACCGTGACCGATCGTTCATCCGCCTGGCCGTGGCGAGGGCGAAGCGGCGCAACCCGGCGCTGAGCGGCCTGGTCTTTGATTTTGTCAGAGACTTGCTGCTGAAGCAGCGGGATGCTCGCAGCGAGGAGGATGAACAGCTTCAGCAACAGTTCATGATGAAGTTTCAGCAAATCACCAGTCCCGTGACGGCGAAAGGTGTCGAGGATACGGCTTTTTACATCTACAACCGATTGGTATCCCTGAACGAGGTCGGCGGCGATCCCGAGCAATTCGGCTTGTCCGTGGAGGCGTTTCATCGGGCCATGCAGGAGCGGCAGGCCCGCTGGCCGTTGGCGCTCTCGGCCACTTCGACGCACGATACCAAGCGGAGCGAGGATGTGCGGGCCCGCATCAACGTGCTGTCCGAGTTGCCGCAAGAATGGCGGACGCACATTCTGCATTGGGCGAAACTGAATCGACGATTCAAGACCGAGGTGGAGGGAGAGGAAGCGCCCGATCGGAACGAGGAATACTTGCTGTATCAAACCTTGATCGGCGCCTGGCCGTTCGAAGACCTGGATGCCATGGGGTTCCGCGCGTTCCAGGCGCGCGTGCAGCAGTATCTTGCCAAGGCGCTCAAGGAAGCCAAGGTCCACACCAGTTGGGTGAATCCGAATCCGGCTCACGAGGAGGCGGTCGCGAACTTCATCGACCGGATTTTGGATCGCTCGAAGGCCAACCCATTTCTCCAGGATTTTCTTCCGTTCCAACGGCGGATCGCCGGCTATGGCATCTGGAACGCCCTGGCCCAATTGGTGCTGAAGGTCACGGCTCCCGGCGTGCCGGACTTTTACCAAGGCACCGAACTCTGGAATTTCAGTCTTGTCGATCCCGACAATCGCCGGCCGGTGGATTTCGCGGTGCGCCGGCGTGTGCTTGAGGAGATCCGGCAAGCCTGTGCCGCTTCGCCGGAACGCGCGGCGCTGGTGCGGCACCTTGTCGAACACCGAACGGATGGGCGGCTGAAGCTGTATGTGATGGTCTCGTTGCTGACCTATCGACGCTCACGGCCGGAGTTGTTTTCCAATGGGACGTATGTGCCGCTGGACATCCTCGGGGAGCGAAAGGACCAGGGCTGTGCGTTCGCGCGGCTCGAACAGGATCAGGCCGTCGTGGTCGCGGTGCCTCGATTGGTGACCCGGCTGTGCCCCGATGCCAACCGACCTCCGATCGGAGCGGAGTTCTGGGGCGAGTCCTGGATCACGGTGCCATCCTGGAGCGCCAGAACGCACTATCGCAATCTGCTGACGGGCGAACAGCTTACCCCCTCCTTGCTGGAAGGTCGGCATGTCCTCCCTCTCGGCGAAATCTTTCGGGAGTTGCCGGTGGCGGTACTCGAGAGGCTGACATGATTCCGCGACCATCCATCTTTCAGGATGGCGTCGGTGCGCGTTCCGAGCCGTCGCCGCCGGAACCGAGCGACCGGTGGTGGGGCGCGGAGGCGGGCGTGCGCTCGCAGCCCGGGTGGTCCCCGAAGACGGAACCCCGACGGATCAGTCGATTCAGGTGGAACATGGCCCTCAGTGGAATGTTCGCTGCGGGCCTGGCAATCGGCTGTCTCGTGAGCCTCGCGATCGCGTGGGAGCGTCGTCCCCATGAAGCGGGCCCACGCGATCAGGGCAGGAGATCATGATGGAACCGACGGCCCTCGCCCCGTTCACCTTTATCGGCTGCAGCGAGCTCGAGGAAAGCCTCGGGCAGCAGGCGGACGATGAAAAGGAACTGGCTGAGATGCTCGAAGATGTCCCGCTGGATTCCGTGCACTTCCACACGCACAGCTATTTTCTCCGGCATCGATTCATCGAACGGGTCTTTCCGAACGATTTCGCCCAATGGGTGGTGACGCAGGTGGGCGATCATGTTCTGGGGGAAAAACTGGCGGTGATCGATCCGTTCGACTATCCCAACTTGGAGGATCTCCGCGAAGAGATCATCTCGATCATTGACCACCATCTGTCCCGGATGCCGATCGTGCCTCGCGTGATCTTCGGAAGGCCGTTCTATTTTCATCGCTCGCGGATCCTGGAAGTGCCGATGGGAGTGGAAGTCCGCACGTTGAGCGAGTTTCGGCGGGCCGTGTCGGAGATCGATGTGAGCGCGATCTATTTTCATATGTTCGAGGCGCATTTTCGCCTCCATCGCGAAGAAAGCGATTTTTCAGCGTGGATTCGCACCGGGCTGGGGCTGCCGGACCTGGCAGACCGGATTCGCGCCATCAATCCGTACCTCGGCAGCCTGGAGCGGCTGCGCTCCGGCTTGCTGACCGCTTGCGACGGGTATGCGACGAGCGGGTGAGGGCGACGGAGGAAGGGAGGAGGCCGTGCCGAGACAGGATTCGCGATGGTACCAAGACGCCGTGTTCTATGAGCTGCACGTCCGGGCGTTTTACGACGACAATGGCGACGGCATCGGCGATTTTGCCGGGCTCACCCAGAAGCTTGACTATCTGGAGTGGCTCGGAGTCGATTGCCTCTGGTTGTTGCCGTTTTATCCTTCTCCGCTGCGCGACGACGGGTATGATGTGTCCGACTTCCTCAACATCGCTTCTTCCTACGGATCGACCGAAGATTTTCGCCGTCTTCTGGACGAAGCCCACCGGCGCGGGATGCGCGTGATCGCCGATCTGGTGCTCAACCACACCTCCGATCAACACGCCTGGTTTCAAGCCGCCCGGCGGTCTCCTCAAGCCCCGACGCGGGACTACTATGTCTGGAGCGACACCGATCAGAAATATGCCAAAGCGAGGATCATCTTCATCGACACGGAAAAGTCCAACTGGACATGGGATCCGGAGGCGCAAGCCTACTATTGGCACCGGTTCTTCAGCCACCAACCGGATCTCAACTATGAGAATCCCGCCGTCAGGCAGGCGATGTTGGAGGTGATGTCGTTCTGGCTCGATCACGGCCTCGACGGGTTCCGATGCGACGCC
>JANRMO010000033.1:0-42134 GCA_040981105.1 Nitrospiraceae bacterium
CCTCGGTGACCAGGAATCTGACGATCGGCACGATGTCCTGAATGTCCGTCAATTTTCCGTTCATGCTCTGCGATTTATGGTAGGCCACGGCTTCAGGCGATTCGGCAGGATAGAAAAACGGCGTGTCCATCGGACCAGGCGCCACATTGGTCACCGAAATTCCGCGCGAGCCGAATTCCTTGGCTGCCGCTCGGGTGAAGTGCTCAACCGAAGCCTTGCTGCCTGCATAGGTGGCGTAGAGTCCGGTGAACGCCGCCAGGAGCGACGTGAGAATGGTCACGATCTTGCCGCCTTCGTTCATGCGCTTGCCGGCCTCCTGCATGAAGAAATACGCCGCCTTGGCATTGATGGCGAACATGTCGTCGTATTCCTTCTCGCTCGTCTCGACAAACGGTTTCTTGAGCACCTTGCCGACCGTATTGACGGCAATATCGAGTCGGCCGTACCGCTTGATCGTCTCGTCGAACAGCTTGACCACGTTGTCGACTTTCGTGAGGTCGCCTTGCACCGCAAAGCCTTTTCCCCCCGCCGCCTCGACCGCCCGCACGGTGTCTTCCGCTGCCGCTTTCGACGCCGCACTGTGGTAGTGCACGACCACCGAGGCGCCATCCGCACCGAAGGTTCGGCTGAGGAGTCCTCCCAGATTCTTGGCGCCTGCCCCAACCACGACGACTTTTCCTGTGAGCTTCCGATCGACCATATCTTCCTCCCTTCGATAAACCCTACAGGACGAACCACCTCCGTACCCTCCAGCGCAACCGATCCACACCATAAGCGGCGGGAGGGGCCGCGATCTTGAACGAAATGACTCGGGTTGGAAGGTTCGAATGGTTTAGGTGAAGGCTCAGATACTGCGTACTTGGCGAGGGGTGAGACCCGTGTGACGCCGCATGAGCCTGGTCATGTGGCTCTGATCGGCGAACCCGGTCTGCGCGGCGATGTCGGCGATGGGCAACTTGGTCTGGGTCAGCAGGGTTTTGGCTTTCTCGATCCGCTTCTCGATCAAGAACTGATGAGGCGCCCGGCCGGTCGAGCGCTTGAACAGCGTCAGGAAATACGACGGGCTCATCTCTGCCGTATCCGCGAGATGTCTCAGGGCAAGATCATCGCTCAAATGACTCTCGATAAACTCGACGACCCGCGCGAGCTTGCGCTGGGGCAGCCCCTGTCCGGCCGCGCGAGATCGAAGACGTGTTCCCGAATACTTCTTGAGCAGGTGCACAATCAAGGTGTGCGTCAACGAATCGGCATAGACCCGATCGGGAGGCGACGCCTGCTCGAACTCCGCAATCAATGTCCGCACCAACTGTTCGAGCAAAGCATCGCGGAAGTGGAAGCGCGGGATCAACTCCACCGGCCCGCCCGCGGCCATGTCCTCTGCGATCCGATTGACGAATCCCGGCTCGATCGCCATCAAGAGCAACTCGACCGTCGCACTCCACCGTGGGGCCACAAACAGCCCAGCCGGGTTGATGATGGCTTCTCCACCTGAGAAAAAGGCCTCGTGCCGTTGCCCGTTCATCCGCCATTCCAAGACAGCGGGATGATCGACATGCAGCACGACGACGTGTTTCGGCGCCTGTCCCGTTGGGCGATAGATGCCGGAATGCGGCTGTTCTACATTCCGTTCGACGATGACGCCGTCCAGTCTCGTCCCGCTGCCCGAAAGGTGCTTGAGATGAGGCTTGATCAGCGAACGGCCACGGTCCGCCGTTATGGACGGGTCGCGAGTATCTAGCCTGCGGGATGGCACGGATGGCTCGCTCCGATGACATGCCGGCCGATCGCTTTTTGAGGACACCGGCCAATCAGTCAAGAATTATATATTTCTCGGGAGGAGCGAAATCAACCGGTGGGGAGGTTCCCAGGCACCCATCATATGCGGTGACCACGGCGAGAACGAGACAGAAGAACCGCCACCTCGGCGGCAGCCCGTAACCCACTCTCCACGGCGCCGTTCATATAGCCCTGCCAACGAAGGCTGGTGTGCTCGCCGGCAAACACCACGCGACCATGGGGCTTGGCAAGCCACCCCCGGAGTTCCGGGTCGAAGCCGCGATGAAAAAAGGCATACCCGCCCCGCACCCAAGGATCATCCTCCCAACAAATCTGCCGCGAAGCCAGCGGGGAAGCTCCAGCCGCGCCAAGCCACTGTAAGGCGTCCACGAGCCCTCCTATGCCGCGCCTGGTCATGAGCCTCCGCGTCTCCACGCCGGCCGACCCGCCGGCAAGCAATGAGAGGATACCTACGCGGCCGCGCTGCTCCTCGTTGCCATCCCAGAGCGCACCGATCGGCAGATCCGTACCATAGGCACGCCGGGTACCTCGCCGCTGCCAGAACCGCCGTTCGAACTGCAGCAGCGTCTTCGTGGCCATACCATAGCGCAGCTCCCGAATAGCTTGCTGTTGAAGCGCCGGTAGTGGCGGCGTGAACGCGATCCGTCGCGCCGTGGTGGTTGGCAGCGCAAGGACCAACGAGTCAGCGACGACACGCGCGTGGCTTCCGTCCCTCCTCTTGACCGTGACTCGGACCCGACCTCGACGCTGCATCACCGCCAGCACAGTAGCGTGAAGCTGCACCGGTTCGTGCAACATTCGGGCGAGACCGGTTGCCAACCGATCATTGCCGCCTTCGATCCGATAGAATCGACTCTGTCCTTCAGACTCGGATGCAAGTTGATCCACCAGGGCGAGTAGGGAAAGTTCCTCGGGATCCGCCAGAAAGAACCCCCGCATGCCCCGGAGGGCCGCACGTATCTGCCCACCGGCGCGGACCTGATCGAGCCATTCCGCCACCGATTGATTGGCCAAGGTTTTCGCGATCGGACCGTCCCAACGGTGCTCGGTCAAACGATAGGCTCGAACCCAGGGCTCGCAGAGCCTGGCGATCTCCGGCCAGAGTCGATGAGCGATCGAGAACGGCTTGGGGGACTGCCGGCGAGAGGCGCGGCGAACGAAAGCAAACCCTCCTCGTAGGATGGGCGTCAATGTCAGTCTCAACTCACCGGCCATCCGATGGATCGCTTCATGATCTTCATCGATGAGATCCCCACCCGCCTCGGCATGTTGGCCTTCGACGAATCCGTCGCGCAAGGTCCAGACGCGCCCGCCGATGCGGTCTCGGGCCTCCAGCACCGTGACTTGCGCGCCGGACTTCTGTAACTCGACGGCGGCCGCGAGGCCGGCAAGTCCGGCGCCCGCGACGACGACGGATCGACCGTTCGGAATACCTGCATTCGACATAGAAAGTGTTCTAGATTGGATGCGTGAGCCGCTTACGCATCCAATGTGTGTTCTCCAGTAAGGACGGCACGGGGAAGCGGCGCGCGGCACCGCAACCATTCCGTCAGAATATCATTCCGACCCATTACTTGACTCCTGAGAACTATCGCGGTGCCCCGAGCGCGGCGCGGAGACACTCGTCGCTGAACTGCTGTTGCGGCATGGCAACGGCGGCATCGAGCAACCCATGATCGCGCAAGCCGTGCGAACCGCCGTCGAGTTCGATGGTATCCGAGTGGAGGACTAGGACGTCGTCCAACCCCAAGAAGAGACTATCCCGCACCGGGCTAAGTCACGACCCGCCTCAACAACGACCCATCGCGCTTCCTCGCCATGATCCGGCCCTACGCCATAGATCGAACAGGGGTCGTTCAAATCAAGTACGGAGGGAGGAAACCGGACCGCGACACGTCGCGCCAGAATGGCCAATCAGGATCGGGGAGTTGTCCTGCGTTGCTCCTGAACGACCTTGTGAACTGTACCTGTCCATCTATTTCTCCAATACGGGCCTGACAGGTACCACGTATAGAGGAGCGACAGAAGCACGAAGTTAGGTATGAGGATGGTCGGCGTCATCCATGGCCAGCCGTTGAACTTCCAATCGATGAAAGGCCACAGGACAGGCGTCGGGAAGAATGCGTGCGAATGCGTGGGCACGTCGACCAACACGTGCAGGCCCCAGGCGGCGAGTTCCCACAGCGGCCGTTTCAGGATGAACCAGACGAGGAGAAACACGGCGAGGAACACGATGAAGCTATGTGTGACATCGTACAGGTGATGCACATAGAGCGGGATGGAGGATTCGGGGGGAGTGCCCTGACTGAAATCGGGTTTGTCTTCAAGGCCGATCATGGCCGCCATCCAGAGAATTCCGAACGACAGGAGATCCGGCGCCAGGCCGATCACGAACGCAAGCCAAAAACTCGATCGGCTTTTTCGCCCGAACGCGATCGCACCCCAGAGCCCGTGTGAGACAATGTCCATCAGTGCTTCAGCCGAATGATAATGGCACGAATAAGTGCCCGGACTCGTCCCGAGCCGCAAGATGGGTTCGGACCTCCGAGGGTCATGCGGTGGAGGCCATCAGTTGAGGGCGAGGTACCGTGCGTTATGCAAACCGCAATTGCGCCAGTGAGGCGGGCGCATTCCCTCCGCCGATGTCCGGAATGAGGCTCAATTCGAGGACCGTGCCCGCCGGAAGTTCGACATGGTGATCTTCTGTCTCATTCGTTGCGCCCCGTGGATTGAAGTTCCACTGCTGCCGCACGATTTCCTTGAAGGACTGCCCACTATCCGGCGACCGTTGCAAACCATACTCTTGCGTACGCTCGGAGCCGGACTCCACAATATTCATCCAGATCCGCCGTAGTCGTTGCGGACGGTTGAAAAGAAGCCGGATCGTCTGTTTTGACCCTGCAGCACGCCACCCCGAATCGCGACCGGGCAACAACGCAAACTCCATGGGATGAGCGGCACCCTCTGAGGTGATTTCCACCTCTGCGAGCCGCTCTACATTCAACCACTCCTGTTCAGACGCACTCATTGCTTTCTCGAGTTGAGCCATGATTCGCTTACGCATCGGTGCCCCTGATTTCACGCCGGAGACATTCTCTGCTACTGGCCTGTGGGCCTTCTTCGGCCAGTCTACTGCAAAGCCGAAGGCGTATCCATCACTCACCTAGGAGACGATAGAGAGAGCACGGAGGGCGATGACGTGTGAGAATGGATAGTGAGAGAAGTGAGGTGCAGGAGGCTTCGAATCAGAGCGTAGTTGTTCTGGATCGTGCTCGCGCACGAGATGCGGTGGATTTTCCCAGGAGAGAGGAAATAAACATGGCGATCGCCGTGAAATAGATCCGTATTCCGATGCGATGCACGGGTACGCTCCTCTGGTCTTGAGTGTAGCCGGTCCAGTTGACCGAGTATTAGCTCAAACGCAAAAAGGGCTCACGAGCCGCATGTGTAGACCCGCCATGCCGCGCGATTCCATCACGAAACGGCTCTGGAACCCTGTCCGAGGCGAGTAAGACGCCTTCATGCGAGGGCAAACACCCGGTTGAGGTCATTCAGGTGTTGGGCTTTCGTTTCATCACTGAGCCAGGCGCCGTGGAAGGCATTGTGTGCCAATTGGTAGAGGTGCTGGCGGGTGATCGGCAGGGATTCGATGAGTGCGCGGTAGTTGTCGTTCACATAGCCGCCGAAATAGGCCGGGTCATCCGAGTTGACGGTCGCTTTAAGACCCTCGTTGAGCATCGTCAGGATCTGGTGCTGATTCATAGCTTTCACCACGCAAAGCTTGAGGTTGGAGAGCGGGCAGACCGTGAGCGTCGTGCCTGCATGAGCCAGCCGCTGCACCAGTCCGGCATCTTCCAGCGAGCGGTTGCCGTGATCAATCCGATCCACTCGCAGCAGATCCATCGCCTGAGCGACATAGGCCGGCGGCCCTTCCTCACCGGCGTGGACGGTGATCTTGAAACCCAGTTCCCTACACTTGGCGAATACTCGGACAAACTTTTCCGGCGGGTGACCGAGTTCCGAGGAATCCAACCCGAAGCCGTCCAGTTGATCCAGCAACGGTTCGGCCAGCTTCAGGGTCTCCAAGGCACTGGCTTCGGACAGATGCCGCAGAAATGACAGGATCAGCCTGAAGCTGATGCCCAGCCGCTCCTTGCCATCCTGCAGCGCACGGCGAATGCCGCGGATCTGAACGTTCAGCGAGATGCCGCGCGCCAGATGTGCCTGCGCATCGAAGAACAGCTCAACATGCACCACGTTGTCCTGATGCACCCGCTGCAAGTACGCCCATGTCAGATCGTAAAAATCCTCTTCCTTCAACAGGACCGACATCCCGACGTAATAGAGATCCAGAAACTCCTGGAGGTTGTTGAAGGCGTACGCGGCACGCAGGGCTTCCACGCTGGGGTAATTCAGCCGCACCCCGTTGCGCTCTGCCAGTCGGAACATCAACTCCGGCTCCAGCGTGCCTTCGATGTGCAGATGCAGCTCGGCCTTGGGCATCCGCTGGGCCAGGCTTAACAATGTATCGTTCATGGATTCACCTGGGTTGGACGCAAAGGCGTCGGACACTGATGCTGCGCATCTGGATTGACGCGGTCGCGCTCGGAAGCGAAGATGTCGAAGTTTGTAGGGCCGATGTGCTGAAGCCGTAGCGCGTCCTTGATCTGAAGAGCGCGAGGGCGATGAAGGCTTCGACGGACACGCGGACCCCGTGTACGACGCGAGGGATGAAGAAAGCAGCCTATCATGGGTCGGAGGCTCGACCTAGAGAATGTGCGTTGCCGAACCGCGTTCTGATGAAACGGCATGTCCGACTGGTGATCTGAACGTTCACATACGACATCATAGCACCTCTTCGAAGAGATGCGTCCGCGAAGCGGACGACAAAGATGATAGCGGCTGAGTCATTCCACCCAGCAACGCAGGTTCAATCATCTGTAGGGGCAAGTCTCCTGCACTGTCGGAGGCGCATCCATCACTGCCGAGAAGAGTTGGAGGGTTGTCCGAGGGGGGTCAAGGGAGCGTGGCGCCTCCGGACCAATGAGGGATCACGATTGGCGAAGCAGGCTGGACCGCCACACGCTGCTCCATGTGTGATTGCAAGACCTGACCCTATATCCTTGACATGACCCTATATCCTTGACAACCGCCAGCCGAAACCCCAATGCGTGGAGCCGCGCGTCGAGACTCTTGAGTGCCGTGTCTTTATCGACTGGTGGCGTTACCATGAAGATGTTCGGGAACAGGAGGGGTTGAAAAGAGAAGGGGAGGTTTCTCGACAGCCGCTTCCACCTCGGCCGGGCCGTCAGCGAGCCACGGGCCGCGCCACTCAGCATGGCGCGGCCCGTGCGCGGACAACTATCCAAGCCGTTACGATCCGGCTTTCCAGATATCCGTGACCGCTCCGCTTTCGTTCAGCTCGATCGTGACGCGGCTGCCTTCCTCGATCGGCTTGGCCTTGACCTCGATCCGTTCGAGCGGAAACACCTTCTCGCCTTCGGGCGTCCAGAGCTTGATCTCGTTCTTCATCTTACCGACGTAGATCAGCTTGCCCGTGACCAGCCGATGGGCCTTCTCATGCCCCTTCTGGTGATGGTCCACCACGATGTTCTCTTCATTCACCCAGAGCGTGATCTCGTCGCCGGGCTTGATGTCTTTGGGCAGGGTCTTGGCGTTAAGCCAGTAGTCTCCACCCGGCGCCTTGACGGCGACCGTCGGACCTTGAATCTTGTCGATCACGCCGTGCACGGTGATATGGTAGCCGGGCTTGGTCTTTGGATGTTCGTCAAGGGTCAGCTCAACATGCATCTTATGGATGTCGATGACCTTTCCAGCTTCGTTCAGTTCGATGGTGACGGGCGACCCTTCGGCGATACCGGACAACTGTGACCGGCCGGTTTGGACGTCGAAGCTTTGTTCACCCTCCGGGGTCCAGAGCTTGATCTCCCTCCGATCGCTCGACGCATAGGCGAGGTTGCCCGTGACGAAGCGATGCTTATGCGCCGGATCGCCCTTGCGGTGCAGATCGATCACGGCGTTGTTCTCGTTCACGGTCATCACGACTTCTTCTCCCACCTCGAGATTCTTGGGAGCCGTATTGGAGGCCACTCGCATTTGCCCCCAGGGAGTCTTGATCGTGATGAGGCCGGACTGAATAGCCGTCACCTCTCCACTAACCTTCATGTGGGTGCCGGGACCATGGCTGTGTTTGCCGCCTTCGTCAGCCAGGACCGGCGATGCGGCCAGCAGCAGGCTCAGCATCATCGCCCCGGTGATCGACCCGATCGGCGTTCTGTTTGGATTCTCTTCTCTTACCTTCACACGCATCATCTCCTATCCTCCTTACTGTAAGTGCGAACGGTCGTCATGACCGTCAGCCGATGAGGTGATGGGCCTCGCGGAGCGGCCGTGAGGCATAGCCACGCTCGGGGCCGAACCATCGCGCGATGACTCGGTCGAGGGACCAGGCGCCTCCTCCGGTCAATATCAGCCCGGCGCTCATCCCGATCACCAGCAGGTGGTATTCAATCCCTTCACCCTGCTGCTGGCCGAACCAGTTCATGAAGAAACCCTGCGGCCAGTGGACCGTGACAATTGCGCCCAGCATAATAACGATAAAACTCGCCGAAGTGAAGCGCGTCAACAGGCCGGCCGCCAGCGCCAAACTGCCGAGCGACTCGCCGATGATCACGAGAAACGCCACGATCCACGGCAAGCCCATCTGCTGGGTAAAGAACCCCAGCGTCCCTTCGAATCCATGACCGCCGAACCAGCCGAGTAATTTCTGCGCGCCATGTGGAAACATGACGGCCGCCAACATGACCCGAAGCACTACCGGAGACCAGGACTCATCCGTCTTGAACAACGCCTGCATGTCACACCTCCTTGTTCGCTCAGTTCGTTTGTGACTGGAGTTCATGATCGACACTCGTGCCTATCAGCAATGGCCGTTCCACGCCCGATGCCGGCATGGATCAAGACTCCAACCCATTGATCACACAGACACTTTCTCGCCATGTTCCTCGCCACTCTGTTTGAGAAAACGAGCGGTGCCGAGCGTCGGTCAGCCGTCCATTCGGCAAGTGCCGACATATCGGCACGCTGCGTTTGACCCTAGCGGATTGCGGCTCGTTGCAGGCGCAGGCTGTTGGCCACGACGCTGACGGAGCTGAACGCCATCGCGGCACTCGCGAGAATCGGGCTCAACAAAATCCCGAAGGACGGGTAGAGGATGCCGGCCGCCACCGGTATGCCGACCACGTTGTAGGCGAAGGCCCAGAACAAGTTCTGCTTCATGGTCGTCATCGTCCGTCTGGACAATTCGATGGCTGCGACCGCGCTCCGCAGATCCGACCGCATCAACGTGACGTCACTTGCTTCGATCGCGATGTCCGTACCGGTGCCGACGGCCAGTCCGACATCCGCCTGTGCCAAGGCCGGCGCGTCGTTGATTCCATCGCCCACCATTGCCACGGTCTCTCCCGCTTCCTGCAAGCGCCTGATCTCGGCCAACTTGCCTTCGGGCGAGACGCGAGCGACGACACGTTCGATCCCGGCTTCCCGAGCGACGGCCTCCGCAGCGCTCCGGTGATCGCCGGTGAGCATCGTAATGTGAAGCCCCAACCGCCTCATCTGTTCCACGGCCATCCTCGAACTCGCCTTGATCCGGTCGGCGACCGCTATGAGGCCGGCCAACCGCCCGTCGATCGCAAGAAACATCGGCGTCTTGCCTTCACTTGCCAGACGCTCGGCCTCCTTCCGCAGTTCGTCGATCGCAACACCGGAGGCCGCCATCAAGTTTTCGTTGCCGACCAGGACGCTCAGGCCGTCGATCCTGCCCTTCGCACCCTGACCGGTCACCGCCTGGAACTCTTCGGCTCGCGTCAATTCAAGCGACTGATCCAGGGCGTACCGGACGATCGCCTCGGCCACGGGATGCTCCGATGATCGCTCCAGCGACGCGACTAGGCGAAGCACCTCACGATCCGACCGGGACGCCGCCTCGCTGCTCACGAAATCGGTGAGAGCCGGTTGCCCTTCCGTGATCGTGCCGGTCTTGTCCAACACCACGGTCGTCACTCTGCCGATCCGCTGCAAAGCCTCGCCCCCTTTGATCAGGATTCCGAGTTCGGCGCCCTTCCCGGTCGCCACCATGACCGCGGTCGGCACGGCCAGTCCCATCGCGCAAGGGCAGGCGATGATCAACACGGCTACGGAAGCCGCGAAGGCCCTCACCCCCGGGGCCGCCTCGGCCGCGACGAACCAGACGACGAAGGTAGCGACGGCGAGCGACAACACTACCGGCACAAAGATCGCGCTGACGCGATCGGCCAGCTTCTGAATCGGCGCGCGCGAACTCTGCGCGTCGCGCATGACGGTGACGATCCGGGAGAGGACGCTCGCACCGCCGACCGTCGTCGCCTGATACTGAAAGGCGCCGGTCTTGTTGATCGTCCCGCCGATCACCGCCTCGCCGGCATGCTTGTCGATCGGCAGCGATTCGCCGGTGAGCATCGATTCGTCCACGGTGCTCGTCCCGGCGACGATCGTTCCGTCCACCGGAATCCGTTCGCCGGGCCGCACGACCACCAGATCTCCGGTTTCGACCGTCTCGACCGGTACGGCCTGTTCCACCCCGTCGCGCAGGACCAGCGCGGTCTTCGGTTGCAAGGCGACCAACCGTCGGAGCGCGGCGGAGGTTTGGCGTTTCGCCCGAGCCTCCATCATATTGCCGGTCAGAATCAGCGCGATGATGAGGATCACGGCCTCGTAGTACACATCCGGGGCCACGCCGCGTTCGATGAAGAAACCCGGCGCCAGCGTCGCGCTCGCGCTGTACAGAAAGGCCGCGCCGGTGCCGACGGCGATCAACGTATTCATGTCCGCCGAATGGTGGCGGAACGCCGTCCAGGCTCGGACATAAAATTGCCGTCCCGCCCACACCATGACTCCCAGCGTCATGCCGAGCAGCGCGAAGGAGAGGACCGGCGGTTCGATGCCGTAGAGCCAGGGTATCGCCGCCCCGAGTCCCGGCGTCAGGCTCTCCATGACCCATCGCATGAACGGGTCCGCAACCGGACCATGCTGGTCTGCGCCGGCCATCAAGGGCATGGACAGCACCATCGCCACCACACCGGCCAGTCCGCTCCAGATCGCCTTCCGTTTGAGCGAAACGAACTCGTCCGCCTGAGCGGAATCCCGCGCCTGCTGCTCATCCACTACCGTCAGATCGGGCCGCGGCAGGGACGCCTGGTATCCGGTCTCATTGATTGCGGCGACGAGATCCTCCGGCAACGCGGCGGCCGGATCGAACCGGATCGCCGCGCTTTTCATCATCAGGTTGACGGAGGCCTCGATCACCCCCGGTTGTCGTTCGAGCGTACGTTGCACCCGCGCTTGGCAGGCGGCGCAGGTCATGCCCTCGATCGAAATCGTGATGGTCTGATGGGCCGCCGTTCCACCTTCGAGGCCGGCTTCCCTGATCTCAACGCGATGGTCCTTCAGTGCCGTTTCCATGAGGAAACCCCCTTGCTGAGATCAGTCCTTCGGCCCTGGGCCAGGAAGAAGTACCAGTTGATCCAGGCGATGGCGGCGACCCCGCCGATGACGACGAGCCATTCGATTGCGCTCATGCGACCCTCCCTGCGGGACGGACTTCGTAGCCCGCTTCCTTCACGGCTTCGACGATGTCCTTCGGTTCGATCACACTGGGATCGTAAGTCACCCGAGCCTGTCCGACCGTCACCTCGCATACGGACAGTCCCTCCAGCCGGGCCAAGGCCCTCTGGACCTGCCCCACGCAATGTCCGCAGCTCATCCCCTCGATCTGAAACGTGGTCTCGATCATGACGTTCCTCCTTCTGTTGTTGGTCGGCTGCCTGCCTGATGACAGGCACTGTCACCACTACAGACGGAGGAGGGTGCGGATTATTACAGTCGGGAGGGCCTCCAGGGGGTGACCCTCCCTGGTCGGACGGGGATGAGGGTCGGAGCGACGTGTAGATTCGCTTCAGATTCGAGTCAGTCTCCGCCGAGCAGAGCCCGCGTCACAACATGTCCCATAACGAACATCGCCACGAGGATCAATCCGGCTGGATGCATGAGCAGACTCAGGATGAACATCTCTGTCTCCTCCTTTCGCTTGTCCTGGCATCTCAATGTTACGCGACCGGGATGAAAGCCCGGTGAAGACCAGGTGAAGGTGTTCCCGCCAATCTTCATCGGTTCTTCACGAATTCTTCATCCGTGCCGGCTAACCTGCGCGCAGGCTCAACGAGAGCCCCAGCGGAGCCATGTTGGCACAGGCCCTTGAACCTGGGGGCAGGAGTTCGACAAGGAGACACCGGCACGATGTTCGTCCTTCTGCTTGCCCTGATCGCACTGTTTCTGCTCCTCGCATGCATGGTGGGGGTCGCGCTGTATACGGAGAACCGTAAACAACGATGATTACCGGTCGTAATCGCCGGCCGCTTCCGGTTGATAAAGGATTTCCTCGATCCGCACTCTTTTCACACCCGCCGGAACCTGCCATTCGATGGTATCTCCGACTCGGTACCCCAACATGGCGGTGCCGATCGGGGCGAGCACGGAAATCTTGCTCTCCTCGATCTTGGCCTGGCTGGGAAACACCAGGGTGTAGACCCGCTCATCTCCCGTATCGAGATCGAGCAGGCGGACCTGCGAGTTCATCGTCACCACATCTTGTGGAATCGCTTTCGGATCCACCACGTGTGCCCGATCGAGTTCCCGCTCCAGGCTCTGGAGATACTCGCTATTTTTCCCTTTGAACACGATCCCGACCTGCAAGAGTTCCGACAGTCGTTCAAGGTCAAAGGCGGTGATATAGATGTCTCGATGTTCCATGGTGTCACACTCCTTGGTTGAAGGATGAAAGAACGAGATCCCCGGCTGTACGGTGTAAGGCCGGTCGTGGGGCGACCAGCACTGAACTTGAGTTACGGTCGTGAAGGAGCTTCTGGAGGGGAGTGCCTGTGACGGAGATAGGGAGAGACGCCCCCCGTGACGTTCACGGAATTCCCGACGGACGCGTGCCTCGACGACCAGATCATCCAGACCGCCGCCATGAGCAGCATCGTCGTTCCGAGAGCAGAGAGCGCAATGATGGCCGACAGGGGCATGACGTCTCCCTTTCCTCAGTCAACGATACGACCGCCGGATGAAGATTGCATGAAGAACGGATGAAGACTCTCTCAGGTTGCGTCGTTGATAGGACTTACTGCGTCCTTCGCCATTCATCATTCGTTCATCGTATTTCCATATTTCGCGTTCCTCCTTTCGCATCGGCGCCCCACTCAGAAGATGAACCATTCTTCACGGTCGGTTCACCTCTTCTTCATGCTGCGCTGGTACCCTTCGCCTCATCAGACGACGGGTTCCATGCGATGTCCACTCCCACACAGGCCATGAGGTGAATGCGATGTCCGAAACCATCGGTCCTGGGGTCATGCTTACGCTTCTGTTGGTCGCGATGACGGTGCTGATCCTATGGGGCATGTCTCTATTGGCATAAACAACCGACTCGCGCGCATAAGGGGATTCGCGAGAGATCAAGAGAGGAGGTTCGAATGATGTCAGAACTCTTAGCCAGTCTCATGCTGATCGTGACGGTGGGAGGAATGGCGCTGCTCGTGATGTGGGGTCTGTCCATCATCGTGTAGTCGGCTCAGGGGCGACTCGATCGGTCGTCGATATGACCAGCCCCGTGGCATTTCATGGGCCGGCAGGAGCACAATAGGGCGGAGCGCCAGTCGAACTTGTCGACCGACGCTCCGCCGGCCCGGACATCACCGCCATGCGCATCCTCCTCGTCGAAGACGATACCAATCTCGCCCAGTTCGTGCAGAAGGGTCTCCGCGAGGAACGCTACGCCGTCGATTGGGCGGCCGACGGCGAAGAGGGACTCGACCTTGCCGGCCACAATGAGTACGACCTCCTCATTGTGGACATTCTCCTACCCAAGTTGGACGGCTTGACGCTCTGCCGCCGACTCCGATCCGGCGGAGGACGGACGCCGATCCTTCTGCTGACAGCGCAGGACTCGGTTCAAGACAAGGTGGCGGGGCTCGACAGCGGCGCCGACGATTACCTGACCAAACCCTTCGCCTTCGCAGAACTCCTGGCCCGTGTGCGGGCCCTCCTTCGTCGAGGCGGCCCCCACACACCCACGCGCCTCAAGGCGGCGGATCTGGAGCTCGATCCCGCTTCCCACCGGGTTTGGCGTGCCGGCAAGGAGATTGCGCTGACGAACAAGGAATACGCGATTCTGAACTTTCTCCTCCGGAACAAGAACCGCGTTCTGACCCGGACTGCGATCATCGAACATGTGTGGGATATCAGCTACGATCCCATGACCAACATTGTGGACGCGCATATCCGGTCACTCCGCGTGAAGATCGATCGCGACTTTTCGCCGCAACTCATCACGACCGTGCGAGGAGCCGGCTACATGCTGGAAGCACCGGAGGATGCATGACGTTCTTTCGGAACCTGATCCGTGCTTGGGCCTTGGCGCTGATTCTGGTGGTCCTGGCTTTCTTCAGCGCGCTGGTCTATGGAGGATTTGAGGTTCTGCTTCAGCGCTATGCCGACGCCAGGCTGCTGGGGCTCGCACAGACGTTGGCTGCCATCATCGAGCAGCGTCCGGATCTCCTGAGCGGCGGTCGAGAACAGGAGATCGTTCCGCTTCAGGAGACGGACACGGACGAAGCTCAGCACGAATTGCGAGAAGCGGCACACTCCATCGTCGTCCTCTCTCCCGACGGTCGGATCGTCTGGCAAGGTTCCAATGTCGTGCCCCGTCCGCCGGTGAGCGGCGAGCTGCTCGAAACGATCCGGAGCGGAAATCCCCTCTACGACACGGTTTCCACCGTCAACGGGTCGCCGGTGCGACGCCTGTCGCTCCCGATCCCTGCTCGGGGAGAGGTCCGGTACATTCTCCAGGCCGAGGCTTCGCTCGGATTTGCGGAGCGGGCCCTCCGCAATCTCTTGGGTTTGCTCGCGATCGTGTCCGCTGTCATGATGGCCGTGGCCTGGTTGGGCAGCGGCTGGCTGGCGCGAAAGGTCTTAGGACCGATCGACGTCTTGAGCGCCACGGCGGAGACCGTCTCCGGCTCGGCGCTCGAAACCAGGTTGAACGTGGATGCTCCCTATCGGGAGTTTCATCGGTTGGCGCAGGCCTTCAATGCCATGCTGGACCGATTGCAGAAGGTTTTCGAGGGCCAGCGGCGTTTTGTGGACCATGCGGCGCATGAAATGCAAACACCTCTGACGGTCTTGCAGGGGAACATCGAGGTGGCGCTCCAGAAGGCGCGCACGGCAGAGGAATACCGCGAGGCCTTGCTGAATAACTGGGAAGAGGTCCAGCGGTTGGTCAGCCTGACTCGGTCGCTCTTGACCCTGGCCCGATTGAGCGGGGATCACTCACCCGTGCAGCCTACTTCGCTCGCGCTTGAACCGCTACTCCGGGAACTGGTCGAGGAGCTGATGGTCCTGGCCGAAGATTACAAGCTCCAGTTGAGGCTTCAGGCTGATCCGGTGCCTTCCATCCAAGGCGACGCCCGGTGGCTCAAACAGGCGGTGATTAACCTCTTGCACAACGCGCTCCGCTACACGGAACCGGGCGGGCGCGTCACGGTGAGGCTCGGGGTCCAGAACGACGAGGTCTGTATCGCGGTCGAAGATACGGGTCAGGGCATCGAATCCGATCAGTTGCCGCACCTCTTCGAGCGATTTTATCGCACCGACCGGGCGAGGGCGCGAGATTCCGGCGGCACCGGCCTGGGCCTGCCGATCGTGAAAGAAATCATTGAGGCGCACGGCGGCCGTATCACGGTGGAGAGCCAGGTCGGGATCGGCTCAATCTTCACGCTCTGGCTACCGGTTCCTCGTCCACATCATTCATGATGGTTCGTGACGTTCCACCCGTTGCCTGAATTGTCAAAATCAAGACCTGACCCCAATCACAACAACGTAGCCGCGTTGCTCCCGGGATCTGACGGGCTCGTCATTCAGCCCGCGTTCCTTGCCGCTCGAAGATTTGGAAAGCGCTCGCTCGCGAACAACAACACCCATGTGACGAGCACGAAGGGAAGCGTCAGCGCGGGCATGCCAAGCGGCTGCAGTGCAGCGGACACTGCCGCGAACACGAAGGGAGTGGCGATCGTGGCCACCAGCGCATAGGCCACCGATACGCTTCCCGGCATAAAGAAGACCGTACCCAAGGCGACCGCGACAAGCACGCTGTTGAATCCGAACGCACCCGAGCGGATCGCAGGTTCAGCGGCGCCCATACCCCAAGCCACGAGCACCCCGCTCAGCGACCCCAACAGCGCCGCAGCACCGGCCGCCCTTGACCCAATGAACAGACCTGCCACGAATAGAATGCCGGTAACCATGCTTTCTTGGAAGAAGACCTGAGCAATACCGTTGAAGAGGCCTTCGACGACCGACGAAGCGGTTACGACTCCCTCTACTGCCACCGTCTTGGGCAGGCCGGCGGTCGGGAGGAGACCCGTGGTCTGGAGTCGCCCAAAACGCGCCGTCGCCAGGAAGAAACACAGGGAGATGAAGACAAATGGCGCTGTGAGTGCGGGCATTTTCCAGCCCTCCAGCAGAGACAGCATTGCCGCCATGGCGATTGTCGAGCACGCCGCCGCGAAACCGACGCACCCCCAAGTCAACGCATTCGGTTGCAGGAAGAAGAGCAAGGCGATGCCCACGAGCCCGCCGTTGAAGCCGAAGAGCCCTGCCCGGACCAGCGTCCGATCGACGCCCAACAACAACGCGGTCGCCGTACTCACCGCACCGCCCAGCAGGAGGGCGGCCCCGAACAGCAGGGAGCTGTAACACACCCCTATGACGAATAGCAGACCGGTATAGCTGTTGTTCTGGAGCATCACTTGACCGATGCCGCGCAGTACGGAATCAAGAAAATCCAACAGCGAATGCGAAACACCCTGGCCTTCTACGACGAGACCCGTCGAGGAGAATCGCGCGGCCATAACGTCAGAATCCCCCGTGGCCGATCTGCGCATCCGGTAGGTGATGCCCAAGAGACATGCCGGTGCCCTTCACGCAGTGGGATGCGAGCATGCGATTCTCCTCCATAATCAAGCTGTCAGCTCTCCGCCTAAAATCGTTGCGGCGATCACCTGCCACATCGCTTTTTTCGCGCACTGGGTGAGACTTGGACTTTCCTTGCCGGCGATGACACCGAACGACTGAGGAGCAGCCGAGGCACTGGCCGTTCCAGCGACCTCTCTCGTGCGAGGTCCTCATCGCGAGACGCGCACAATCTGCCGGATTGTCTTGGAAACACGAGGGGGTGTCAACGTGGGCCTTCCAGAGCACCGCCCCACTACGGCGGCCTATCGGGGGTTGTAGCAGAAATCCCCTCGGACCCCGGTGACCGTGCGTTTCGGCTTCGCTCACCACAGGCGGCTCGACGGGCTCACCACAGGCGGTTCGACCGGCTCACCACAGGCGGTTCGACCGGCTCACCACAAGCTTCGACAAGCCTGTCCTGAGCCAGTCGAAGGGCCTGTCCTGGGAAAACCAACCGTCTCCTTCGAGAGCCTCAGGACGAACGGTTGGTTTATCGAAGGGCTCAGCACGACTGGAGAAACATCCTGGTTTCATGGACAGATCCGTTCGCCCTGAGCCCGTCGAAGGGCTCACCACGAACGAGTTTCTAGGACAGGACGCTAATCCAGCGTCTGCCGATACCGCTTCACGCCGATCATCAATGCGACCGCAGCGAAGAGCGCAATCTGCCAAAGTTGAAGCGAGACCTCTTCGAGACCGTTGCCTTTCAAGAGAATCCCCCGCACGATGCGCAGAAAGTGCGTGAGCGGGAACACTTCACCCAGGGCCTGCGCCCACTGCGGCATGCCGCGGAAGGGGAACATGAAACCGGATAACAGCAAGGACGGGAGAAAGAAGAAGAAGGTCATCTGCACGGCCTGAAGTTGGTTCTGTGCCAAGGTGGAAAAGGTGATGCCCACCGCCAAGTTGGCGGCGATGAACACCAGGGTCACGGCGAGCAGCAGCAAAATGTTCCCGACCATCGGCACGTGAAAGAGAAAGGAGGCGGCCAGGAGGATCAAGCCGACCTGCACGTAGCCGACGACGATGTAGGGGAGGATCTTGCCGCTCATGACCTCGAAGGGGCGGGTGGGCATCGAAAGCAGATTCTCCATGGTGCCGCGCTCGCGTTCACGCGTAATAGCCAGGCCGGTGATCATGATCATGGTCATCGTGAGGACGACGCCCATCAGGCCCGGCACGATGTTGTAATGGGTGATGGCCTCCGGGTTGTACCGCGGATGGATGCGCAGGTCGATCGCGCCGTCGTCCGCGGCGAGAAAGGCGAGCGGCCCCTTGAAGTCTTCCCGCAGCGCGGTGTTTATCACCGTGCGAAGAGACCCCATCGCGTTGCTCGTGGCGGCAGGGTCGGTCGCATCGGCTTCAAGCAGCACGGCGGGTCTATCACCACGAAGCAGGTCTCGCGTGAAATTCTCAGGAATGTTGACGACGAACTGGACCTCGCCTCGCGCCAGCGCCTCCTGCGCTTCGGCTTCGGTCGGCACCTGCCGGACGAATTCGAAATAGCCGCTGTTCCGAATTCCGTACAGCAACGAACGGCCTTGCGGCCCCTGATCGGCGAGAAGCACCGCGGTGGGCAGCTGTTTCGGGTCGGAATTGATCGCAAACCCGAACAGCGTGAGCTGGATCAGCGGCACCCCGACCATCATCCCGAACGTCAGGCGGTCCCGGCGCATCTGGATGAACTCCTTCACCACGATCGCCCAAAACCGCGCAGGGGAAAATCCGTAACGCTTCCTCATCCCGAAACCTTCTCCGAGACCCGTTCCGGCGCATTGTCCATCAGGTGAATGAACACGTCCTCCAACCCCGTTTCAATCCGCCGCCATTCATAGGGCGTGGTTCGAAACGGCGCGATGGCCTGGTCGAGTGCTGCCGCGTCGTCTCCGCTGACGTGGAGCATGGTGCCGAACGCCACGGCCTGTTGGACGCCCGGCGCTTCCCTGAGTCGCTGCGCCAGTTCGAGCAGATCAGGTCCGCCGACCGACCAGGTCGTCAGGCGCGAGTGCTCGATCACCTCCGCGACCGTGCCATGGGTGAGCAGCTTGCCGGTGGTGATATAGGCCAGTCGATGGCATCGTTCGGCCTCATCCATGTAGTGCGTGGTGATGAGAAACGTCAGCCCCTGCGCGGCCAGCTCATGGATCTGCTCCCAGAATTCGCGGCGTGCCTTGGGATCGACCCCGGCGGTCGGCTCGTCGAGCAGGAGCAACTTGGGGTCGTGAATCATACAGGCGGCGAGGGCGAGGCGCTGTTTCCATCCGCCGGATAACTGGCCCGCCAATTGCTGTTTCCGCGCGGACAGGCCGAGCCGGTCCAGGCTGGCACGGACCGCGTCACGGCGGTTCGGAACCGCATACATCCGGGCCACGAAATCCAGATTCTCGGCGATGCTCAGGTCCTCATAGAAACTGAACCGTTGCGTCATGTAGCCGACCTGGCGTTTGATGGTCTCGCTCTCGGTAATGACGTTATGACCCAGGCAGGTGCCGCGGCCCTCGTCCGGGCGGAGGAGTCCGCAGAGCATGCGGATGAACGTCGTCTTCCCGCTCCCGTTCGGACCGAGAAACCCGCAGATTTCGCCCCGGCGAACATCCAGATCGATATGGTCCACGGCCGTCAACGCACCGAACCGCTTCGTCATCCCGCGCACGCTGATGGCCAGGTCGTTCATACCGCACTTCGTGTGAACCAGCGGCTCATCGGGCGAAGCCCCTCCATACCAAGCTTCGCTTGAACCGCCGGCCTTTCATCGTCTTTTCGTCACTGCGCCGGCGGAGAAGCACCTTGAGCGGCTGTCCCTTCACCCGGTTCTCAAAGGCCGCTGGAGAAACCCCTACAGGGTCGAATTTCGCGTGAGACCCGTTGCGCCACGCCAGGACAGCAATGGGTGCCTCAACATAGCTAGCGGGTTTTTTCAACATACTGCGTGATTCCAACCCGGACATCCACCGGTTGGCCCGGATGCAGATTGGCCGCGACCTGTGGATCAAAGGTGGCTTCAATCATGAACACCAGCTTGTCCCGACTCTCCCGGCTATAGATGACCGGCGGGGTGTATTCCACCCGAGGCGAAATGAAGCTCACGGTACCGATAAACGGCTGGCCCAGGCCATCCATACTGACCGCCACTTGATCGCCGAGATGAATCGTTCCCATCCTGGCCTGCGGCACAAAGGCACGGACCTTGACGTTCTGCGGCGGCAGCAGCGCAACGACCGGACGTCCCGCCGCCACCCATTCGCCTTCACGATACAGCGTGTCGAACACCAAGCCCGACTTCGGGGCATTCTGGCGCTTTTGCGAAAGGTCCCAAGCCGCCTTGGCCAGCGCCGCCTCCCGAGCCCGCACTTCGGCTTCCGCCGCCATCACCAGGTCGCTGCGGGAGCCGAGCTGCGCCGTCGTCAGGTCGGCTTCAAGCTCCGCCACCCGCTGGCGTTGCTGATCTCGTGTGGAACGGGCCCGGTCGAACTCCAACTCCGCCGTCGCACCTGGCACGCTCATCAACGCTTCGTGCCGCGCGAACTCGCTCTCTGCCAGTTTCAGCGCCGCCCGCGCCTGCCTCAGTTGCGCCTTGACGGCTTCGATTTCCGTGGGCCGCTTGCCCTTCTTGGCATCCTCCAAATTCGCCCTGGCCTGTGCAAGTCTCCGCTCCGCCTCGTCCCTGGCCGCTTGCTCCGCCGCGCGGTCCAGGGCAAACAACGGATCGCCTTCCTTCACCTGTATCCCGCGTCGGACCGACAAGGATTCCAACGCGCCCGGGAGGGGCGAGGCCACATAGACATACTCGCCTTCGACATACCCCTGGACCAGGTTGGGGTCCGAGTTGTTGCAACCGGCCGCAACCGCCATCCATGCCAGCGGAACCACCAGGTCACGGACAATGCGCCGAAATAATGGATCTGGACCGGTCATGACTTGAACCTTCCCGTCCCGGTCATCACGCCCTCCAGAATGACCTTCATGATTGTGGCATAGCCGGTCTTCGGGCTGAGCGCGAGTTCGGCCATCTTCGGGGGATTCATGACGGCCTGCACGGCGCCGAGCAGAATCTCCATGATCAGGGTGGCCGGGATGTCCTTTCTGATCATGCCGGCCCTGCGCCCTTCCCCGAGGATCTTGCCGAAATGGCGTTGAATCACGTCCCGCCGCCGAGTTTCCACGATCTTGAACAACTCCGGCGACTCCCGCCGCATGTCGCGCACAAACGGCGGCTGAATCTCTTCCGTGTGATGCTGCATACAGGCCAAGAGCCGGTGCAGAGCATTCAGCACGTCGGAGGAGCAGTCGGCCGTGATCTCGTCGAGATCCGCCTCGACGCTCCGGAACTTGTCCAAGAGCACGGCTTCCAGGAGCGCGACTTTGCTCGGAAAACAGGCGTACAGCGTTTTTTTGCTCATGCCGAGCTCCGCCGCGAGATCGTCCATCGTGACGTGGCGAAACCCATGGCGCATGAATTGATGCCGGGCGGCCGTGACCACACGTTGAGTGACGGACACAGCGGACGGCGCGATGGAGGTTCGGTGGGATCGCATAGCCGACCGGTCAATCCTACGGAAACTCTAATCGTATTTCAAGTTTCCTCTCAGCGCGCGAGCCCGCGTGGGGCATCGCAGGGCCGCCATGCGCCGATCATGAGGACATCTTCATGGTCTCTTCATCGCCTTCTCATCTTCCGACCGTACAGTCGTTCCAAGAACTGACACGGTCGGGAACTGGACGCTCGAAGGGAGGAACACCATGGCACGAGGGCGCTTGTGGTCGATTGTGCTGGCGGGAGGAGACGGAGTGCGGATGAGGGCCTTCATTCGTCAGTGGCTGGGATCGGCTAGCCCGAAACAGTACTGCGCCTTCGTCGGGACCCGCTCCATGTTCCAACACACGCTCGACCGTGCGGCCCTCCTCACGCCTTGGGAGCGTATCGTCGTGGTGGCCGCTCGGCACCATCAGCCGGAGGTGTGGCATCAGCTCCACCGGAGGCCCGCAGGCCTGGTGCTCTTGCAGCCCGAGAATCGAGACACGGCGGCCGGAGTGTTTCTTCCGCTGACCTATATCCTCGCACGCGATCCCGACGCGAATGTCGTGGTCTATCCATCGGATCACTTCATCTATCCGGAAGACCGGTTCGTCTCGGCGGTGGACCATGCAGTGCGGGGAAGCAACCTGCTGGGGGGACGGCCCGTCCTCCTGGCCGCAAGGCCGGATTCCCCTGAATTGGAGTACGGATGGATTCATCCCGGCCGGTTTCTCGGCTGGACGGGCGATTCCCCCGTCTTGGCGGTGGACAGTTTCATCGAGAAACCGGAGGGGACGGCCGCGCGCCTAGCCAAAGACCGCGGCGGCCTGTGGAATACGATGGTCCTGGCGGCCGGTGGCAAGCAGCTCTGGGATCTCGGGCTGGACTGCGTCCCGGAGGTGATGGCCCTCTTCGACCGGTTGAGACGCGCCATCGATACGACAGACGAGCCGAAGGTCCTCTCTGCGATCTATGACACCATGCCGCGGAGGAGTTTCTCCTCGCATCTCCTGCAGCGCAGGCCGGACCGGCTGGGGGTCATGGAGATGCGCGAGGTACTCTGGAGCGACTGGGGGAACCCTGCGCGGATTACGGAGACCCTCGACAAGATCGGGAAGCAACCGGCATTCGAGGAGAGGACGCGCGAACTGCTTCACGCGGGATGAGACCCGCGAGAGAAGGCATTGCCGAGGAGCGGGCTGCGGTGAGAGACCGGCCACCTCACCAGGCCTGGACATTGAGGAATCGGACGTTCAAGAAGGAGGCAGTGATGACGATGGCGACGCTCCCTTATCAATCCAAGACCTTCAATCTCAGCGGCCTCACCGGCATTTCTGACCGGACTCTCGAGCTGCATCTTTCGCTCTATCACGGGTATGTTCGTGAGGCCAATCGCCTCAGCGAACGGATTCGCACCTTTCTGGCGGATGGGCCTGTCGATCAGGACGATATGCCGTTGTTTTCCGAACTGACCCGCCGGCTGGGGTTCGAATACAACGGTATGGTCCTGCACGAATACTATTTCGGCAATCTCATCCGGCACGGAGCAGGCGATCCCGGCCGTTCGTCGTTGTTCACGCGAGCGGCCGAGGGCAGCTTCGGGTCATACGACGTCTGGAAAACGGATTTTGTGGCCACGGCATCAATGCGAGGGATCGGGTGGACCATCTGCTATTACGATCCGATGACGGGTCGGTTGTCGAACCACTGGATCAGCTCGCATGAAGTTGGCGTCGTCGCCGGCTTCGTGCCGTTGCTCGTGCTCGATCTGTGGGAACATGCGTACCTGTTCGACTACGCACCATCGGAACGGCAAGCCTATGTCGAGGCCTTCTTCTCCAACATCCGTTGGGAGGCTGTGGACGAACGATTGAACGAATGCGCAAGAACGCGCATGGAGCGGGTGCGACAAGAACTCTACGGGCCGTGACCGCTCACGTCGGCGATCCATTGGCCGGCCCGAGATGAGCGCCACAGAAGGAAGGAGGCCTTCGGATGTCCGCGGCATTCGCGATCATGTTGGTATCGATGATCTTCGGCTGGGCTGTAGTCCTACGGGCAGCCTATCTCGACGATCGGCCCGCTCTCCTCCACCTGCCGGTGGAAAAAGAGATTCGGTGACGCATGGGGCATCCCATCCGTCACCGGAAGCTCCAGGCTGGCCGGCGCCCGTGGGGGGACGTGAGGGACCAGCCGTCTCCGCTCAGAGACCGGGACACCCATGGCTCCATGGCCTGCGATGGAGCGCGACCGTCGGACGCGTCGGCTCGATGGCGACGGAATTCGCCGCGCGAGGTCGGCGCTGCCGATTCGGCGTTGCATTCATTATCGAATCGAGTAAGAATCACGCTCGACCTCCGTAGGAGCCATATTCGCTATAACGAGAATGTGCTTGCCGGACCTGAGCCAATGATTCAATTGTTTCTGGAGAAGCGATACAAAGGAGGGCGGGATGGCTGAAGCGAAGATCAGCGCCACGTTTGAGGAGGACCACGATCGGCTGGATGCCCTGTTTCTGTCATTCCAGCAACAGAAGCGAACGGATTTCGCCAAAGCCAAGGACGCGTTCGTCGCATTCAAATTCGGCCTCCAGCGTCACATCGTGTGGGAGGAAGACATCCTTTTTCCGAAATGGGAAGAAAACGCGGGGATGTCGGAGGGCGGACCGACGGCGGTGATGCGGACGGAACATCGGCTGATCGGCGATTGTCTGGAGGCCATCCATCGGAAAGTCCAGGAGCAGAATCCGGACAGCGACCGGGAAGAGCAGCGCTTGTTGGAATTGCTGAAGTCGCACAACATGAAAGAAGAACGGATTCTCTACCCTTCGATGGACCAGGTGATCAGCGAGGCGGAACTGGCCGACATCTACCAAGCCATGAAGGACCTTCCTGAGGAGCGATATCGAGTCTGTTGCGGGAGCGACAGGTAACGGAGCCCTCCCGACCGACGCTCAGTCCAGGGAGTCGCGCCCCTTGCAATTTCCTCCGCAACGACAATGGGGGGTGGCGGCGCGCCGCAACACTCTGGCGAGATGACACTTGCCCGACTCAGCGCCAGGAAAGAGGACCGAGCTACACAAAAAAGTCCTCACCTTTTGGTCGTAGCTCCAACTCGAAGGTCCAGGCCTCTGGCTTTTGCCTGGTCAACGTCCAATACATCTCGGCCATTTCCGCGGGATTCAGCATCGGCTCACCAATGACGCCAGGCGTCTGCACTCTCACCGCCTCGGTATCGATGACACCATCGACGACAATGTGTGCAACATGGATCCCCTGCGGCCACAATTCCCGCGCAAGGGAATCGGCCAGCCCTCGAACCGCGAACTTGGCGCTGCTGAAGGCGGGCGCGCCCTTGCGCCCCCGGATCGAAGAAGTTGCGCCTGTAAAGAGAATGCTGCCGCCTCCACGGGCAAGCATGTCGGGGACAGTCTGCTTGCAGCATAGAAACGCCGCCAACGCGCAACTTTCCCACGTCGATCTGAAGCTCTCCGCCGTCAATTCACTGAACCCACCCCAAACCCCACTACCCACATGATTGATCAGGACGGAGGCTGGCCCAAGCTCACTCCGTACCTGGGCAAACGCCCGCGCCACGGCGTCGGCATCCGTCAGATCTGTCGGCACAGGGAGCGCTCGCACTCCAGACCGTCGCAGTTCCTCCGCTAGAGTACGAAGAAAATCCGCAGAGCGGGCCAGCAGCGCGACCGCACAGCCTTCGCGGCCAAACTTGCGGGCTAAGGCCGCGCCCAATCCGGAGCCCACGCCGGCAATGACGGCAATCTCTTGCTTCGGTGCGCTCATGATACTGTGCCTGAACCTTTCTCCCTACTTCCCGGCCTGCATCGCAAAATGGCCCGTAGAGGGACTCTGTGACTCTCGCTATTATTTCGCGCTATCCTGCGATGGCCCAATCTACATTGTTCCTGACGCGATTGGCGAGCGAGGCGTTGTCTGTTTTCAGCAGCAACATCGCCTTCTTATGCATTGGGACCCACCCCGCGAACCGTCTGGTGTTCGTTCCGCTTGCCTTCCTGGTCATCTTGAACATACGATTTCATGACATATTCCATCCCATGCCGCCTGTGTAACGCCTCCGACTGCGGCTTGTGTCGCGTCCACGAATGGGGAAGGACCTATGTCTCTTCAACCCTGGATCACATGCCTTCAAACCGGCATCCTCATCCGCCATCTTGAGACTCGTTATCCTGAACAGGCTTGCAAGGTCGATTATCGACGCGTTCTTTCGGCGGCCGAATCGTTCCGTGAGATCCAGGACGCCCGTGCCTTTCTGACCGATTCGAGCAACTGGATTCCCCACTCGGCGTTCCGTGAACTGATCAAGAGCTGCGAGTTGGCAACTGGCGAGAAAGACTTCGCCTATCTGGCCGCCCTGGCCTATTACGACACCGTCAAGACTCAGCCCCCGACCCTTACCGAAACGATCGCCATTCTCCTCAACGACGTTGAATCGGTCTTCCACTCCATCTGCGACTGGGCCTTGGCCTATACGAACTACCTTCAGCTTCAGTCCTTCGTGCGTCCGGATGAAGCTCGGACGGTCCATATCCTCTCCCGCTACCACTCTGCCATCGATCCGATCCTCGGAAACGCGCGTCTCCTGCAAGGCAACCTCGAAGGCATCGCCAAACTTGATCCGACCGTTGAGACGGTCGATTGCGAGACGATCTATTCGCAAGTCCGCTTGGAAACGCTGCTTGAAGAATTCGGCGATGCCTACTCTCTGACGACGGACCGCGATCAGATCACGGTGGCCCGTCGCTCGACGGGTAAGGTTGTCATTATTGGACGGATGGTTCCGCTCATCCAATCTCCCGTCTCGATCAAGCGAAGTTCCGCGCCCGTGCCACCGCCTCCAGCCGACCAAATCGTGGCGAACCAGGAGCCGGGTGATGTTCTCTCGCTCTGGACCCTCGACAGGGCTCATCGCTCCGGGAAACGTCCTTCCTCCACAGCACGGGAGAGTTGCAGCGCCATCCGCATCGAACGAGGAGGGACCCTCACCCAGGGATCACTCAGCACGACCGTCAAAGCCGGAGCGATCTACAACGCGCCCTACACCCATTACAGACTCCGCTGGACCGCTCACTCTGGCCATGACATTGATCCGTCGGCCGTCGGCCGCGCTCACCTCTTGACCGACCGCCGCGCCTTTGCCCATTTGCTCTTCACGCATTTGAAGAATCTTCAGGCCACCCATCGCCATACCCTCACCATGTTCCTGCGCAACGTCGAGCTCACCCAGGAAAACGTTCAACTGCGGGAGGAACTGGCGGCATCCCAAGCCACGGGCGGGATCATCGGAAAGAGTCGCGTCATAAAGGAGCTTGTCGCCGTCATACAAACGATTGCGCCCTCCGACACCACGGTGCTGATCACCGGAGAAACCGGCACCGGCAAGGAGTTGGCCGCCCGGTTGATCCATCAGTTGAGTCAGCGCAACGACCGCCGTTTCGTCGCCGTCAATTGCGGTGCGCTTCCCGAAACACTGCTGGAGAGCGAACTATTCGGCCACGAAAAGGGCTCATTCACCGGCGCAGTCGCACAGAAGAAAGGAAAGTTCGAACTCGCCGAGGGCGGCACCCTGTTTCTCGACGAGATCGGCGACATTTCCCCGGCCGTCCAGGTGAAATTGTTGCGAGCCTTACAAGAGAAAGAGTTTCAACGAGTGGGAGGCCATGCCGACCTCAAGGCGGATGTCCGTATTCTCGCCGCCACGAATCGAGATCTGGACGAGTTGATCGAGCAGAAGCAGTTCCGGCGCGACCTCTATTATCGCCTCAACGTCATCCAGATCTATATGCCCTCGTTGCGCGAGCGGACCGAGGACATCGCGGAGTTGGCCCATCATTTCGCGAAACGATTTGCCGCGCGCGCCGGCAAGTCGCTCAAGGGACTGACCCCCGAAGCCTTACAGCTCTGCCTCGCTTATAAGTGGCCGGGCAATGTCCGGGAACTGGAGAACGTGATGGAACGAGCCGTGACTCTGGCACCGAAACAGACCCTGTGGATTATCCCGGACCTGCTCCCGGCAAGCATCCGGCAATCGGCTTCTCGCGAAGTGCCCACGATGGACGTGACCGAGTTTGTGGATCGCCTCGAGTGGTCGGCGCTGTTGCACACCCTCAGGAAGCACGGGTCGCTGTCCGCTCTGCTGAACCAGGTCGAATGGGCCATCACTCGTCGCACGGTCGCCGAGTATGGCGGGAACAAGAGCCGCGCCGCGAAAGTGCTGGGACGGACCTATCGGTGGCTGCGGAAACTCGAGACCGCCATGGCTGATCGTGAATCGTCAGATCCTTCCGCGGAATCACGTCCCTAGGAGCCTGTCCGACATTGACCTTTCTACTGCGACAAACGATGCACCAGCATCTACGTCGTTCTCGGCGCAGAAAAATCCTCACCGTATTCCAGCGAATACGCTTCCAGTTTTTCCGCACCTGCGGCCTCGTATCTGCCGGCGCCTCATTCGTCTCATAACGAACGGCAATGTCGGACAGGCTCCTAGCCCACATTATTCATGATCGCTTCTCCTGCAACCGCCGACACGCCGCTGCGACCGGCTTGGATGCCGGTTTCCCGCATCCAGCGGGCAGGCTCGTCGTTCGGTCGGTCCACATACTGTTTCAGGTATGCCTCCCTTCCTCACGAATCCGCGCGAGGGTACCCGTTGCTCTTCCCATGCAATGGGTCCTACGCCTGGCGTCTTGGCGGTTTCGTCACGAACCGTCATGAATAATGTGGGCAAGCCGTTTCATTAACCCAACACCTCCCACTCAGCCGTTTCCTCCTCATGATGAACGGTCGTTCGTTCCCTCTGAACGGCCGTTCGCAAGATTTCTGAGAGCGGTCCCCACTCTTTGCCGTTCTCTCTCCAGCCCAGTGCCCCTGGGTGCTCCAAGATAGGACTCCTTCAGCCGCTCCACGGCGGCGATGCGAAACTGACGCGGTTCCCGTCGCTGACGATAGCTGTCGGTGGCACGGGAGTTGATTGACTCGATCGCCGTCGATGCGGTGATCCAGAACGATGCGCTCGATCTCACAGCTATCACACAGGAGGTGCCCCATGAGGAGGCAAGCGATATGGCTTCAAATCTTGCTGACGATGCTGTTCTCCCAAGGATGCAGCCTGTATCTGGCAGCCAGTCAACCGCCCAAAGTCGACGTCGGCGCCTTCAGTGCCGGTGGGATGCCGCGGGATGCCGTGGTTGCCAAACTCGGCGCCCCAACGTCCTCGGTGAAACATGAGGATGGGACACGCACCGAGCTGTACGAGTTTTACGAGGGGTCCGCGACAGGATGGAAGGTAGGCCGTGCCACTTTCAACTTGATCGCTGACATCTTCACGCTCGGCTTATGGGAACTCATCGCTTCGCCGGCCGAGCTGATGATCAAAGGAGATAAGGTATCAGCCCGTGCTGAGTTCGATGATCGTGATCGGCTCACAGAGTTTGTGCCTTTAGGAGATGCAGATCGAGGCAGAATGGAAAGCAAAGAAAAGACGCACGCTGAAATGACGGAACAATCGCCGACGGTGGAGGTACGCGGTCCAGGAGACCAAGGGCCAAACTAGTTTGGACCTGCGATCGCTTGAAGCAAGAACGGCGGTTCGGCGACGCTGAACCGCCGTTCATAGTTTCGGTCCGAGGGGTCACGGCCCGAGGATTCCGTCTTCGACCTCCATCACACCCGCCATATTCTGCGCGTCTCTGCCGATTCAACAACTTCCACGTCACAATCGAGACGACGCGCCATGAACCTCCTTGGTGAGCATGCTGGCATGCAACCTGCTGAAACACGCGTTGACCAGATTGCCGATGCATTCACTCCACAGGAGGCTCTATGTTCACCATGGGTAGTAAACCAGCAAGCGTGTTCCTGTCGGGACTGATGATGGTCACCGGGCAGTCCGGTTGTGCGTTCACACATCAGAGGCCAACAGGTTCGGCAACGCCGGTGGATCAACCGGAAACCATCGGTCTGGTGCTGATCCTGGCTTCGGAGGAGAACAGCCTCTCCGTACCAGAGGTGAGGCAAACACAGGGTGCCGCAGTCAGAGGAATGGCACAGGGGTTTGGTTACGGCTTGGTGTATGGGTTGTGGTGCGGCCCGTATTTTTTTATTTGCTCACCGACTTATGCTGTAGTTGGTGCAGTATTCTACGGAGGTATCGGCTGGACCTATGAGGCCTTGACGACAGAGCCGTTGGAGGCGGTGTCTGCGCTGAACCGCGTGCTCGTCGATCTCAACGTTGATGAGGTTGTCCCGGATCATCTCAGCTCCCATGCAAGAGAGCAGGGCTACTCACTCACTTCTCTCCCGCCTCAACCTGGCCTTGCGTCAATTGAAGTTTCCGAATATCGACCCCTGGCGAAACGGGGAATCAGGATGGTTCTTGAGATAAGCAGGCCGACGATTGAACTCCGGAAAAGATTAACAAGGCGCCGACTGGTCATGTCCGTGAATATCAGGTTGATTCGCACAGCGGATGGCATGGTATTCGGTGCAAGCCGCCTCACCGATGACGAAGGCGAGACGATGGCGCTCGCCGCCTGGGCCGACCACGATGCCGCTGCGTTCCGTGAGGAGGTGGGTCAGGCCGGACGCCGCCTCGCGCAGCAAATCGTCAAAGAGATTGGTGCCGAACGACCATCATTGCCGATTCGGAACTCCGAGGTAGCCAGTACCCGCTGATTGAGATGGTTTTGGCCGTGGCGCCAAGCAGAGGATTCTCCTCGCAGCCGGGTCAGAATGGCCGAGGCTGAGTGGGCGCGCCTTTCCATGACGGCCGGACAAAGGGGCCGCCCCACCACAAGTCTCGCCACATTTCTCCCACCTCCCTGAACGAGACGACTCTCCCTATGAATGACGGTTCATAGTTTCCCCAGGCTTCATCGAGCATCTGTGCCATGACGGCGCCTCCCAACCTCCTCATCTTCCTCGCTGAGCCTGCTAAGGCACCGGACATGAAGCGGTCTGCCGGAACAGATTTCCGCTGATCAGCATCCCGTCCGACCGGGCACGGTGCTTGCCCATGTCCGTCGGCAGGCGATGTCTCTCACCCAAGGGAGGACATGATGAAAAGGCACCGGCTGGCCACTCTCACATTCATACTGGCAACCACCGCGGCGGTTCATCCTCTATCGGCCGCCGAACAAATCGAGCAGCATTGTTTGGGATTGCTATGGTGTACGGAACGGGCGGGTGAATCCGTGTCAACGGACGGGTTGCTCTGGCTTTACACGTCTGAAGAACGAGCCACCTACTCTCGATTGGCAATCCGTCCTCTCTATTCGATGGAGGAAGACCCGACCCGCGACCTTCTGCGTCGCAGCGTCTTGTGGCCGCTCGGCACGTACGAGCGCGACGGCGACCGTGTACGGTCCCATGTTTTTCCTCTTTTCTGGCACGCTCAAGATGCTGGGACGGCATTTACCTTCACCGTCCCGTTCTATCTCAAGGCGATCGACGGGGACAGCTCTTGGCACCATCTGTTCCCCTTGTTCAGTCGCCACGTTGTCGGTGACTACTATGCGAGAAACTTCTGGCTCGGGCCTCTGTTGATGACGACCAGCGACACCCGTACCGACCTGTCGCGATGGGATTTCTTGTTCCCTCTCGGCCACCATAGTGAGGATCTTTCATTCTCCCAGACACGGTTTGCCCCACTGTATTGGGCCGGCGAAGACCGGACGAACGGCGATTCCTATCGTTATGTGCTTCCGTTCTACGGTTCGTCGGAAAGCGAGACACAGCGATACCATTTCGTTTTTCCCTTCTACGGCAGGCTCGATGACTCGTCTGCTCAGGTCAATCGGTTCTCCCTGTTGGGCCTCCCGCCGCTCAAGGGATTCACTACGGCGCCTTCCCTATCGCTGGTCGAACATGCGACCACGGCCACCGGGACCAATCATCGCATCTTCCCACTGTACCGCTATCTCGTGGAATCGACTGACGACCGCACCTTCGATGTCCTTCTGCTGTACAGTCACCAGACCACCTCGTCCGCCGGTACCGATCGGTTCTTCCCGTTGTATCGTTATGAGCACAATGGCGAGGACCAAACCCATGAGTTCGGTCTGCTCGGCTATCGCGAGACGTCTTGGTTTCGCTATCAAGACAGCCCGAGCGGGAATCAACATCGGCTCTTGGGCCTGTACAGTTACGATCGGAGCCGAGAAGACTCTTGGCAATTCTCGCTACTAGGCTATCAAGCGGGATCGGTTTACGTCTATCGCAGCCAGGCCGATCTCACCGAAGACCGACTGGTGCCGTTCCATGATTACGTCCGAACTGGTGAGACCAGTTCGCTTTCACTGCTGGGCATCTCCGAAGTCTCGCTCTATAGGAACGAGTCCGGTCCTTCGCTCCGTCGTCATCGGCTCTTTCCTCTCTATACCTTGGCTCTTTCCTCTCTATACCTTCCATCATGACTCGTCCCGAGCGACCACTCGAGCGGGCGTGCTCTTCGCGTACCAACACGAGGAATCACCCACTCAATACATCGACCGTTTGATCCCGCTTTGGCAATATGATCAGCGGTATGACCAAGACAAGGCCAGGCTGAATGCCCTGGGGATCGGACCCTTTTCCCTCTATGAACATGTCACCCAATCGTCGGGAACCTCTGACCGGTTCTTCCCTTTCTACAAATACGTTTCGAACATCGAGACCGATGACGTGGAATTGGCCATCCTTTGGCCATTGGCAGAGTATCGAAGCCGAGAGGACACCGTCACGTCGGCCAGTCTCTTATGGTGGCTGGCTTCATATGAGCGTTCTGATGCGGAGCATGCTGATTTTCATCTGCTCGGCGGTCCGACAATGGCGCTGGTCCGCCGCGTGGTCTCTCCGCGCGAGTCGGTGTTCGAATTGCATCCGGTCATTCCGCTGTACCGCTACCGACACGAAGCTGATGGAGATTCGTCATGGGACATCCTTGGCGGCGTCTTGGGGATGGAGACGACACCTCAAGAGACACGATTTGAACTCTTCTGGATGTCTCTCTAAGCAACCGCCGCCACAGTTCCGCTTGTCCGGTCCGACGCGATGGACGAGCTGTCTAGAGCCTCGCCCACTGCAGGAGAGTAATGGACACCCCGATTCGATGCCGGGCACCCAATGCGGTTTGCTCCAAGCCACGGGTCGAACATGCAATGGGTCCAACGCGTGGCATCTCAACGGTTTCGTCGCGCATTCTCGTGAATAATGCGGGCTAGCAGTTTCGATCACGGGAACAGTTTCTGAGCTTGCCTAGTCCGTCCTACCGATTCTCGGGCGGAATCGTTCTGATCTTTGCTGAAAACTTCGCGTGTTCCGCCGCGCCGACCGGCCTGTGTTTGACGGTTGTGCTTGCCGGGTCCTTCCCAAGATAGTTGTCACCCTTCCAGTTCTTTGACGGTCTGATCGGTCTAGGGACGAAGCCACCCCCACAGTTGGGGCAGACATTGCCCAGCACGTGATCGACACAGGCGGCGCAGAACGTACATTCATAAGAGCAGATTCTTGCCTCGGTCGAGTTGGGCGGCAGGGCTTTGTTGCAATGCTCGCAAGTCGGTCTGAGGTCCAGCACCAGCTTTCCTTTTATCGTTTCGCCATATGGCGATCATTCGACGATCCTCGGCTGCGAGCCGATTTTGATTGGGTGCGGAATCGAGCCGGCGGGAGGCCGAACTCGCGTTTGAAGGCACGGTTGAATGACGGCTCTGATTCATAGCCAACCTCAGCGGCGATCTCGCTCACGCCACGGCTCGTGGAGGTGAGCAGTTGCGCGCCAAGTCGGAGCCGCCATCGGGTGAGGTAGGCGATGGGCGTCTCCGAGAGATACCGTTGAAACCGCTCCGCCAAGACGGACCGTGAGATGCCGACCTCGTTCGCGAGTGAGGCAATCGTCCAGGGATGAGCGGGTTTCCGATGCAAGAGCGCCAGAGCTTTTCCGACTTCCGGGTCGCGGACACCGGCCAACCATCCGGTCTGTTCCTCCGGAAGTTGCGCGATGTATCGTCGCAGCGCTTCGATGAACAAAGCTTCGGACAACTTAGCGAGCACGGCCTCGCCGCCAGGGCCGGAGACTCCGGGATGGTTGACCGAATAACGAAGGGTGTCTTCCAACCATTGTCCCGATGCGTTGTCCCGGATATTGATCGTGACGATCGGAGGCAGCCCGGCCAAGAACACTCGACTCAGTTGGGGGTCCAATGTCAGGTAGCCGCAGATCAGTTTCGTGAGTTCTCCGCCTCCGCCACATTGTGACAGCAACCGTCGATCGGCAAGGGCCAATTGGAGTTGCTTGGAGCTGTCGACCGGTGTCACTGGCGGACCATTCCCCATCAGATGCGCGTCACCGTGAGGAAACATGACGATGTCTCCGGCCGCCAGGGAGGTCGGACGACCATCCTGCCCGATGCGAGCATGGGCGCGCCCCTCGGTAATGAGATGAAAAATAATCACATGGCTGGAATGGGCGGACAGATATGACGCCATGGTAGGGGAGTCCGGTTCCTGCATGCACCATGGCGAGGAGTATTCGCCATTGAAGAACAGCGCCCCGTCGAGTTTCACGGCCTTCAACACTTCGGAGAGCACATCCATTGCGGGCCCCTGGCAGGCAGGACACGTCTGCTAAACGATCCGGACGCTCGGCAAAACGATCACGCAGCTTAGCATCCTCCTGATAAGAGAGCCAGACGCGCGGATAAGACGCCGGACGGTCGATTTCGTATAGTACACGCGGAAACGACGCGGCATACAGAGCCACGGTGTCAACCACCCACTTCAAGGAGGCAGCGTTATGGTTATCCAGGCGGCGCTCCCGGAAACGAACAGCCTCAAGGCTCGACTGAAACAGATCTGGACGGCCGGGGATTACGATCGGTTCTCGCGTTACCTCGAAGGCAGCGCCCGAGAATTTTATGAACGACTCGCCATTGCCCCCGGATCCAGGTTGCTGGACATCGGTTGCGGCTCCGGTCAACTCGCGCTCATGGCAGCCAAGGACGGGGTGGCCGTCACCGGCGTGGATATCGCCGGCAATTTGGTGGAGCGGGCAAGGACGCGCGCAAGAGCCGAAGGATTGACGGCTCACTTCGAAGAAGCCGATGCGGAGGCGCTCCCATTCGAGGACGCGAGCTTCGATGTCGTGGCGAGCCTCATCGGCGCCATGTTCGCGCCACGGCCTGAACTCGTCGCGAAGGAACTGCTGCGCGTCTGTGTGCCGGGTGGCACCATTGCGATGGCGAATTGGACGCCGCAGGGTTTCGTCGGCCAGATGTTCAAGGCCGTCTCGAAATTCATCGCGCCGCCCGGTATGCCGTCGCCCACTTTGTGGGGTGATCCGCACACGGTTCGAGAGCGACTCGGAAAGGGATTATCCGACCTGCAGATGACCAGGCGGACCTACACGTTCAGCTATCCGTTCCCCCCCGCGGAAGTGGTCGAGCTCTTCCGCCTCTACTATGGACCGACCAACCAGGCGTTCGCCGCGATCGATGCCGACGATCAGGACCGGCTCCACAGGGAACTGGGCGAACTCTGGGCTTCACAAAACCGGGGCGGACGCGACACGACGACGGTCTTCGCGGAATATCTCGAAGTGATCGGCATTCGGGCGTAACCGACGCTGACAACAGCGCCGAACTAGAGGAGGGACACCATGACACCATCGAATACACGGATGAACGACGCCGGCATGCAGGAGAGAGCCGGTCTGTCCAGGCGGGACTTTCTCGTCAGAGGAGGCTCAGCGCTGGCCCTATTGGCGATGATCGATTCTCCACTGTTTGCGCGGATGGCCGGTGCGGCGGATGACGGAGAAATCATCCCGTTTCTGGACCGGCCGCCCGCTCCGCCGGACGCGGCTGTCAAAGCGTACGGGGACCTGAACCGGCTGGACTGGCAGCAGTTGACCCAGTGGATCACGCCGAATGATCAGTTCTTCACCGTGAGCCATTACAACCGTCCGGTGATCCGGCCGGAAGAGTACAAGCTCGAGCTGACCGGCCTGGTAAGAAATCCCAAGACCTTCTCCCTTGCTGAGTTGAAACGGCGTCCGCGGCAGGAAGTCGTCTTCACTCTCGAATGTGCAGGCAATCACGGATTCGAGTGGTTCACCGGCGGCATCGGCACCGCCAAATGGGCTGGGACGCCGCTTGCGCCGCTGCTGCAGGAGGCCGGTCTGAAGCCGGAGGGTCTGGAGGTCATCTTCTTCGGCGCGGATGCGGGAGAGGAGGAGGTGCGGAACGTCAAGATGCGCCAGGAGTTCAGCCGCAGCCTGTCGGTGCCTGACGCCCTGCGCCCAGACGTGCTGCTGTGCTACGAAATGAATGGCGAACCGCTGCCGCAAGAGCACGGTTTTCCGGTCCGGCTCATCGTGCCGGGCTGGTACGGAGTGGCGAACGTGAAGTGGCTGTCACGAGTCGAGGTCACGGACAGGCGGTGGGCCGGCCGGTTCATGACGCGCGACTATGTGACGATTCGTGAGGAGGGACGCCCCGACGGGAAAACGGTCTGGACGCAAAAAGTCGTGGGGCCGGCGCGCGTCAAGTCCGTGACGGCGCGGGTCGTCCTTCGAGGCGGCCATTATCAGATCGAGGGCGCGGCCTGGGGAGGACCGATCGACCGTGTCGAAGTCCGGGTGGATAACGGACCTTGGCTTCCCGCCACTATCACGCGCGGCGACGAGCAAGACTTCGCCTGGAAGTTTTGGACTCTCAACTGGACCGGCATCACACATGGCGAACATACCATCACATCACGGGCCGTGGATCGGCTCGGCAACGTCCAGCCCGCCGCGGATGATCCGTACTTGACGAAGAAACACACCTACTGGGAGAGCAACGGACAGATCACCAGGCGGATCCGGATCGCCTAAGAGGCGTGGAAGCGCGACAGGAAAGGAGCGCGGAACCTGGATTTCATTCCGACGTGGTTGAGGGGTGAAAAATGAAGAGGGTGTGGGTTCAAGACGCGAGCCCGCAGTATTCATGACGGTTCGTCACGTTCCACCTGTCGCTTGGGCCCGCTGCAACTGGCCGAGCCGTGGGTGCCCCGCGGGGTATCGGCCTGCCCCTCGGCAGGCAGGCGGCTGCAGGAGCAGCGTTCATAAACAAGGCGGGTTGGGTCTGCTATGAAACTCGAACCCTGCCGTGCGAGCGACCACTGCGGCAGATTTTGGAGTGCTTGAAGAGGGAGGTGCAACCTCTCGCCGCCACTTCGGTTTGATGAACCTCAACACAACAAACGGGGACCGATCCTGCTCAGCGCGCTCGGCTGCCTCCACCCCATCGGTTTTGAGCAGTCAATTGAATGATTTAGAGGTTGACCCTGCTACCGCGGCCGCGTGATCCCCAGCTTCTGCATTTTGGATTGGAGAGTGGTGCGCTTCATGCCGAGGCGGGCCGCCGCACCGGCCGCGCCGCCGATCGTCCAATTGGTATCGCGTAGAGCCTTGAGGATGTGCTCCCGTTCCGCCTCCTCCAGCGTGGTGGGGGCGCCGTTACCGGAGGCAGGCTGGTGGGGTTTCAATTCCGAGATGGGTACGAACAGGTCCGCTCCCGCGGTGAGAATGACGGCCCTCTCAATGAAATTCTCCAGCTCTCGGATGTTGCCGGGCCACGAATAGCGCTGAAGCGTCTTCATCGCCTCGGCTGGAATCGTCTCGATCCGCTTTTTCATCCTCATGCCGAACTTCTGGACGAAGTGGCGGACGAGTATGGGAATGTCCTCGACTCGCTCCCGGAGCGGCGGCACGGTGACCGGAAAGACGTTCAGCCGATAGTAGAGATCGCTCCGAAACTGCTGCTCCTCGACCATCTTCGCCAGGTCGCGGTTGGTGGCGGCGACGACGCGCACATCCACTCTGATCGTCCGGGTGCTGCCCAGCCGCTCGAACTCCTGCTCCTGCAACACCCGCAAGAGTTTGACTTGCAACTCCAACGGGATTTCTCCCACCTCGTCGAGGAAGATCGTTCCACGGTCCGCCAGCTCGAAGCGCCCGATCTTGGTGCTGATGGCTCCGGTAAAGGCCCCCTTCTCGTGTCCGAACAGCTCGCTTTCCAAAAGACCGGTCGGGATGGCGGCGCAGTTGAGCTTGACGAATGTCCGGTCCTTCCGTTCGCCGAGATTGTGCAGCGCGCGGGCGATCAATTCCTTGCCGCTCCCGGTTTCGCCGAGAATCAAGACCGTGGAATCGGTCGGCGCGACCGTTTGCACCTGCTTGAGCAGCCGTTTCAGGGGCTTGCTGTCACCGACGACCTCGTCGAAGTTGTAGGCGGTCTGAATTTCCTCTTCGAGGTAGAGCTTCTCCTTCGCCAGCCGGTCCTTCAGTTTCGTAATCTCCTGATAGGCGAGGGCGTTCTCCACAGCCAGCGCAACCTGGCCGGCGACCTGACTGAGGAAGTCGACGTCGGATTCGGAAAAGGCCTCTGCTCGGCGACTCGCCAAGTTCAGACACCCGATGGCGCGGTCCCGGGATAGAAGCGGAAGAGAGCAGATCGACTTGAAGCCCTTTCCGACGAGCAACCGGACCACGTCGTGTCCGAACGTCGCGAGCTTCTCCTCCCCTACGACCACAGGACGCTTGGTGCGCAGGGCGACCGCGGCGGGTGAGCCGGTCGTGCCGGCTGTCAGGCCCTCAACGAGCACACCATCGTTGTCCGGAAAATCCAACGCGTGGAGGCGTAAGCGGTCCTGCTCCCCGTCGTAGAGCACCAGGCTCGCATACTCCTGCGGGACGATCTCGCGTAGGGAGAGACTCACCGCGCTGAACAGCTCGCGCAGCTCCAGTTTGGAGACCATCGCGTTGGTCATCCGGAGCAGGAGGCCGAACCGGTCTCGCTGCCGTTCGACATCAAGCCGGGACGCCGAGGCGGCCTCCCGGTTGAGCACGTTATCCACCGCCACGGCCACTTGCCGTGCCACCTGCTGCAAGAGGTCCAGATCGGTCTTTCCATAGGCGTCGGTCTGGAGACTGGCGAACTCCAGCACGCCAAGCCTCCGTGTTGGGCTGGTCAACGGCAGGAGGCAACAGGATCGTATGCCGTCTTCTTGCATGAGCGCGATAACCATCGGCCACCGGCGCTCGTCCGACAGCTCTCGAATGAACAGCGGCTGCTGCGTCTCCCAGACCAGTCCGGCCGGTGTCGCGTCCAGTGCGTGCTCCTGCCCGCCGATGATGTCGGCCGGCACATTGGCCTCCAGACTATGGAGGCGCATCACCCCCCGTTCCGGATCGTAGAGCGACAATGCGACGAAATTCACCGGAATGATGCGGGGCAGGCGTTGCGCCAGGTCCTTCAACAGCGCGGGGAGATCCGGATGGCGGGCGATCGCCTCGGACACCTCCAGGAGGGCCTGATACTGTTCGATTATGGGATGGGCTTCCTGCATGGACATCGTGGCCGATGCACCACGTTGCGCGCCGACGCGATCGGCGCCGGCCCATTATAGGAGGAAGCGGCTTCTTGGCGCCACCGGGCGGCGCGCATGGTCTTGCGGGTGAGCCGGCGGAGTCTGAAGGTTGCCGGATGGAGAGCGTAAGGGGCGGTGACCCGGTGGACCCGTTTCCCCCGCATCGCGTGAAGCCTACATCTTCGACTACTTGATTATCTGAATGGTCCCGCCAAGATGGACGATCCGAATCGTTCCGCCTGGATCACTGTCCCCTCGATGCAAGGGGCAGAAGAATCGAAACTCTGCTCCTTGTCCTAAAGGAACGACTTGGAATTGCTCCGTGCCGAGCACGACTCGAATGGTTTCCTCCGGGGCTATCGTGACCCGCAAGGGCCTCGCATCAACCGACCCATTCTCATGGACTATCTGTTCCTCAAGGCCCTCGACGAAAAACACGTGCGTACGAGCGGTGGGGTTCTCCAGGATGAAGCTCACTCCTCCGTTCAAATCCGTGTCCCGGTGAATGACCACCTGTTCGGGAAGCCAGGCCGCAGTGTTGTCCGGCAAGTCCATGACCGTGAAGTGGAACTCCCCGCCACGGGCATCATGTGGGTCGGCAGCAAGGAGAAGGCCTGCCCAGACGGTCAACGTCCCGAGCAAGGACCATCGCGCGACGAACGTTCTCATAACCCGATTTGCTCCTTCTGTCGGCATGCAGTCCGCTTCTCTACCGACAAGCCGACGCCGGCGGCCGGCAGCTACGGAAGCACCCGGATCGTTCCTCCCAGATGGGCATTTCCCTTATGGAGCGGACAAAAGAATGGGAACTGCTCCTCGCCTTTCAAGTCGTCGATCGCCCCGCCTAGCGTTGAAAACTGCACCGTGCTGATCTGTACCCTCACCGTATCTTCCGGTGTGACATTGACCCGCAGCGGTTTCCTCGTGATTTCTCCGCCCGCACCCATGATTTCTTCGAACAGTCCATAGCCGGCGAACGCATGGGTACGATCCGTCGGATTGTCCAGCACGAACACCAGCCCGTCTTGCATCTCCGTGCTCCGGTGAATCACCACCTCTTGCGGCACCCACAGGGCGCGCTTGTCGCCGATCTCCTGCACCACGAAGTGAAACTCCGCAGCACTGGCCGGGCTCCAGAGAAACAAAATACCGAACAGGGCTGCCGCCACCCACCGATGCAGCAGCGGGAGTGGGCTCTGGCGCATCATGGGCCTGACGCCCTCTCCATCTCCTCCTCGGCATCGCGGTGACGACCCTGACCGGGGTTCTGTGCCCATAAGCTATGGTTAACCATTCGCCTCCCTCTGGACAATAGGATGAACACATCATTGCATTGGTGAGTGATTCTCACCAATGCACTCACGATCAGGCCTTCTCGTCGGATACCTCGACCTTGCGCACCCGCTAGATACGCCGTTGTCGTTCCACCGCCCCGTGGAGCGGGTCAACCACCGAGAGACATGCCCGACACGTGGCGGACCGACTCCTTTCAGGAGAGTTCAGGTACAAAACCAGACTGATCAACCGTTCTGTGGCGCACAGGAGTCGGAAGGAGGGAATTTGGCTTTCGTCCTGCTCGCGATTTGCCAAGACAATTGGGCGATGCTTACCCTTGCGGTGCGGATCTACCGGGAGGAAACGCGATCGCGAGGGCCTGGAGCCGGCTATGCGCTCCGAGTTTTTCGAGAATGTGCTGAATGTGGTTCCGTACGGTCACTGAGCTGATATAGAGCGTGTCGGCAATTTCTTTGGACGTTTTCCCAACCGCCAGGAGGCGCAGCACCTCCTTTTCTCGTTCGCTCAGCGGTAACGCGCTCGAAACAGCCGGCAGCGCATCGGCCTTCCGTGATACAGGTCGTTTCTGTGTCGTTTCAGACACCGCCTTGGCCCCAGGCGTCGACAGGAGAGCGTGGAGTTCCTCGGCCAGTCGCAGCGCCTTGATTTGCTTGCTGATGTCTCGGAAGAGATGCATCGCCAGGAACCGCCCCTTCTTTCGAGAGGGAACGGGAAGGGAACTGATGTTGACCCAGACGACACGGCCGGACTTTGCATGAGTCTGCATGTCATAGTTTCGAACCCCGCCGCCGCCGGCGAGCTTGCTGCCGATCGCACAGGAGGGAGAACACAGCGGTTGGCCGCCCAATGTTTCCCCACACAGAACCTCACGGCAGGGACGGCCAATGACCTCCTGAGCGCGAAATCCTAACAATCGCTCGGCGGCCTTGTTCCACTGAATCACAATGCCCTCTTCATTCACCAGCATGGCGCCGTCGGCGGTTCTCGACAGCATCGTCATGACCGAGCGATCCATGCGTCCTCCCGGCATCGCGTTCGGATTGTTGCCAGATTATACAGGAAAATACATCCTAACAGGCTGCGGAAAAACGCGATTTGTGTGCTTCGACAGGCTCAGCACGATCGGAAAACACCAGTATATTCAATGACTGCTCCGTTCGTCCTGAGGCTCTCGAAGGATGAACGGAGGGTTTTTCCGCAGCCTGCTAATCGCCCGCGATCAACCGTTCGCGGATCGTGGCCCTTCCCCGATCTCGAGAGCTGCCGTCAGAACGATGCGGATCTCTGTCTCGGTATGCTTCTGCTGGCATCATATTTTATTGCAACTCGCAATGCGTCCTGGTGTGACCGACTCATTCCGAAAATGATGCGCCCGTCTCATTGCCGGCAGATGATCGTCCGACTATTCTTTGAGCATGGATCAACCGGCTCGTAGACGTGCTCGGACCTGTCGAGCAGGGGAGAAAGGGGGAGCGGCGGCCGGGCGAAGTATTCGTCGTCGAGAAGGAGGTGAGGGATGGGGACGAGGCGTGCGGGAATGCATGGTTGAAGCAGCGAAGAAGGAACGCGAGAGTCGCTTGTACAATGAGCGGCTGCAGCGAGCATCCGGAGAGGAAGGAGAAGCCCCATGAGAATGAGAGGATGCCATAAGGCCATGTTGGCGGTTCCCCTCGCGCTGGTTACCCTGTCGCTGTCGGGAATCGGAATCGGCAGTGCCAATGCCCAGGCGCCCGGGATGGCCCCTCCGGTCCCAGAGTTGACCATTGTGATTAAAGACCGGGATCATGGGTATGAGCTGTTGAAGGGGACGGCGATGGCGGGGTCGCTGATGAAAATCACCGTTCGTAACGAGGACTCGGTCACGCATGGATTTGCGTCGCGTCTGTTCGAGGGCATCACGGTCAAGATGGAAGGGCAGGGCAAGGAAGTCACGGGCAAGAAGCTCAAGAGCTTTCATCTTGAGCCGGGTCAGG
>JANRMO010000034.1:0-41477 GCA_040981105.1 Nitrospiraceae bacterium
TCTCAGCTCTTCTTCGTGGTCTTGGCCATGAACGAAGTGATGATCTGTTCGAGGCGCTTGCTCCCGCAATGGGTGCAGATCGCGCTCTTCGCCTCATGATCCTTCAGGGTCAAGGCGATCAGGGATTCCTTTCCACAGTCCAGGCATTTGTAGTCGTACATCGGCATAGTGATCACTCCGGGAGTGGCGTGGAGTGGCGATAGCTCGATCGGTGTCGGACGGACGGAGCAGGACGGGAGGATTCCTTTCCGGATTCAACCGGCTCTGAACCGGTCTTGGCAACCATCTCGCCCCAGCTTGCGACGATCTGAGCCAGTTCTTCCATCCGCAGATCGACGCGACCGAACAGGCTGTCCTCCTGATAGAACCCTTCCTGATCCCGTTCTCCGGCGGCGAGGCCCGTCATCAGCTCTACCGCTTCTTCCACGCTGTTGACGCCATAGACGGCGAAAGTCCCCGCTTCGACGGCCCTTACGACCTCCGGTCGGAGCGCCAGGTGCTTGATGTTGCGGGCGGGAATGATGACCCCTTGCCGCCCGGTCAATCCGCGCCGCCGGCAAGTCTCGAAGAAGCCCTCGATCTTTTCGTTGACTCCGCCGATCGGCTGGATCTCTCCTAATTGATTCACCGAGCCGGTGATGGCGAATGATTGCTTCACCGGCACCTCGGCCAGGCTCGACAGGATGGCGATCAATTCGGCCGCCGCTGCGCTGTCGCCTTCGACTTCGGAGTAGGTCTGTTCGAAGGTCAAGGTTGCGTTGAGCGCGAAGGGGTGGGTGCCGGCAAATTTGCCGGCCAGATAGCCGGCGAGCGTGAGCACGCCCTTGCTGTGCACGTGGCCGGCCAGTTCGGCTTCCCGCTGGATGTCGATGATGCCTTTGGTCCCGACAGACACGCGGGCCGTGATCCGGCAGGGGCGCCCGAATGAATAGTCGCCCAGCAGGTGTACGGAAAGCCCGTTGACCTGACCCACAACATCGCCGTCCACGTCTACCAGCAGCGTGCCTTCGCGAATCTCGTCCTGGATCCATTGTTCTGCGAGACTGGAACGACGCCGCTTGTGATCGATTGCGGCTTCGACATCGACGTCGGTCACCAACCGGCGACCCTCCCGCTGCGCCCAAAACCCAGCCTCGCGGATCAGGTCTGAGAGGAGACTGAACCGCAGGGACAGGCGGTCGTGCCGCTCGGCCAAGCGGAATCCCTGGCGGATGACGGCGGCGACCGCCTCCTTGCTGAAGTGAGGAAGGCGCTCGTCGCAGCAGATCCGAGCGATGAAGCGGGCATATTGACGGTCCTGTTGCTCGCTCCGCTCGATATCCACGTCGAAATCGGCCTTGACCTTGAAAATCTTGTGAAAATCCTCTTCGTAGGCCTGCAAGAGATGGTAGATGATCGGTGGGCCCACGAGAATGACCTTCACGTCGATGGGAATCGGTTCCGGCTTAAGGCCGATGGTCGAGAAGCCGAAAAATTCGCTCGCGTCCTCGATCGTGACCTGACCGGTCTTCAGGATCCGCTTCAACGCATCCCAGGAAAACGGCTGCCGCAGCAGATCGACGGTGTTCAGGATTAGATAGCCGCCGCTGGCCTGTAACAGCGCGCCGGCCTTGATCTCCGTGAAGTCCGTGTACATGACGCCCATGTGGGCCTTCCGCTCGATCTTGCCGACCAGATTGGCGTAGGTCGGATGCGATTCGTCTACCACGGGAGCGCCCTGATCCAAGCCATGTTCCACCAGCACGTTGACCTGGTAGCGAGTCAGGTCGGCTCTGGCCGAGGATCCGTCAAGAGCGAGGAAGGGCAACGCCGGCTTTTCCTTCGGCAGGAAGTCTCGATAACGCGCCACCACGTCTTCGTGCACGCGGTCAAGATAGGCACCGATATCCGGCATGGTTTGATAGGGCTGCCGCACCGCCGCAAAGCGGTCTTCCATGACCGTCTGCACGACCTTCCGATCCAAATCCAACAGCCGACGCTCCGCCTCCTGGTCAAGCGCATGGATGCGGATTTGAAACTCGCGTATTTCGCTTTCAATCGCCTTGCGCTGTTCGTTGAGGGAACGCCGCTCCTGATCCGACAACTGCTCGACTTCTTCCTCGGTCATGGGGTGGCCGGATTTCAACGGGACCAGCCCGAAGCCCATCGGCAGCTCCTCGAAGCCGAACCCATGCTCGCGGCCGAATTCGTGCAGCTCCCGGAACAACGCCTTCTTTTTCGCTTCTGTTTCGTCTTGGATCTTGGCCTTGGCGTCCAGGTAGGGCTTGCTTTCAAAGGTTGCGGGGATGTCGCGGCGGAGGCTTTGGACGAAGACCGCCATGGCGTGGGAAAAGACACGACCCTGTCCGGGAGGTAGGCGCAGTTTGGTCGGTTGGGACGGATCCTGGAAATTGTTCACATAGCACCAGTCCGGCGGCGGCGGCTCCTCTCGCGCCATTCGCTGGACCATGCGACGCACCAAGGAGGCCTTGCCGGTGCCGGCCGGGCCGGCGACATAGAGATTGAAGCCGGGACTCTTCATGTGGAGCCCGAACTCCAGGGCCTCGACCGCTCGCTCCTGCCCGATCGTCTCGTCGAGCGGCGTCAACTCGCCCGTCTGTTCAAAGCCCAGCTCCTCCGGGTCAATGACCGGAGCGAGCAAGGTGGTCGGCAGTTTGAATTTATCCATCGGCGCCGGTCCGCGTGCGGCAGTCGCGTCGCGTGAGCGATCCTTAGGCATGAGAAAGAGGGGAGATAGGCTGAACCGTGGTTGCTTGCGGCCCCTTCTCCCCCTGCCCGACGTTGAAGAGGACTTCCGTGCCGTCTTCCAGCTCGTCAAAGGCCAAACCACGTAGGGAGTTCCGATGAAAATAGACCTCCCCGCCGCCTTCCTGGAGAATGAATCCGTAACCGGACTTGGGAAAGAGCTTGCAGACCACGCCGCGCGCCGGCGGCAGGGGCGGTAGGCGCAGAACTTTGTTGGTCCGCTTGTCGCGAAACTTCTGCAACTCGATCTGAACCGCGGCAAAGGCGGCCCGGATGGCTTCTTCGAAGGTCTTGTCCTCCTTGCGCGCCGTGACCACCTGCCGTCGCGGGAGCGTGATGACCACCGTCGCCTCGGCGACATTCTTTAATTTTTTATGGTGTCGGTTCTTGATCAGGCTGACCCGGGCATGCAACATATCCTCGTGACCTTGTTGAAGGTCCGCCATCCGCGCTTCGATCTCGGTTTTCCATCGTGGCGTCATGGCGACGTTGCGGCTTTGAATTTCAAGATCCATGATGGTCTCCTTCTCTCCTCCACCGGTGAGGCACGGTTCTGGTCACAGCAAGGCCTGTGCCCTTGGCCGGTCTCGCCACGAATTGGCGTAAACGGACCGCTCCGATGTGGGCGCTGGCAAAGGAACAATAGCCCCGTGGCGCATTTTTCCACAGTTCATCGACGATCCATGCAGCCCAATGCGTCATTCTTCTGGATCGTCCGTACAACCGGTGACTTGCGAAAGGAATGGACATGCCGACGTTGAAGAAACGCAATCTTGAGCAGTACTTGCGGCAGCGGTTCGGTGCGGATACCGAGCTGTTGTCCTATGGAAGGATCGGCCAGGAATCGTCGGAGTCGGATTTGAAGGGCTTCGGCTATGGCAAGCCGATCCGCGCGACCTTTCGCACCGGCGACCAGGTTCGAAGCGTGGTCCTCTCGACGATGAGCCCCGGACCCTTCGGCCATGAGCATCCCGCCGACCGGGCGCAGGCCATGTTGATGGATTATGACACCTACGGCAAGCTCCCTCGGCATGTGAAGGCGGTGGATGTCGGAGCCTTTGCGCGCGATGGATCGCTCTTTTCGGTGGCCCGAGCTCGCGAATTCTTCGTGGTGATCGAATGGGCCAAGGGGGAGAGCTATCACGTCGATTTCGAGCGGCTGATGGCCGGCGGCCGGCTGCGGACGCTGGATCGCGAGCGAGCCGGAGCCATGGCCCGGTATCTGGTCTCCATCCATCGAGTGAAACGCCGCGACCCGGGCCTGTATCGGCGTCGGCTACGCGAATTGATCGGCCATGGCGAGTGCATCATGGGTCTCACCGACAGTTATCCGAATCGCTACCGGTTTATCAACGACAGTCTGCTCCGTTCGATCGAGGAGTCCTGCAATCGGTGGCGCTGGCAACTTCGATCGAGTGCCTCGCGACTGGCCCAGGTGCATGGAGACTTTCATCCCTGGAATGTGCTGTTCCGCGCCGGTACCGACTTCAGCGTGCTGGATCGCTCACGGGGCGAATGGGGCGAACCGGCGGATGATCTCACCTCCATGTCGATCAACTACCTCTTCTTCTCGCTGCAGCGGTTTGGAAAATTGGACGGCCCGTTCGAGGTGCTGTTTCGGCACTTCTGGGACACCTATCTGGAGGCGAGCCGGGACCGGCACATCCTCGGAGCGACGGCGCCCTTCTTCGCCTTTCGTGGCCTCGTGATTGCGAGCCCGCTCTGGTATCCGAATCTCACGCTTGCGGTGCGACGCAGCATCTTCCGCTTTGTGCAGAACGTGCTGGCGGCCGAGCGGTTCGATCCCGCCCTGGTCAATCGCTATTGTCAGGAATGACGCGGCCGTGCAGGACCGAGATGGGTACATGACCGCAGCACTCAACGCTCCGCACGTTCGGTGGGCGATCTCAGCGCTCAGCGCCGAGCACCCAGCCCTGGTGCTCGTCAGTGGAACAAGAGCACCGGGCAGGGAGAACGGTGCAGCAGCGTATGAGAAACGCTGCCGAGCACGAAACGGGTCAACCCCTCCCGTTGCCGGCAGCCGATCAACAACAGGTCCGGCTTGACCTTCTGGATCTGTTCCATGATGGCGACGGCAGGAGAGCCAATCACGACAAGCGGCTTGGCTGGATACCCCATGGCCGTGACCCGCTGCACCAGGTCCTCTAAGAACCAAGAGGCTCGTTCGACCACCTCCTGCTCCATGGCTTTGCTGACGGCGGCGCCGGCCGGCCAGGGCGGTGGAGAAAACGGCAGCACGGTCAGCACCTGGATCTCCGGCATGGTGCGGAAAGGTTTGGTCTCAAGCCATCTGATCGCGGCTTCGCTGTCCCATTTTCCTTCAATCGCCAGCAGGACCTGCTCGCAGGTTCGGACGGGACGATTGACCACGAGCACGGAACAGGGGGCATGGGCGACGATCCGATGGGACACGCTGCCGAGCAGGAGTTCCTTCAAGGGGTTGAGGCCTCGACTTCCAAGTACGATCAGGTCGGGCCGAATCTCGGCTGCCAGAGCTAAGATCACATCGGCGACCTTGCCGGTTTCCAGCTTCGTCGAATTGGGCCCCACATCCATCGGAAGGCTGGCGGTCGCGGTCGCGAGTAAGCGCTCACCCTCCTCCCGCATCGCTTTCAGCACTCTGGTGAAGAGCGCTTGCGAAGCTTCCGACGCCATCATGGGAAAGGCTGGGGTCGGTACATCCAGCACGTGCACGATCGTGACCTCTTCGGCCCTGGACAGATGGGCCAGCGCTTGGGTCGCGGCATGGGATTGATCCGATCCGTCTATAGCCAGGATGATCCGCATGATGCCTCCACGTCATCGAGCAGGCGGTTAATGGCATTCAGTGGGACAGAAGAACATCAGATAGACGAACACGGCCAGACCGATCACGACCGCCCCGAACAGAAACCATTGCGCTCGACTCATGCTGCAAACTCTCCCAGCGGAGGTCCTGTCATGATCTACACCAAGACTCATGCCGGCCATCGGTTGAGAGAGCAAGACCGGTGCCTTTTCCCGTCGCCGGTCTTGGTTGGGCAACCGTGCTGCTGTCGGCGATCGGGGAGTCTCGCTGGTGCGTTCAGCCGGACCGGTTGTAGCCTTCCGCTACAGAGGCCGATCTGATTCTGTAGCAGGACACCACCTGATCCTCCATGGAAGCGGAGACCCAGAAGCCGAATCGTATCGATTTTCGCTAAAAGGCCGATTTACTTTCGAACTTGACCGATGGCATTGTGATTGCTCAACGCTTTCGGAGCAGGAGAGGACGATGAACGAAAGGCTGAGTTGATGGCGGAACGGCACTTTGAACGGATTCTCATCCCGGTCGATTTCTCTCCTTGTTCGGAGGAAGCGTTCCGGCTTGGATTGTCTCTGGCACGCCTCTACCAGGCCGAGGTGCTGTTGTTGCACGTCATCGACACCAAATCCCTGCGCATGCTCAACCGGCTGGGCTTGGCTCCACCGTCGGAGGAAAAGATACAGATCAAGCGCCTCCGCCACCATGTGCGGCTGGATGCGCGGCGTTTCCTGACGATGGAAGAGGCGAAGGGGGTGGCGATTCGCCGGCTCCTGGCGGAAGGGGTGCCGTTCGTCGAGATCGCCAAGGTAGCCCGCAGCGAGCAGGTGGGGTTGGTGGTCATGGGGAGCTACGGAGGATCGGTCGGGAGCGTGGAGAAGATCTTCTTCGGCAGCACAGCGGAAAAGGTCGTCCGCACGGCCGGCTGTCCGGTATTGACGGTTCCGTTGCCCGGCCGACCGGTCAACCGCTCATCAAAAGCCGGGGTATAAACATTCGTCAAAGGAGCAATTATGGAGAGCAGATGGTGGCGTTCGGTTGTCGGAGGGATGGTGGGGTTGGCTCTGTTCATCGGGGTCGGGGGAGAGCGCGGTCAATCCGATGCGCAGTCCGAACAAATCATGGAAGTCGTGATCCGAAACAATACGTTCATCGCGAAGCAGGCCCCGCTGGCTCTCAATAGTCCCGTGAGGATCGTCGTCAAGAACGAGGATGCGATCCGTCACGACTTCGGGTCGGCCATTTTTCAGAATACCCAGACTCAGATCGAGCATAACGGCGTGATCGCGTATGGCTCCACGGTGGGCGGCGTGTTCCTCGACGGCGGCCGCAGCGCAACCATCCACTTTACCCTTCAGCGGCCCGGCCAGTACGAGTTCAGGTGTTCCATCCATCCCGACATGAAGGGGGAAATCCTGCTCATGTCGGTCGGCGCCGTGTAGCGAGAGCGGAAGGAGACGCCTGATGAGCGCGAAGACGATCGGATCGGCGGTCTCGAACATTCTTCTGGCCACGGATGGGTCCGCCTCTGCCAGGGAAGCGGAATCGTTCGCGCTGATGATGGCGACGGCCTATGACGCGCGAGTGGCTGCCCTGTCGGTGTTGGAATTCGAACCGGGACAGGACCTGGAATACGACGTCAACCGCCGGTATCTCGAAGACCGCCGGCGCGAGATTAGGGAACAAGGCGCCGCGCTGGCCCAACGGGCCGAGGCTGCCGGCATCAAGATGGAATGGCACGAATCCGTCGGCACGCCCAGCCGGGAAATCATCGCCTTGGCCGAGCGGTCTCGCCACGACCTTGTGGTAGTGGGGACCCATGGACGAACCGGATTCGAATATGTGCTGATCGGGAGTACGGCCGAACGGGTCGTGCGAGGAGCTCCCTGTCCGGTCGTGACCGTCCGGGGGGCGAGCGCGGCTGGCCGCGAGTCGGCTTCCGCCGTGAAAGGGGCAACCGAAAGAGGATTGACCAAACTGCTGGTCGCGGTGGATTTCAGCGATTGCGGGCGGTCGGCGGTCGAATATGCCGTGCAATTGGCCGACCGATTCGGGAGCGAGGTCACGCTGCTGCATGTCGCGGAACCGGTCGCCTATGGCCTGGATTTTACCCTGAGGCACGCCCTGACCGGACCGGCCTTTCGCAAACAATGCGAGGAATCAATCGCCCAGTTGGCCGGGTTGTTCACCGGGAGAGGGCTGAGCGCACGTCATGACGTGCGCTCCGGCGTCCCGGGCGATGTGATCCAGCTTGTCGCGCACGAGCGAGGCAGCGACGCCATCGTCATGGGCACGCACGGCCGGCGCGGATGGTCTCAAATCCGCTTCGGGAGTGTGGCCGAATCGGTCATCCGTCACGCCGATTGTCCCGTGTTTACGGTCCGCAGTCCGAAATTCAGGAACGCATCGTCGTAGGTATTGCGCGCCGCTTCGCGCGCGAGTCTTGAATCAATCTCGACCGGCGTAGATGACGAGGGAGGACATATGAGCCCCGAGGTCAAGACGACAAGCAAAAAGGTGGTCAAGAAGGCGGCCGAGACCTCTGGCACGAAGGCAGGTCTCACTGGGACTCAGCCCATCGAGCTGCCGGAGGGAATGTGGGAGCGGATCAGTAGCAAGGCCCACGAACTCTGGGAGCAGCGTGGTCGCCGGGAAGGCTATGCGCTAGAAGATTGGCTGGAGGCCGAGACGAGCGTGATGGAAGAAATCCATGAAGCTCGCGAGTGAGTTGACGGCGGGAGTCTGGACCGAGGTTCCCGGTTCGTTGGACGCCTTGTTAAGCCGGCTCGATGTCCTGGCACGGGCGCCTGGATTCGGGCTCCAGCGGGAACTGGCTCTGAACGAGGCGCTTCGCCCCTACGTGCAGCGCCGCGAAGGTTCGGTGCTGGCTCCCTTACCGCAGGAGGTGCAGCTCGCGAACCTCTCTCTCTATGCCGACTACTATCCGCAAGACGGTCAGTTGACGCTGATCGAACAATTGCGGGATGTGGTCACGGAGCATATCCCTGAGGAGGAGCGGGTCTGGCTGGACCCGCTGAAACACTCCTTCGTCGATCTCCTCGAAATCGTGCAGGTTGAAGCCATCGATTCGACCGTGCGACTCCTGCTCCGCTCGTTGGGAGATCGGCGGGAGTGGACGGTCGTGGGGAGCGCCATACTGAAAACCATTCCCGTGGGCGAGGTCCTGCTGACCCGCCTGGTTCGAGACCAAGCGGGTCAGAAGGAACAGTTTGTCATGGCCGGCTGTGCGCTCCGGCTGTCGGCCGCCGATGGCCGGAGCCTGATCGAGTCGGTTCAAGAGACCAGGCGCACGATCGAGATGCAATCGGGTTCCTTCGCGCTCGGCGAATGGGCCGAGTTCGCGAAACGATACGGACAGGTCTTGCTCTGGGGCTACGCCCAGGCCAGATATGACGCGCTGGTCGAGGCCGTGGTCCAGATCCGGTACGTCACTTCGGAGGGCCAACCGTTCCTCTATGCGATGGCGCTCTACGAGCACCATGAGTTTCGATTCCTGTGCGACGGCATGGCCGAGTTGAAGGGATTCGATGCGGTTCAAGACCGCACCGGCGAGAGGGGCGACAAGAAAAAGGACGGGAGACCGCCCGCGAGGACCTGGGTGTTCCGCACCCCGTCGCTGGTCGCCCGGATCACCGTCACGCCGGTGCAGTTGATCGTGGAATGCGATGCGCCGGATCGACTCGAAAATCTCAAACACCAATTGGCCTCCACCTTCGGCTATGCGTTGCACTTTCGCGGAGAGACGACCGCGCCGCCCCCTCGACGGGTGACCGAGGAAGAACTCGCCCACGCGGAGTCGTATCAGATCGCGGTCACGCCCGATGAAGAGCGAGACCTGTTACGGGCCTTCTTGGAGTCCGTCTATCTGACGTGGCCCGATGTCGCGTCGCCCGCGCTTGCCGGCCAGACTCCGCGCCATGCTGCGGCCAATCCCCAGATGCGCCCGAAGGTGGAAGAGCTGATCGGACACCTGGAAGCCGACGATCTGGCGCGGCGTCGAACCGATCTCGTCGGATACGACTACAACCGGTTGCGCTCCCATGTGGGTCTCCCGGAATTGTCTCCATGACTCAGCCCTCTCCGCCGATACGAGAGATCGTGATGGAATGCCGAAAGAGGGGCGAGCATTCCGGCGCGGACGGCAATATTTTGCGCGGTGCGCTCGCCGTGCAAGCCGCCGTGGGTTTCGTCCCCCATGCGGCGATAGGCGAAATCGCCCGAGGTCTGGACGTCACTGAGGCCGATGTGATCGGCGTGCTTTCGTTTTATCCTGATCTGCGGATGCATCCGGCGGGACGTCACCGGATTCGCGTCTGTCTCGGAGAATCGTGCGTGGCCAACCATGCAGGGCGCGTGCTTCGAGCGCTGCAAGCGCATCTCCGCGTGGAGATCGGCGAGACCACCGCGGATGGCCAGTTCACGTTGGAGCGGGTGTATTGTGTCGGCAATTGCGCCGTCTCGCCAACGGTACTGGTGGACGATGAGGTGCACGGGAGAGCGACCCCTCAGGACATCCCGGCCCTGCTCGGAGCACGTCGCTGACCCTACGCCAGCAATGGTCAAGCTGTACATTCCCAACGATACGTCGGCTCTGGCCGCCGGCGCGGAGCGTGTGGCCTCGGCCTGGCGCGACCGTCCGGACATCGACATTGTCAGGACCTCTTCGCGCGGAGCCTTCTTTTTGGAGCCGATGGTGGAGCGCGATTCTCCCGACGGACGAATCGCCTGGTTTAATGTTGGTCCGGACGATCTCGACAGAATTCTGGGCGGTGAAGGAGCCACTCCCGTCTCTGCCATTCCGTACCTCAGCCAACAGCAGCGATATACCTTCTCACATTTCGGACTGACGCGGCCGCTCTCGATCGGCGACTATGAGGCTCACCAGGGTTGGGCCGGGCTCGATCGAGCGCGGTCGATTTCGCCCGAGGCCATTATCGACGAGATTCGCATTTCAGGACTGCGGGGGCGAGGTGGCGCTGCCTTCCCCGTGTGGCGCAAATGGTCTGCGGCGCAATCCACGTCCTCGGACGTGAAATATGTGGTGGCCAACGCCGACGAAGGCGATGCGGGAACCTACTGCGATCGCATGATCATGGAAGGCGATCCCTTTCGGCTGATCGAAGGCCTGTTGATCTGCGCCACCGCGATCGGTGCGGGTGCCGGCTACATCTATTGTCGCCGCGAATATCCCGGTGCCGCTCGCACGCTCACCCGGGCCATTGCGATCGCGCGCGAAGCCGGACGGCTTGAGGTCCATGCACGCCCGTTTACGATCGAGGTCTATCGCGGAGCCGGATCCTATGTGTGCGGGGAAGAGACGGCCTTGCTGCAATCCCTGGAAGGGAAACGCGGAGAGGTCCAGGTCAAGCCGCCTTACCCGGCGGTCTCCGGACTGCACCGCCGTCCGACCGTCGTGAGCAACGTGTTGACGTTCGCCACGATCCCGACAATCCTGGCATCCGGGGGAGCGTGGCACGCATCGCTGGGAACGGAACAGTCGCGCGGCACGGCCGTCCTGCAACTCGGGGGGCGTGTGAAACAGCCGGGTCTGGTCGAGATTCCTTTCGGAGCCACCCTACGAGAGGTGCTCGATCGGTTCGGAGGAGGGATGGCGCCAGGCGCCACGTTGAAGGCGGTACAGGTCGGCGGCCCGTTGGGCAGCCTCTTTCCGGAATCCGAACTGGACGTTCCGATTTGTTACCACGAATTTGCCAAGCGGGATGCGATCCTCGGTCACGGCGGGATCGTGGTCTACGACAGCGAGACCGACATGGTCGAGCTGGCGCGGCATTTTATGGCGTTTACTGCGGACGAATCCTGCGGGAAATGCACGCCGTGTCGTGTCGGGTCGGTGCGTGGCCGGGAAATTCTGGAACGCATTCAGAGCGGACAAGGGACGAGAGCGGATCTGGACCTCTTGCGGGATCTGGGCGACACGATGAAGGCCGCGAGCCTCTGTGCGTTGGGGGGGCGCGCGCCCTATCCGGTCTTGACGGCCATGGAGTATTTCGATTCCGAATTTGCTGCGAGGTTGGGGGCGTGAGCGCGGTGGAACAGTTCATTCATGGCACGATCGACGGGCGTCCCATTGAGGCGGCGCCCGGAGAAACGATCTATCAAGCCGCGCGACGCGCCGGGGTGACGATTCCGAGCCTCTGCGCATCGGCTCACCTCGCTCCGTTCGGGTCTTGTCGCCTCTGCCTCTGTGAAGTGGAAGGACAGGCGGAAACCCCCGCTTCGTGCACGACGCCGATGCGGGAGGGTATGGTCGTGCGAACACAAAGCGAGCGGCTCCGGACGCTGCGGCGCAACATCGTGGAATTGTATCTCTCCGAGCGAATCGGAACGGAAACGAGATCGGCCGCGTTGCTCGCGTTGGCGGACCAATTGGGACTGCGACAGGTGCGATATCCGGCGGCTGTCCCACGACAGCCCGTGCGGGACGAGTCCAATCCGTTTTTCAGCTTCGACAATCTGGCCTGCATTTCATGCGCGCGCTGCGTGCGGGTCTGTGACGAGGTGCAAGGCACCTTCGCCCTGACCATGCTCGGGCGTGGGTATGGGTCGCGACCTGCGGCGGGGGATGGACGCGGCTTCGACAGCTCGAATTGTGTTTCTTGCGGGGCCTGTGTGAAGGAATGTCCCACGGGAGCGTTGGAGGAGAAGCGCGTCGCGGCATTCGGCCGACCGACGCAGTGGACGCGCACCACCTGCGGCTATTGCGGCGTGGGATGCGGCTTCGACGCCGGCACTCGCGACGGTCGGGTGGTGAGCCTGGTTCCCGCGGACGACGCGCCCTCCAATCACGGTCATGCCTGCATGAAGGGCCGGTTCGGCTGGACCTACATCTATGCGGAGGATCGGCTCCGCCTGCCTCGCCGGCGGCGCGGCTCGCATTGGGAAGACATCACCTGGGATGCGGCATTGGATCTTATCGCTTCCGAGTTCGATCGAGTCCGGTCCTTGCACGGGGCGGACGCCATTGCCACGATTTCATCGAGCCGAGGGACGAACGAAGAAAACTATCTGTTTGCGAAGTTCATGCGCTGCGTCATCGGCACCAACCACATCGACAACTGTGCCAGGGTCTGTCACAGCGCCACGGTGACGGGCATGATGGAAACGCTGGGGGCGTCCGCGGCCACCAATTCGCTTCAGGACCTGGACGAGACCAAGCTCATGATGGTGGTGGGAGCCAATCCGACCGAATCGCATCCGGTGGTCGGCGCACGGATCAAACAGCGGCAGCGGCGAGGTGTGCCGTTGATCGTGATCGATCCTCGCCGAACGGAACTGGCCAGGCTCGCCGATCTCCACCTGCAACTGAGACCCGGAACAAACGTGGCCCTCCTCAATGCCATCGGGCAGGTCTGCGCGAAAGAGGGATGGCTCGACCACGCTTTCATTGCCGATCGAACCGATGGATATGATGAATGGCTCAAGACCGTCGAGGCGACGTCTCTCGATGAAGCGGAGCGGATCACCGGCGTGCCCGCGACCGTGATTCGGGATGCAGCCCGGCGGTATGCGACGAGCGGGGCGTCGTTGTCTATGCATGGATTGGGGGTCACGGAACATCGATGGGGAAGCCACGGGGTGATCGCGCTGGTGAACCTCGCCCTTGCGACAGGCAATGTCGGGCGCCCCGGCACCGGTATCAATCCGTTGCGTGGCCAAAACAACGTGCAGGGCGCATCGGACATGGGATGCCTTCCGACCTATTTTGCGGGGTATCAGCCCTTCGACGATCCGGCGCTTGCGGCGCGTCACGTCGAACTCACCGGCCGGCCGTTACCGACGAAGCGCGGGATGAAAACTCCCGACATGTGGGATGCTGCGATCGAAGGACGTCTGAAAGCGCTGTGGCTCATCGGATACGATGTCGCCCAGACCGATCCGAATCTGAACAAGGTCCGACAGGCGCTCGGAAATCTGGAATGGCTCGTCGTTCAGGATCTGTTCATGAGCGAAACAGCGAAGCTCGCCCATCTGGTGATTCCCGGGGCGGCGTTTCTTGAGAAGGATGGGACGTTCACCAACCTGGAGCGACGAATCCAGCGTATCCGCAAAGTCGTCGAGCCGCCTGCCGGGGTGTTGCCGGATTGGCAAGTCGTCTGCGAGGTCTCGCACCGCATGGGATATCCCATGCGGTATGGTCATCCATCGGAGATCATGGACGAGATTGCCATGCTGACGCCCTCCATGGCGGGCGTTGCCTACGGGCGATTGGAATCGTCCGAGGGGCTGCAATGGCCCGTCTTGTCCGCTGATCATCCCGGAACCTCGCTCATGCACGGAGAACGGTTTCCGAAAGGACGGGCGAGGTTCGTGGCAGTGGATTACTTGCCTCCCGGTGAGATCCCGGATGCGGCCTATCCGTTCCTGTTGATCACCGGCCGGATCTTGCAGCACTATGGGTGTGGAGCCCAGAGTCGGAGGACGGACATTCTGCGCTGTGTGAATACGGATGTGCTGGAAATGCATCCACGGGATGCCGAAAGCCTGCGCATCGCCGAAGGAGAATTCGTCCGCATGGTCAGCGCCCGTGGTCAGGCCATTATTCCGGTGACACTCAGCGAACGCGTGCAGCCCGGTCAACTGTTCACCAGTTTTCACTTTCCATCGACCGGCGTCAACGTCCTCTTGTCGTCGAGTGCCGATGAGAGCTCCAAGTGTCCCGAGTACAAAGTGTCGGCCGTCCGGATCGAACGGCTCTCGGACGCCGAGACGGCTGCGCATGCCGGCGCCCCGGCTCGGGCTCGGTTAGTCGTGTGATGCCGTCAGTCCGCTGTCGCCGCTCTCTCGCCGTTCGCCACTTGCCGGACGTGTTCGGGAGGTCGGGCCTGACAAGGCAGTCGCCATCTTGGCGAGGCGCGACCAGGCATGCTGCCTCTGGGACATGTACGGCTCTTGTCGCAGCCTCACATCGAGGGCTTCAACCAGGGATGTCGGCCTGACGGTGCGAGCCGGCGTCGGAAAGGGACGCAATGAAGATTGTGGTGGCGGTCGATGGGTCGAAATACGGACGCTGGGCAATGGACTGGGTTGCACGGCTCCCCCTGGTCGACGTGAAGAAGGTGACGGCGCTGCATGTGGTGGACCTCACTTCGTTGAAGATGCCTCTTGTGCCGCATCCGGTGCCGGCCTGGGACGCGCCCTATGTTCGGAAGGAAACGGAACGGCTGGAGGAGCGGGCGAAACAGGTCGTGACGGAGGCGCGCGCGCGGTTCGCGTCGCTCAAGATTCAGGCGACGGTGCGCTCTGAGCACGGGCCGGTCGCCGAGACCATTCTCCAGCAGGCGAGCGGGGCCGGGACGCTGACCATTATCGGAAGCCGGGGGCTCGATGCGCTGGATCGCTTCATGCTCGGCAGTGTCTCTACCAAGGTCATCCATCATGGAAAAGGTTCCGTGCTGGTCGTGCGGGAACCGGCCAAGCCGATTCGCCGGGTCGTCTATGCGACCGACGGCTCCAAGGCCTCGTTGAAGGCGCTTCGCTTTCTGCAACGGCATTTGATTCCGAAGAAGGAGAAGGGGCCCGCCATCGAGGTGGCGGTGCTCTACGCCATGCCCTTGCTGAAATACCCGGAGCTGAAAGAACCGGGCCATCGGCTGGTCGAGGCCGCCGCTGCCAAGCTAGAACAGGCCGGCTATCTGGTCGAGCCGGTGTTTAAAATCGGCCATCCGGCGGATGAGATCATCAAATTCGCCGAGCGACGGCAGAGCGACCTGGTTGTCAGCGGGGCGAGGGGACGCGGGGCCCTCGCGCGGTTCCTGCTCGGCAGCGTCTCCACGCGTCTCGTGCAACACAGCCATTGTTCGGTGCTGGTGGTGCGGTAGGCTGATCGGAATGTAATGAAGAAGCTGAAAAACTACTCACTGGAGGACCGCAATGGGAGCGGTTGGAAGGCAAATTCGGAAATTGATTCCCCGAACGTACAGCCAGTTCAAAAAATTAACAGGTGGCAAGCCTTATCAGGAGCGCGGGACAGGATTAGGTGACAATTGACGAAGCGGCTGCCTTTGTGGGTTGTGCGGTGATCGTGGATCAACCAACCACCACCTCACGCTGACGGACGGAGCCGCTTCATGAGCAACGTAGTCCGAATCAGCCGCAAAGGCAAGGTCCGTGACATCAATGCGATTGACTCCAGGACCTCCTCACTGTCTGTCAGATGAGGTCTTGACTTATACAGGTCCGCCAATCGCGGACCTGCTCCTAGTGCGCGCTCTTGGCCTGGACCGGGTTGCTTGGAACGCTGGTATCGCCGAAGAGCAGGCAAGCCACCAAGCTACACCAGACAAGCGTGACGGGTGAATCCCTAACCGACCGCGTAATGCAGCAAAAGCAGCAGATCGTCGAGGGTATCTTTCGTCAATCCACCTCCAAGGGTTTGAATCTTCCAACTTCCTAGTAGGTCGCCGGTTAGTGATACCTTCGTGGCTTTCATGCTCTCGACCGGCTTCCAACTCTCACCAGTGACTTCTGCCTCATTGTCGCCGACGCGAACCTTAAGACCCAGAGGTGCAAAGTTCGAGGCTGGTTCCTTCGGTTTAGCAAACACAGTCACATCGAGAAGCGTAAGAGATCGTCCTGCAACAAGGAAAGGGAAGTGACGATCGGTCAGCTCGAACTCAGCCGTTTGAATCGGTCCCGACGGGTTGAGCAACTTGTGAAGCGCGTTCGGGAATTCATGTCCCAGGCTGATCAAGCGGGGTAGGCCGGTTTCGTTTTCAGCCACTTCGTCCAGCCAGTGGTTGATGGCCGCCGTCACATGCTCATTCACTGTTGTCTTAAAAGCCTCCCCGCCCTCGCGAGCGGTGTAGCTGATATGCAGAACCGCATCCGCAATCGTGTCGTAATCGAACTGCCTGAATTGAGTGGGGAGTTCCAGCCGCCACCGGCTGATGACCCCGGCTCCTTCGAATGGGAGATAGCGTTCATCGCGAAAAGCGAAATCAAACATGCCACGGTCATTTTGCGCAGATGCGGTCGCGATGGACTGGATACCGATCGGATTGTGCGAGAATCGATCCCCATTTATATCATCGGGAGTATATCCGTACCCCATGCTCACATCGGTTTTTCGTCGGACCCGACTGCTCAAGAGCGTCAGTTTCGCGTTCACGCCTGTATAAGGCCCCGTGACGCAGGGGATAGACAACCCGACGGACTTGATGCAGCGGAAGTACTGTCCTGGGAAATCGAGATCAAAGAGCAATTCCGGAATTTCGAACTCGCAGGATCCACTTTCTCGGAGATGTAATAGCTGTTCAGGGTTCAACACCAATAAGGAGACATGCTTGGTAAGCTCATACTCTCTTCTGTTGCGCTCGAGATAGGCTGCCTCCAAGCGCCGTAAGTCCAACGACAAGCGCTCCCCGGCCAGAAGGCCCTTTCTGAGATTGTCCCATGCGCCGAACTGGACAAAGCTGGAATCGTCGAGACCAAGCTCAAAGCGAAACGTTCGCTCGGCGCGCTTGGCCATTTCGTAGGCAAGCTTGTAGACCTGGAAATAGACTGCCGACACCTGGGACACCATCCAGTTGTAGAGATCCTGGTTGGTGAACTTCTCGCGGAGGAATTCCTCGACCTGCGCGGCCTGCTCGATCTGTTTCTCGTGATTAGTTAGATCGTTCTCAGCGATCTGGCGACGGATGTCGGCGGCCGCGATCTGCTTGTCGATTTGGGCTATCTCGTGGATGGCAAGCTTGATCTGCAGATCGCGGTCCTGCTGAGCCCGAATGAGGCCGCCCTTGTAGGATGCCGTGGTGCCCTCAAGGCTCGCGATCTGACTCAACCAGCCCAGGTACATGCTTACGAGGTTAGCCACAGCAGCGGCGCTAGAACCGCCGCCTACCTTCGTATCCACACCCGAGCACATTGCTCTAGCAGCGATTGTTACGTCGGGTATCGCTGCCCCGGTTGATCCTACGAAGGCTGCCATCTGGCTTAATATCTGATATGCAACCGACTCGCTCTGCTTATCGAGGAATTGCTTTTCTTCCGGCAGCCGGTTGGAGGTGGTCTCGTAATGTTGCTTGCGGGTTTCGGCGATCTCCTTGGCTTTCTCCAGCCCTGCGAGAGTCTCTTCGACCTCCTTCACCTGGTTCTTTTTCACCTCCAGAACCGCTTTCAGCAGGTCCTTTTCATGCGTCGCTCGGATCTGCGACAATTTCTCGGCATCGCGTTTCTCCAGCGCCGACAGCAGGAGGTTGCCGAGTTGCTTCAGCTCTTCGCAGAACTCCCTCGCCTTCTGAAGCATGAACGAGAAGCGATAATGCGGCAGCGGCGCGGCAAGGTCGTCGAGCACCTGACTGAGGTCCAACCCCATGGCGGTCGCACGCACGAGCAGGGCCGGATCGATGGGCGGTTCGAAGAGCGGCAGTTGGCGCACCACACCCTCGATGTTCATGCAGTGGCGGATCTTGAACAGCCGATCTTCCACGGTGTCCCAGTAGCCGAGGAGCTTGTCGTTATGCGGAATGCAGAAGGCGAGATTGGCAAGGCTAGAGAGCCCTTCGCTGCCATTTGATGCGCCGTTTCCGCCGGAACCGAAAGAAAATGGAATTAAGTGTTCGACCTGTACAATGGCATTGGAAAACGCATCCAATGTCGGTCTCAACGTCTTGTACGTCGGCGGCGCGCTCTTTTCGTCCTTCTCTTTCACGACCGGCGGCACGCGCTGGGGTCGAGCCCCAAGGAGATTGGCCGCCAGGATATAGAGCTGTGTCGCTTCGTTGATGGATTCGATGGTGTCGCGGCGGAAGAGCTTGTCTCCCCACCCGATGAGGTTGTCGAGATACTTCATCACCACCGTTTTCATGTAGGCGCCCGGACGCCCGCGTGCAATACGGTGCGGCTCGAAGGGATGCTCGTACCAGTCCTTGATTGCGGCCTCTAGATCCTCTTTCTTTTTCTTATCTGCCTGTGGATTCTGGAGCGCCCATAACAGATCTTGAATCCGTTCGGGCACACCTGCATCCCGGAACGGTTTGAAGTTCCAGTAACGTTGAGGGATGCTCACCTTGCTATCAGTCATGGGATTGAAGATGTAGTGGAACCAGCGCATCGCCTCCTCATGCCGCTGGTCCTGCATCAGGCGCGTGGCGACACACAGCGGGACATGAAAGAACAGCTCCCAGTTGTATTGAGCGTAGGCGCCATGGCGGTCGAAGTCGACGTTGAATCTCGGATGCGTCGCGTCAACAACTGAGTCGTTCGGTTTGTAGAACGCATCGAACGCACCTCGAACACCACCACCACCCAAGGCGCTAAAAGTCACTAGTACGGCATCCGCATCCAGGCTCTGGTTCTTCAGAGTCAGGACGCCAGGGACGCTGTCTTTCTGGAGTTCCTCAATGAACGTACAGACGTACGGGTGCTGGAAGGCATAGAAGCGGAGCTTTTCGACGTCGTATACACTCCCCGGTATGGACATAGAAATTTCCTCGAATAGCCGTTTTTGGTCTTAGACCCCTGAGGCCTTTAAGCCCGAGAGTTCACCGGCTGGATCAGGGATTGGTTTTTGCCATGCGACCTTCATAGTCATCGGAGGTTCGCCAATAGTCACAGTCGATTCTTTCCAGGTTGCTGTATCCTGGGGAATCGTCACCTTCTCAAGAACTGGCCGAGCGAAGTAGCTACTGGCAATCGATGCATTGTTATCACGGAAAAAGAACGGGAACCATGACATTAGCCACGGGTTATTGGGTACAACAAGGTCTGGCGGTACCAACATGAAAAGCCGTGGAGGCTCCTTAAAGACGCTTACATTGGGTATTAGAATATCGTCCTTTTCTACGTGAGGAAGGCGCAGCGTCTTGTGCCGGGAGATGATAACCAAGCCGTTGCTGGTTGACTCCAGAGGACCGTAGATTGTCCAGTTCTTGTCTTTGCGAATTGATAACTGTCCCCGACAAGGAGAGAGAACAAAGGAGCCGACCGAAACGAAATTCAGCTCGTCATCGAGACCGAAGGGACTACTGATTACCCCTCCCCAAGGGATAAACGCAAGCTCTTCTTCACCTACACGCATAACGATTCTCTGACCTTCAGAAGAGATCCGTGCACCGTATCTTGCCGGAACGTTCACGACCTCAGGATCCGTTGTGTCGAGATCCTGAGCAAGGCCTTCTTTGTCGGATCTCCATTCCAAGCCTCTCATCTGTTCGGGTAAAGACCTGATCCCATCGTTTAGGATTGATTTCCCCACAGCCTTGCTTGACCATCTTCCATTGTCGTATTCGCTCCAGCACATGCGAAGCTGCCATTGCTCTTTTGGAGGTGATGAGTCATTTGAGGCTCCATCCTCAGACGATGCCGACTGATCCGCTGAGGCCGTTGGAAGTGGCTTACGATCAAATATCAACCAGAAGAGATAGAGCCTACCGTTTGTCAGAAACGGAATCAGATGATCCCCCTGGATATCCACATCCACTCGCTCCCATGCCGTCCATTCGTCCGCCACAGGGCCATCTTTCGGGAAGATGCCTCTCCGGTAGTAATACACATACGGCGGGTTCCAGGTGCGGCCAAAGACGTGATAGATCTCCTTGCCGCCGTCCGTCTCCTCCTTGCAGAAGCCCCGGATGTCTAGCCGGGCGACCTCGTCGAGCTTGTAGAGATAATTGACCAGTGCCGTCTCCACGGCCTGGTCGGTCAGCTCATTCTGAAGCAATTCGGTCTCCAGATCTTTAAAGAACGGACTCTTGTCATCGCGCAGCTCTGGCTCGATCCAATTCTCCGGATAGAGAAAGACCTTGCGGTTTGCCTCCCACACCCGGTAGTTCTTCATCCATTTCCACTGGTCGGCATCAATTTCGGCCGGACTGACTTCCTTTTCCAAGTTCAGCAGACAGCGCTGGATGAACAGCTGTACAGACGAGATCGCCTGCTTGATACGCGAGGTGAGCATGCAACTGCTCATCTCAATGTCGATCAGGAAATGGCCAAGTAGGTCATTGGCGGTTTCAATGCCTTCCTTCTTCATCCGTGCCACCAGGAAGTCCACCAATGCCATGCGTTGCTTCTCCCGCAGGGGATCATTGAGGCTGCGGGCCACCTCCAGCCATTGCGCTCGATCGTAGCGCGCTTTGACAGTTTCAATCACGGCATTGGCTTGCTCGTGGTTTGGCTCGTCCTTGGCCCAGGCAGACAACTGAGTCGCAGACGCGCCAACCCGTTTCAGCAGATGAATGGCCCGTTGCAGGATTGCAAGCGCCTCAACAGTGTCTCGCTTGAAACCCTCTCCCTCCAGCTCCTCGATTTGCTTGTCTTCCCAGCCGGTGGCCTCGACCAAGGTCGCCAGTGTCTTGTCCTCGAGCAGGGGTGAAACCGCTTTCATGTCATTCAAATAGTCAACAAGGGTTCGCTCGCTCTTGGGCAGGCTGTTACGCAGACTGAAAAACCGCTCCAACTCGATCCACCAGAGAAAGAGCTGTTTGGGCAAGCTTTCAGACTGCTCCGGTTTCAACGGTATTGTATTCAGATCAAAAGCGCCGAACAGCGACCCGTTATCAGACAGATAGGTCAGTTCCACCTCAGTCATCTCGAACGCCTTCGCTACATGGGCGGCCTTAAAGACCCGAACGAAGGTGAGCACGGGTGGTTCTTTGTAATTCAGGACATCGAACGCCTGCGGTCCGCCTTGCTCCGTCACGAGTGTGAGGAACTTGTCGATAGAGGACTGAGAGAGGAAAGCCGTCAGTGCGGACTGGGGCTGCCCTGGAGTTGAGGGTGTTGCCGTAGAATCAAGGACGCGATCGAGGAGCGTCTTGGTGACTGCTTCGTCAAGGTCGAGTGCGGCAGCGAGGGTTTGAAATACCAGACTGCGCTGGAGACGTTCTCGCAGCCAGGGGAGTAGCTTGTCTCGCAGGTAGTTCACATTATTTGCGAAGCGCTCGGCCTTCGTTCCTGACGTAGTTGGTTGCGGCGGTCCGAATAGAGCGGTTTTGGCATCGACCGGATCGAGGAAACTCGACTGCAAATCTTTCATCAGCGTGTCATGAAGCTTCTGGATAAACATCTCGCCGGCGCTCGCGTTGAAGTTCTCCCGGCGCCAATCGATCATATCTATCGCGTGTTGAATCTCCTCCGGCTTGATGTATTTATTCTCCTCGCCGCTAGAGTTCAGCGCAGTCAACAACGGTGTGAGCAGACTCAACTGCTTGCGCAACTCCTCACCCAACGGATCCTCTCCCGGCTGCGTTTCTTGTTCTACTTGCGCCAAACCGTCGGCAATGGCTTTCAGTGTGTTGAAAACCAGTATCCGCGTGGGCGCAGGGTGCCGGGTCGGCTCCTCTTCGTGACGGAACAGGTAGTTCAAGAGTGGAACCGAAAAGTCCGTTTCTTGTATGGCGCGGGCGAGTTGTACAAAACGACGAGTCGCTGCCGGATCGCCGCCATGAAAAGGATAGTGGTCGTCCGGCACGAGCCGGTTCAAGGTGGCGATATCCTTGACGCGCAGTTTGAGCGTACGAGCCAGAACACCATAGCGGTAAAGAAGTGAAAGGTTCCTCAACGTCAGCGCGGGTTGTGTGGGGTCTGTCGGTGGCTGGAGTACGTCAAACGTTTCTACGTCCTTAATCGCCTCGTAATCAGCCATCGTCAACTGCAAGGCGGCGAATGCTGCCGGGAGATGCTTTTCCAACGCTTCTGGCGTGTTGGATATCTCGGTGGCAAGCTCGGTACGGTCTGCCGCCAATGCGAAGATCGACGGGCTGGTGGCTACGGCTGGATCAGCATTCGTCGGCACCAGGCCCTTGCCCAAGAACAACCGATCGTAAAGACTATCCAGCCCCCAGGTATCCAGCTTGCCCCAGAAGGCGATCAGGTTTTCAACGGGCTGTTTCAGTTCTTTTTTGAGCCACTGCAAATTTTCAATGCTTTGAAGTGCTGCGGCATCGAGTTTGTCACCGAAGGTGTGGATCGCGCGATCGACATCCGCCATGGACCAACTGAGGGTGCGCCATAGCCGCAAAAAGCGGTGCACGCGCTTCAGCCATTCGTACTTGTCCGGCACCTCGCTGTCTGTCCAGGTCAAATTCTTGAGCGTCATACTGCTGACATCGCAGGGGTCTTTTGGATCAACTTCGATGTTGATGATCTTGCCTACAGGCTGCGGAGGGTCGTAGAGGTGCGGATTGATGAAGCGGGTCTTAAGTAGCGCGACCAGTTCTTCCATGGAAAGACCGGTGCGTGAAAGAAACTCCGGCACCTTGACCAGTTTCGATTGAAGCTCACCCTCATTGGCGAGGCCGTAATACAGCCACACACTCTTGTTCCCTATGGATCCCGGGCCCCCACTGGCGGTGATGATGTCTGCCAGCGCCTTACTCAGTGCCAGGCGTTCTCCGGAGATGTCCTCATCAGGTGGCGATGGGGGCGATCCCGTTCGGAACACTTCCATGATCTCCGCCCGGCTGGTGCCGAGATGGCCAAGGTACGTCCGCACGACTTCCAGCGGTCGGTGGAACGGCAGCGTCATAGGATAGATGGCCTTCGTGGCCAAATGTTCGTAGACCTCAGGGATGATGTATTGCGGCACGGCGCGAAGTTCTTCGGACTTCGCATCGCCCGTGTCTCTGGCTTGCAGTGTCTTGCTGCCGACAGGACCATCCGACCACTCAAGACCAACGGGCTGATTCGGGTCTATATTTGGAATCACTTTCAGATGAGTGAAGACAAACGATTCCAGCGCCTCGTTGACCAGGTCGATGTACGGAAGCGTTGTGTTGGTGTTCTCGCAGGTCAGCAGAATCTCCTGAAGATCCGGCCTTCGGCTCAGAAGGACGCTGATAGGGGCCTTCGCCTTTCCATCAGCCGTTTTCGCGTTGAGCGCATCCGGGTGCTTCAGCTCATTCTTGAGGTCTTTGTCCAGATTATCCAGCCAGTGGAGCAGGTCCACGAAGTACGCGGCGGGACTGTAGACCGAGCGGCAGTGTTTGCACTCGCAATAGCTGAGCGAGCCAAACAGCGTCTCCCAATTCGGATTCTTTTTGAAGAACTCCTTCTTCGCCTGTTCTTGAGCTTCCTTGGACCCACCAATGGCGAACCACCAGGGGTGAGCCAGCGCGTTCCCATTGACCACACAATCTAGGCTGGCGGCTGCCTTTCCGGATGCCTGGTTGTAATTGATGTCTGCCATCTTCTCCGGTGCCTTCCCGGAGAGCAGCATCATCTGTGTATCACCGCCAGGTCCACCGTCAGTCGCAGGCGATAACACCATGTAGGCCCCGTCCAGGCTGTCTTTCAGTTCCTCCGCCACTTGGGCGAAACGTGCGCGGAACTTGCGCCTGGAACTGCGCGCGATCGCATAGGCAGAGGTAAACCCCGCCTGGCGCAGGATGCGCACCTGGTCCGCGCTCGGGGCCATGCGCAGCAGCCGCTGCATGGTCTTGACCTCATCCACAACGTGCGCGCGCTGGTCATCGGCAATGCCGGTGAAAGCGCTGTCGCCGGCATTGGTCAGGAAGTCATCGATATTCGTCCAGTACAGATCCAGCTTTGGCGTGTTGGTGAGGAATGTCTGTAAAGTCGGCTCGGTATCCGTTGTGCGCGCCAGTGCATGGCGCAGGCTGTCGCTGGGGAACAGGGCCTCGATCGGCTCGCGCAAGGTCGTGATGTAGTGGTTGAGACGTTCTTCCGGCGTCTGCCCAGGAGTGTCCGGCGGGAGGGTGATATCGCCGCCGCTTACGCTTGCCTCCAAAAGCCGCCGCCAACGTGTGCGGTCGAATCCGGCCAGGTCGCGCAAGGACTTGAATTCGCCACGTTGTCTCAGGTCCTTGAGTTGCCGCATCAATGGGGCATGGTACTGCGTGAGCATTCCGAGATGCAGCGTGAACCGCAGGTCCTCGCGGGCCGCAGGATCGAACGAGTTGTCTTCCTCCAGGTTGCGCCAGAACTCTTCGAGCGAGCCTGCGCGGGCCAGATAGCGGGAGAGAAACGCTTCCTGCACCTCGCGGCTCACCAGCGATGCCCCCAGTAGCTCACCCATCGAGAGTCGCCCCGGTTCGGGAGACGGCTTGAAAGCCGTTGTCAGCAGCACCGACCTCAAGCGATCGATCCAACGATCCAGCTCCGCTGCATCCACCAACGGCGCGACGATATTGCTCGCGATCGCGCGCTCAATCGATTCACGCAGGTTCTTCAGGCTATGGCCCAGCAAAGCCGAAAGATGCAGAAGCATCCCCTGACGGCCCAGCGCGTAGAACAACCAGTCGGGAACGGAGGCCTCCCTCGCCAGCCGGTTCGCAACGATCAGGGTTGCCACCTGACGCCGGTCGACCTCTGCGCTGCAGGCGAGGAAATGGACATCCGCTCTTTCGAGATCGGCGAGCGCAGTCCTACCCAGATACGGTCGGACCCTGGCCAATAGTGCATCGTATTCGGAGGGTCCGCGCAGCGGTCGGTTGCCCACAACCAGATCGACGACGGCCTCGGCAGGCGCCCGACACAGTCGCTCGGAATGCGCCAGTTCGTTGCCTGCCTCATCGTACGCGCGGACGATCAGATCGGCCGCGTGCTTGCCCTCTGGTCGCAGTTGATCCCGCCGGTAACGGATTGCGTACTTGCCGTCGGCGCCGGTCGGCGCTTCTCCCAGCGGTGTTTCGATTCGGAGACCGATATCGAAGGCCTTGGCGATGGCGCGCGCGACCGGGGAGCCGTCCGGGTTGAGGACTGTGCCACGGACCACAAAACCTTCAGATTCAGGGCGAGGTCCGAGTCGGTCCACTTCGGCATTGATGCGGCGCGCAGTGGCTTCGTCCACGATGCCAGTGGCGGGAAGGCCATGACGCTGCTGAAAGTCGAGAACAGCTTGTTTCGTCGTTGCGCCGAAGAACTTTCGATCGATTTCCGGCCTTGCGATGGTGAAGCGAAGCTGGGTCAGCTCTTGCTGCAACACCGCAACATCATCACCCGCCAGACCTTCATTTAGATTCCGTCCTTGGAGATTCATGGCAGTACTCCATCAACAGCCACACAAGTAGAGAGCAGAAACGACTCCCGGCACCGTTCTCTCAACCAGACACAAGCCCGCTGTGTTTCATCGCTCCGCACCGCACTTGCGATATCGCGATATCCCTGATAATGTTGGAACGAACCGGGTAAACAGCGCAGGAGGTGCGTATGACGACCCAGGCTGGCCATCTGAAAATTACCTACGAAGACTACCGACTGATCCCAGACGACGGGAAGCGCCACGAAGTGATCGATGGAGAGCATGTCATGTCACCTTCGCCCAAGACCAAGCATCAACGCATCGCTCGAGCGCTCTTGACTGCTTTGGCGAACTTTCTTCGCGATCATCCCCTCGGCGAGATCTTCATCGCGCCTTACGACGTGGTCCTGTCCGACTTCGATGTCGTGCAACCCGACCTGGTGTTCGTCGCCACCGCACAAGCGGCGATCGTCACGGAGGCCAATATTCGCGGCGCCCCGACCTTGGTGGTCGAGATCCTGTCCGAAGGGAACCGCAGGCTGGACGAGACGATCAAGCGCCAACGCTACGAGCATTTCGGCATCCCGGAATATTGGATCATCGACCCGGAACTCGATCTGGTTAAAATCTATCGCCTGACCGACGGCCGCTATGGCCAGGCCGCCGTCCTGACCCTGGAAGCGCAAGACCTCCTCACCACGCCGCTGTTGCCGGCCCTGAGCCTGCCGCTCGCCACGCTGTTCACATAAGCCAGTCATCGAACCGTAACCTTTCTTCAGACTGACACACCAGGCAACGGCAGCTTGCCACCAGGCTGGGACTTGAATCGACGCTCCGCACCCGTGGGCGCCCCGGCAAATTTAAGTAGCCTGTCCCCGTTTCTTTCCCTGCGCTGATGGCATCGACGACGCCGGTGGCTTCCAACCGATGACGGCGCTGAAACACCAACACTGCTTCGCGTGTCGATGTGCCGAAGCGTTTATCGGCCACTTCAGCACGATCAATGGTGAAGTCGAGTTGCCCTAATTCTTCATGGAGCAGCGCAACGTCATCGCCGCGCAGACGCTCTGTCAGGTTTCGACCTTGTAGCTGCATTTTGCGTTCTCCTCTGTCACGCTCATGCGCTCAATCCAAGAAATCGGTTTCTTTCCAATGTGGTACTTATCGTAGTCAGTCCCGGATTGCGTACGGGGGTTAGTTAAAGGTTAAAAGGGCCCTCTCGGTGCTATTGGCCTCACCTGATCGTAACTCGGGAAGCCGTGGAATCGTACCCACACCGGGACGCCCGAGATTGTGCCGGACAGCTGGTTGCCAAGCTGCGCGCCCAAGGACCTGTTGACGCTTCGGTGGCCGAAATAGTAGGCACCAGAATTTGGATCGAAGTAGGGATTCAGGATGCTGTCGACCGGGTGCATGGCGTCTCGCCTGATTCGTGAAACGCCAAGCACATCCATTTGCGCGCGGGCCGCCGTTCGCGCAGCCGCATCGTCTGGGTGCCGTTCAGATGTCCGAAGGATGGTCCGACCCCCCTGTTGTCCGAATTCGATAGCGGCGCGCGCAAAGTTCGCACTCGACGGGTCTCGCGCCATCGCGGGCGTGTAACGCACATCCGCGGTAGCGTTGAACTGTGTACCCGTCGATACTACGATGGGCGCTCGTTGGCGCCGTTCCGGCTTTACGGTCTCGAAGCCGGGCGTTCCGGACGGACGGATCCCGGTTGAGGCAGATTCGGAGGACTGCACCGATGTCGTCCGCGCCCCCCACTGAGTCGCGCCACGCGGCGGACCGCCGACAACCTCTGGATTACCGGCACCTCTCGCGCCAACTGCGCCGGCCCCAGCCAATAGTCCTTCAACAACAGCCATGTTCAGTTCGTGTTCGTTTATTCTTCTGAGTTTTGTCTGTCTTTCTTGTTCGGAGCGTGCCTCATCTTCAGTCACATTCCGGAGTACAGTCCCGCCCTTTTCGCTATTACGAATAAGATAATCGCGTTTTTGATTGGCGTATTTTCTTGCTAACTCAATCTCTCTTCTCATTGCAACAGCTTGTATCATTTCTGCGATTGGCTTCTCGACCGCCAGTATTTTCCCGTCATCGAACATCACCAAGACCTTATCCGACTTTGTCATTTCGTCGGCTTGCTTTTTTAGCGCGACTTCACCCCACGACTGTGTTCCCGCTGGATCCGTCAAATTGATGGGATTATTCCTTACAAACTGAAAACCGTTTATGCCGTCAGCAAGACCCCCGGGATCCACTGAGGTCCACCTCTCCAACCACGGCGCGTAGTACCGCGCTCCGTGGTAATAGAGCCCCGTCTCCTCATCTCGCTCCTTGCCCGTGTAGCGATAGCGCTTCGCGCTCACCTCGACGCCGCTCCGCACCGCCTGATACGATGTGGTGCCATAAGGATGATATTCTTCATATGAAATCATCTTCCCGACATCGTCCAACTCCAGACTCGCCGAGCCGAGGTGATTGCCGAATTGATAACGGAGCACGTGCTGAGTGCTCAGCGCTGGGTCCTGAGTATCGATCGTTTTTGTTTCCACGAGTGCGATGCGCTGTTTGTCATCCATCACGTGCAGCGTCTCGCGCGCTAGCGAAACGCTGCTGCCGGCGCCATCATACTCCTGATAAATTTCAAATCCGCCGAGATAGATTCGCTCCTTTTGCCGCGTGCCGTTCTGCCGCTCGATCACCTTGCGCACGCGTTGGCCGGCAGCGTCGTAGACGTAGTACGCCGTCCCGCCCCCGCCCAGATCCACTTGCTGCAACTGATCCTGAAAATCCCATCGCATGCTTGGCAGATGAGCCATGTTCAACATGTTGCCGTGCTGGTCATAGCTGAATGATTCCGTTTCGGGAGTGGATGACCCTACTGTCGTCCCGCTCAAACGATTGCCCTGCTTCCCCGGTTCGATCAGGCTCGGTTCGTTGTAGGCATAGTCCCGCGTCCAGTTGCCGTTGACCGCGGCATGGACGATTTGCTCAAAGTTCCCCACCGGATCGTATAGATACCGCTCCTGATACCTCCGCATCGCCTGCCCGTCTTGCGGATGGGCGAGTTTCACCCGGCCTTCGTCGTTCCAGGTGGTCTGTGGCTTCGCCGCTTGCCCGATATGTTCGCGGCCGGTCGCTTCGATCAACCGATAGATTGCGTCGTAGGTATAGGCGCAGTCTGGTTCGATAACTTGATTGTTGAAATAGATAGTTTGCTGGGCCTCATCACGAATGCGCGTGATATTTCCGGCTGGATCGTAGGTGTAGTGGAGGTCCTGGAGGCGCGCGTGATCGGCAATGCGCGTGGTGACCAGCGCCGTGAGTCGGAATGTCTCAGGATCGTAGACGTATGTTGTTGTCGTCCCATTGTCATAGTCGATCCGCTCACGCTGCCCCTTTGCGTTGTAATCGATGTTGGTCACGAACGTAGTCGCTGTTGCAACACCACGCAGATTGATCTCGACCTTATTCAGGAGATTGGCTTCATTGAATGTCGGTCGGTGGACACTGTTGTCCGGTGTGGTCACCGAGAGCGGGCGGTTCAGCGCGTCATAGGCCGTGCGACTGGTATAGACTTCCGACTCCAACGGGACTGGGCCAAACCAATCGACCGTGGTCCTATAGTTTTGGGTGAGTTGGCGCCGGCTCTGCAAGAGATTGCCCTTGAAGTCATAATCCTCAGTGGTGACTATTCCTGCCTGGTCGAACAATTGCACCACCTTACCTCGTTGATTTTTGGCCTCCGGATCACCCTGACCTTCCCCATACAGGATGCGTCCGATTAGGATTTCCGGGGTACTGCCTTTTTGAAGGAAGCTCTCCACGGGCCGCCGCAGTCGGTCATAGGCCGTGCGGACCCGGTGATTGCGGCTGTCCCAAGCATAAAGCGGCTTGCCGGCCACGTCGTTCAGTATCCAGCGCTCGCCTGCCTCCATGCTGAGCTGATGCACGCGGTTGCCCAGCATGTCGTAGTCGTAGCGCATGACGATACGATCTTTGGCGTCGATGACTTCCCGTTGGTTACCTTCAATGTCCAGCACAAGGCGTGTGTGATGAAACTCTTCGACCGGTGGATCGGCTGGAGGGGTATTCCTGTATTTGAATCTGTTGTGCGCGATCGTAAGGACCGTGCGCCAGAGCGAATCCGCATGCGCGACCGTCGGAGTCGCGGCATGAATGGCGGTCTTCCGTGCGGCATCTTGTTCTTCAGGACCCAGGGCACCGCCTTCTCGCTTCGCATGCCAGGTCGGCAGATACTCTGCCTTGGACAAGCGGCCGAAGAAATCGCCCACGTCGGCATCGGTCTTCGGGTCGGCAATCAGGGCCGTATCATTGACATCCCAGGTTTCCTGCCGCCAGGGGTCGAAGACCACCTTCTCCCAGGTGTGGTTGGGATGCAGGGTCGCCACGACTCGTTCGACCGGATCGTAGAAGAGCACCGGACTGACGCCGATCCTGATGTCGAACTCGAAGTGGTGCGTGGCGCTGAAGAACGGCTCATATTGGCGAACCGGCTTGCCCTTGTTGTTGTAGATGGTCCAGCCGCTGCCGACCCAGCGGGGGCTCACGACGGGCGCTTGCGGGTCATTGTCGTCCACCGGCCCTGGCTCGGCCTGAATCTTCTTCTGAATCTCGCGACCAAAGCCATCGGAGTAGCTGAAGCTGAGCTGAATCTTGGTCTGCTGGCCCGGTTGTAGATCACTGACGTGGGTTTCGCGGGCGAGCGTGGCGGCGCAGGCGGGTTGCCATTGCGCCGGGTCGTTGGGGTTGGCTTGTTGCGTGCGCCAGAAGCGGTCGAGATCGTAGACGATGCGCGTGGTGGCGTTGCCCAACAGGGTCGGCGTCGTCGTATGCGGGTCGGTGGCGTTGAAGAAATCGTTGTGCTGCGCGTCCGTAAGATCGGCGACGAATCCGGTGAGCAGGTCGCCTTCCACCGGCGCCTGCGATGGCTTGCCCCTGACGGCGGTGCCGGCCACCATGCCGAGGGTATCGAAAGCAACCTCGGTCTGGTTGCGGTTGGGATCGCTGACCAGGCGCGGCTGCAAGACGCGGTAGTCGTTGGCGTTCACGGTCACGCGGTTGCCGAGTGCGTCGCGGGTTTCAACCATCAGCAGGTCGTAGGCATCGAAGTCCACGAGGGCATCCTGGCTGAAGGGATCTCGGTAGCGGCGAGGCAGGAAGAAATGCTGCCGCGCTTGGGTGAACTCAGCAGCGGCGGGATCGGCAGGGTTCGTACTGAAGAAGGACTGACCGAACGGGATCCACCAGTGATCATCGGCGTCGGTCGCAGGGAAACGCCCGTCGGCCTTAAGCGATTGGCTTTGCAGATAGCCGCCCCTGTCGCCGCCCTGGCCGCCGAGCACGGCTGCCGGGTTGGGCAGCAAGGGTTCGGGCGCCTGTCCTTGGCGCGGGCGCTGAAAAACCTGGGCGAGCAGGCCCGGCGTGAAGGCCAGCTTGTAGCTTTCACCGGGCAGGGCCAATGACTGCAACTGGCCTAACGGCAACAATCCGTTCAGATCGTCGCTCCGGTAGAGCGTGCGCAGCCATTCGATGGAGCGGCGACAGGGGTTGGCTGTGGCCGCAGCCTCGTAGGGAACCTCGTCGGTGAACTTGTGACGCAGGCGGGACGGTACGGCGGGATCGGGCTCGACGAAATCGGTAGCCTGATAGCGGCCGGCTGCTCCGGTGGCCGTGTAGCCCGTCAGCTCGAACGTGAGCGTCTCGCAGGGCAGCGGGTTGCAGTGCGTGTCGGCCGACTCGACGGCGTTCGTGATGCGGGTTTCACTATACGTAAGGAGCGGGGTGGTTTGCTTGGCTTGATCAGTGGGATCGAGTCCCGCGAGGCCCGGATTTGGCACCTGCTGCACATTTCCCTGGTCATCGACCACACGGATCTGCTTGCGCCGCCCATAGCCGATGGCGGCTTGCTTGAGGACGTTGCCGTAAGCATCGACCTCCAATGTCAGCGCGTGCTGGATGCGGGGGTCGGCGGGGTTTCGCTCGTAGTGGTAGCTGATCGCCTCGCGAGCATGAGTGAAGAACACCGCGTGGCGGTTCCCACCACGCAGCTGCACAGTGCGGATGGTGAAGTTCTGCTCGATAACGGTGTAGGGCGTGCGGGCGCGCTGAACCTGTTTCAGCGTGGCGCCGGGCTCCGCGTCGTCGGCATACACTTCCTGGCGCAGCATCGAGCCCTTGAGCGCCCGGCAGGCTTCGCGCTCCTCGTCCAGGGTCAGGTCTGGTGGGACGATTGTGTCATCGAGCAGTAGCGGCCGCGCGGTATCGACGGTCAGACCAGGCTCACGGAAATATTCGTACTCGAAGTGGCGCGAAATACGTTCCCGGCCGAGGCAGACGCCCGTATGGAACCAGGTCTTGGTGTGCACGGGCGGGACATGGGAGGCGGCGTCAATGTTGGTGACGGGAGGCAGGGTCCCGTCACCCGTCAGCGAGGCGAACTCCTCTGTGTCGAACTGCTCCACCATGCCGAAGCCGCGGAATTCGCGCTCCTCGCCGTCGAAGTAGCCGTGATGGTAAGCATAACGAGTGACGAAACGGTTGTGGCTGATGTGGTCGAGCGTCTCGACGCGCTCAACCACGTGCACTGGAAACGGCAGCCGCGTGATCCAAGGTCTGCCGTCGCGCTTGTCCTGCAGGTAGAACTTGGTCGAGGGGGCGTATTGCACGTTGGTTTCGGCGCCGAGGTTGTTGATCGTCTTGACCAATAGATGAGGCTTGCGGCCACCCATCAGATTGACGTAGCGCATCGGCCGCCGTGCATCGCCGGGCAAGGGCGAGGACCAGACCAGGCAAGCAGTACCGTTGCCGAGCAGGTCGGTCGGTACGATGCTCACGATCTCATCAACGCGCGGGAAAACTTTCAGATGGTGTGGCTGGCTCCAGCTATTGCCCGATTGATTGAAGTACAGGCGCACGCCGTCACGGTGCAGATAGATGATGTCGGTGGTGCCGCTGCCGTCGATGTCGGCCAGGCGGAGGCGCTGGTGATCGAACAGATCCGGCTGATCGAACCAGGGAGCGTGGTCCATCGTGACCTTGGCACCGAAGCGACCGTACCCCAGGTTGGGCCAGTAGCAGACGTCGCCGTTGCGGATGCGGACGATGTCGGTCAACCCGTCGCCGGAGAGGTCGGCGAGATAAATAGACTGTGTGCCGTCGGCGAAAATAACGCGCGGGCCTTTTTCTTCGTCGAGCGCCTGCGCGACGCACTGCGCCGGACCGAAACCCTCCTCGGCCAACGAAGGATGCCAGACCATCGCATCGTCTTCGGTGATCAGCACATCGGCATGGCCGTCGCCGTCCAGATCGATGAACTTGAGGTTCGGGTCACGCAGATCGCGGTTCAGGCGTGAAACAAATGGTCGGAAGGGCTGCCAGCCCTCGGCCTCGTCATGTTCATACAAGCCGGGCGTCGGCCCCTCCATGACGACGACGTCGGGCTGGCCATCGCCGGACAAGTCCATAAATTCCGCGCCACCGCCTAGGGCGGCGTTGGGCTTGAGGGCGACCGTTTCGAGTGCCGAGAACTTCGCTCTCACGACTTCGCTACCGTCGGGCAACGTATCGGGGATGGGGCTGGAGTTGCGCTTGTAATACCAGGCGCCGGCCTGCTCGGTCAGGATGCCGGGAATACCTTCACCGTGCAGGTCGGTCCAGCGGTAGACGTTGCCATCGAGGCCGATGGGGAGGTTCTCGATGCTTTCCGGATCGACTTCCTCCACCGCGTCCTGCACGGTGGGCTCGGTGTAGTCGAACTCGACGGGCGGCCGAGATTTCTTCAGATATGTGTTTGTGCTCCCCTGACGCAGATAGCCGGATTGGCTGACTGAATTGAGAAAGGAATAGATCGGGTTACGAGCGTCCGTCGGATTGTCCTCATAGGAATAGGTCAAGTCCGTGGACCGGACGAGACAGTCCGGGGTGCCCAGCTCGCCGGGGAAGTGATGGAACATGAGCACCCGCTGGCAGAGCCGGTAGGTACGGACTTCGAAGCCGGAGCGATAGGACGAAAAGGGATCGACGCGCCTGGACCACTTCGCGCTGGCAGGCGGGTCATAAACCGACTGGACGAACGTTCGACCTTCGGCATCGGGGGCAGCCTCGGTGTAATGACCGTCCTCGTAGTCGAACACCACGTCGAAGTAATAGTTGGGCGGGCCGCTTGTAGGATTCTGATCCGGTGGCTGCGGCCAACTGGTTTCCGTCAGCACCGGCAGGTACGGCTCGCGGTTGCCGTAGGAAATTCGTTTCAGGTACCGATTGGCTTTCCGGCTCTCGACCGTGCGGTTCCGTTCGTTGGCTTGGGTCAGGTCGAGTCTGTCCGAATCTTCTTCTTTGTAGCGATAGACGATGACATTGCCCTTGTCGTCATAGCTCTGGCAGATGAGCCAACTAAAGATTCGCGAGCGGTCCGTTGGGTCTTGAATACGGCTTTCCGAAGTCTTCCCGTACCAGGTGGTGATGTTGTCTTTTGAGATCGACCGCCAGAAGATATCAGTCGCATTGGTGGTATTGGTCCAGCGTTCGATCCGGGCGAAGAGGCCTTCGATACGTGGGCGGTATCGGCGAACATGGTAGGTGAGGCCATTGACTGTACGCAACTTATCGAGGAGTTGATGCTTCCCGTCCTTGATGACCCAGGCACCTTGAGCATCTCCTTCGAATTCCGGTACCAGGTCCTCAGCTCCGGAAAGGATGAAAACGTCGCTGTCTGCTGATTGCCCGTGACCATCGAGATATTTTGGCAACCCTTTTTCTGTCTTGCGGGTAATCGAAGGCAACGACAGGCTCCAGCCAAAACCGAACGGGCCGTTGCCGGCGCCGGAGTCGTAAGAAAGAGAAAGTTGAGGCCCAAAGCCCGAACGTCCGGGACTCGTTGCGATCGGCACAGACATTGACCCGGTGCCGATGACGGGATTAGCCGAGAACTTCTCGCCGATCCCGCAAATGGCGCCGCCGCCTTTGGGGAGCGAGATCGATGGAGCCGAGACTTGAAATGAGGCGTTCGGGGAAGCGGAAGGGGATGGTGATGTGGCGTTAGCTGTGGCCCACATCTGCTGCAGGTTGGTCGGCTGTCCGTTGCCGCGACTTTCCATTTCAACCTCATCTCACACGAGCTGAGGTAGCAACCGGCCTACTGCATTGAACACTACTTAGTCCAAGCCGTCAGAAAATACAAGCGAATTAATATGGCTCCTGAGAACAGATCCCCACATTTTCGGATGGTTGGCAAGATTTGTGCGTCACTGCCGGAATGGTTTTCGATGAACCTGCTACGTTTGCCCGAGTATTTCACGTGATCGTACTTGAGGCAACGGCCTGGCAGTCTCAGTTGTATTCGATTCAGAATGAATCCAATCGATACTGTGATGAGGGCGTGAAGGTGTTGCAAAGTGAAACACTCGTGTCAGTGCAACGCCGCTTCCGCGGTATGGATTGTGTGATGGTGATCAGAAGGAAGGAGGTGTGTTTACGAACTCATGAGCAGAGGAAATCCGGGTTTGTCTATATCAAAGTATGGACGTGGCCTCGTGCATCCAGACACCACGACGACGATCATGGATCAGATTGACCTAAGGAAGGTCTGATTAATTCACGTTTCCACTCGCAAATCTGTTCCTGGGTTGGTCACTAGGGCAAATGCAGTGGGTAACGGCTGTTCCTCGAACCTGTTTGTGGGGCGCACCCATCGTCCGATGGCCTGCGGCCCGCCTCCAGACACACGTTGCCTACGTCTCGGCCAAGAGTCGCCGCCGCGCCACGTACAGATTTGCCAAGCCGCAGCTGATCTGGAGCCAGTGGGTGTTCTTCGCCAGCCCCCGATAGCGGACTGTGGCCCACCCGAAGATCCGTTTGATCACCAAGAACGCATGCTCCACTTTCGCCCGTACTTTCGATTTCGTGCGGTTCCGAGCTCGGTCCTCCTCACTCAGCGGCCGATGGCGATGGGCTTTCGCCTGCACAAAGCTCTTGGCCTTGGGTGCGTGTTGACGAATGACATCGCGGTGTCCACTGTAGGCCGCATCCCCCCACACCCGCGTCTCTTGCCCATGCAGCAGCTTGGGGAACACCTGACTGTCATGCACATTCGCGGCGGTCGCGGCGACCGAATGAATCAGCTTGGTCTGGCTGTCCATGCCGATATGCGCCTTCATGCCGAAATACCACTGGTTCCCCTTCTTGGTCTGATGCCTCTCGGGATCCCGCTCCTTCGTGCGATTCTTTGTCGAACTGGGCGCACTGATGATCGTGGCATCGACAATGGTGCCTCGACTGACCTGCAAACCCTGCGTGGTCAGATACTCCCCAATCCGGGCAAAGAGCTGTTTCCCCAATTCGTGAGCCTCCAGCAGATGCCGAAACTTGCAGATCGTCGTCTCATCGGGCACGGGCTCACGGCCCAGATCAATGCCCACGAACTGCCGCATGGCTCGTGAGTCATACAACGCCTCTTCGACCGCCGGATCCGACAGGTTGAACCATTGTTGCAGACAATGCAGGCGCAGCAGACGTTCAACCTTGCGATCGAGCTTACGAGCTGTGCGCTGCTTGATATTGTTGCAGACAATGCAGGCGCAGCAGACGTTCAACCCCGACCGGCGGACGCCCCGGCCCGTCGGCCTTGGGGTAGACCGGCTCGATCACCGCCACCAATTCCGCCCGCGGCACGACGCGGTTCATCTCGTTGAGAAACTGCTCACGGCGAGTGGGCGTACGATACTGTTCGAATGAGACTTCTGCAAAGGTCTGTTGGTGCAAGAGCGTGTCTCCCGTTCAGTGCTGCTTTCCTCACAGCACATCACCAACGGGGAATAAATCAGACCCTCCCTAAATGTGTGCTTCGCACACATCGTTTCACGTAAACTACGCTCCTTAATGGACGCTGAAATACGAGGGAGACTGCGATGGGGGCAGCCCTATCAGGAAACGGGGAATGCGGGATTAGTGTGCCGTCGATGCGGCATCTCCTATTCCACCTTGCGTAAATGGGGCAGGCGGTATCGTGAAGCTGGTGAGACAGGTTTGGCCAGTCGCAGCCGCCGTCCCACTCGATCGCCCAATCGACGCACCTTTGAGCAAGAAGGCACCTTAATCCTCACTCCTTGGGCAAAGCGGAAACTGGGGGCGCGCGAGATCCAACGAGTGGCGGTGAGCGAACCCCCGATCGCTTGACCCGAACGACCCAGGGGTTGGTATGGACCGCCTGCTGATCGTAGATCCTATGTCACGTACGGAGGCCGCTTTCCAGGCCGGAGACCACCAGAAGCCTATGTCCACGGGAAACAGGCGCAACCTCACGCCGAATGTTGCTTTGCAATTTCAACCAAGAATGGGGTTGACTCGGTCGACGCAGAGGATTTATTTAGCAGTTTCTCAGCAAATTGGTGAAGTGTCATTGCCTGTGACGGATGCATCCGGTCGAGTCGAGCTTCCGGTGCAGGCTGCGACATGCACTTTGATTGCTCCCCGAATCTTTGGCAACGCTACACCGCGACTTCGATCTCGCGCACATCTTGGCCGCGGATTTCGTCTTCGACGGCGGCCAAGTACTCACGAATCGCGTCTTGAATATTCTTAAGCGCTTTCTCCTCCGTCGCGCCCTGGGACCAACATCCAGGTAACCCGGGAACCGATACGGCGTAGCCTTCTTCCGATTGATGTAAAGCGATGCGGTATTTCATTGCAACCTCTGGATAAGATTGTCTGTGTCACCTTCGGGAACTTCAAGCCTTGTTGCCGTATACCTTGCCCCCAAGTGTCTAGAGACCTCCGGAGTTTCTTAAACAGTCCCTCCCAGTCTTTGCTGCGTGCAAGCGGCACGATCATCCAATAGAGGCGAGCGAGAACAGTCAGATCATTGGCATCCCCTCCCTTGAACTCAAGATCTCAGTCAGGCATACCATCACTATAGAAAGCCGATAGTATGCCGGTCGTGCGTTGCACGATCGGTTGAGTGTCATAAACAGGGCGCAATCTCACTGAGCATCTGATGGCCAAGCAGGACTATGACCTCATCGTCATCGGCGGCGGGCCGGGCGGCTACCTGGCCGCGATCCGGGCGGCGCAGCTCGGCATGAAGGTGGCCTGCGTCGAGGAGCGTGAACAGCTCGGCGGCACCTGCCTCAATGTGGGCTGCATTCCTTCCAAGGCCCTGCTGAACTCGTCGGAAAAATTCCGGGAGGCGCAGCACTCGCTGAAGGGCTATGGGGTGACCTGTCAAGGGGTCGCGCTGGACCTGACGGCGATGATGGAACAGAAGATCAAGGCCGTGCAGACGCTGACGGGCGGCGTGGCTCATCTCTTCCGGAAACACAAGATCGACCACGCAAGAGGACGCGGCCGGCTCCTCGGGCAGCAGCAAGTCGAGGTCCGTCCATCAGATGGACCGCCGCTTGTCTTACAGGCGCCCGCCATTATCCTGGCAACCGGGTCAGCGCCGGTTTCACTGCCTGGATTGAACATCGATGAAGATCGGATCGTGACCTCCACCGGCGCGTTGAGCCTGAAGGAAGTCCCGGAACATCTCGTGGTCGTGGGCGGCGGCTACATCGGCCTCGAACTGGGATCGGTCTGGAGCCGGCTCGGCGCCAAGGTCACCTGTGTCGAATTGCTCGACCGGTTGGCGCTGGGAACGGACGGAGAGGTGGCGCAACTCCTTCAAAAGGTTTTGGAACAGCAGGGCTTCACGTTCCGGTTACGCACCGGCGTGAGGGCGGCGCGTGTGACCAAGAAGGGCGTCACGCTCACGTTGGAACCGGCGGACGGCGGTAAGGACGAGCCGCTCTCCTGTAGCCATGTGCTCGTGGCGGTGGGCCGCCGACCCTACACGGAGGGGCTTGGGTTGGACAAGGCCGGTGTCACGCTCGACAAGAAAGGATTTATCGCGATCGATCGGGAGTTCCGCACCGGCGCCGAGGGGATCTTCGCCATCGGCGATGTCGTGCGCCAACCGATGTTGGCCCACAAGGCGTATGATGAAGCCACGGCCTGTGTCGAGATCATTGCGGGTCGGAGGGGCTACGTGCATTACGACAGTATTCCGGCGGTCATCTATACGAACCCGGAGGTGGCCGGCGTCGGACGGACCGAGGAGGAGTTGAAACAGCAGGGCAGGGGGTATCGCGCGGGGCGGTTCCCGTTCCGTGCCAACAGCCGCGCGCGCTGCACCGGCGAGTTGGATGGGTTCGTGAAGATCTTGGCCGATGCCGAGAGCGACTTGGTTCTCGGCGCCCATCTCATCGGGCCGGACGCCGGGACGATGATCCACGAGATCGTGGCGGCCATGAAGTTCGGCGCGACGGCGGAGGAACTTGGGCGGATGGCCCACGCGCATCCGACGCTCAGCGAAGCGGTGCGGGAAGCGGCGCTGGCCGTCCATGGGCGCGCATACCATGTCTAGCCCGCATTATTCATGCACGCTTCTACTGCAGCCGCCGATACGCCGCTGCGACGAGCTTGGGAGCGAGTTCTCGGCTCCCAAGCGGGCAGGCTCGCCCCTCGCGGTCTCAACATACTGTTTCAAGTATGCTTCGCCCTCTCGGGGCTCCGCATGTCCGTCTCGCTTGGCGTCTTGTCGGTTTCGTCACGAATCGTCATGAATAATGCGGGCTAGTCCGTAGTCGCAGCCGAAGAAGGAGCAGGGGATGCCGAAAACAACCATCAAGATTCCGGCCAAGCTCGAATACCTGTCCATCTTGGACGAGCACGGCAAGGTGGATCGCAAATTGGAGCCCAAGCTGTCCAGGGAGCTGCTGCGGAACATGCACGAGAAGATGCTGCTCAGCCGGCGTTTCGACGAGCGGATGTTCAGTCTGCAACGGCAGGGCCGGCTCGGTACCTTCGCGCCGGTGAAGGGCCAGGAGGCGGCGCAAATCGGCGCGGTGGCGGCACTGAACGAGTCGGATTGGATCGTGCCGGCCTTCCGCGAGGTCGCCGCCTATGTCTGGCGGGAACTTCCGCTGGAGGGCCTGCTGCTCTATAACGCCGGGTACAACGAAGGCGGCCGGGTGCCGGACGAGGCGCATGTGCTCCCGATCGCGATACCGGTCGGTTCGCAGATGCTGCATGCGGCCGGACTCGCCTACGGGTTGAAACTCCAGAAGAAGGCTGAGATCGCGATCACGTTCTTCGGCGACGGGGCGACGTCCGAAGGCGACTTCCATGAGGCGATGAATTTCGCCATGGTCTATGCCTGTCCGATGGTCTTCATTTGCCAGAACAACCACTATGCGATCTCGGTGCCGCGGGCCAAGCAAACGACCTCCCGCACCCTCGCGCAAAAGGCCGTTGCCTACGACATGCCCTGCATGCAGGTGGACGGGAACGATGTTCTGGCCGTGTATGTTGCGGCGAAGGAAGCGGTCGAGCGGGCGCGCACTCGTCGCATCCCGACCTTGATCGAGTGCGTCACCTATCGACTCTCCGTCCATACGACGGTGGACGATCCGACCAAGTACCGAGCGCAGGAAGAAGTGAAGCAGTGGGAGAAACGCGATCCGATCCCGCGGTTCCAGCGCTATCTGAAGAGCAAGAAGATCCTGTCCGATGCCGAGATCAAAAAGACCGAAGAGCGAGTCGAGCAAACGATCGCAACAGCCGTGGAGGCCTGGCAGGGCCAGATGGCCAGGCTGACCGACCCCTCCGTCATGTTCGAGCACCTCTATGCCGAGATGCCGCCGGGGCTGCGCGCGCAGCGGGAGGCCTTCCGGGAGGATTGGGCGAGGCGGAGCAAGGAGACGGCCCATGGCTGAACTGACAATGGTCCAGGCGATCAATCTTGCGCTGCGGCAGGAAATGCAGCGCGATCCCACGGTGGTCCTGATCGGCGAGGACATCGGGGTCGACGGCGGTATCTTCCGCGTGACCGATGGGCTGTTGAACCAGTACGGGCCGGAGCGAGTCATGGACAGCCCGCTGGCGGAATCCGCCATCGTCGGGTTCTCGATCGGGATGGCGATTTCTGGACTCAAACCGATTTCGGAAATGCAGTTCTCCGGCTTCGGCTATTTCGCCTTTCATCAGATCGAAAGCCATGTGGCGAGGATGCGCTGGCGGTCCCAGGGGCGCTTCCACCTGCCGATGGTCGTCCGCATGCCCTACGGCGCGGGGGTGCGGGCCTTGGAGCATCACTCGGAAAGTCGGGAGGTCTATTACGCCCATACGCCCGGATTGAAGATGGTGATTCCTTCGACGCCGCGCAACGCGAGGGCGCTGCTGCTGAGCGCCGTCCGCGACCCCGATCCGGTGATCTACTTCGAGCCGAAGGCCAATTATCGGGCCTTCCGCGAAGAGGTGCCGGAGGAGGAAGAGACGCTGCCCATCGGCGAATCGCAAATCGTGCGGGAGGGGAATGATCTCACCATGATCACCTACGGAGCGATGGTTCGTCGGACGATGGAGGCGGCGGAGCGACTGCGCCAGGAGGACGGCGTCGAGGCGGAGGTGATCGATCTGCTGACACTCTCGCCCCTGGACGACAAGAAATTTATTGAATCGGTCCGAAAGACCGGGCGGGCCGTGATCGTCCATGAGGCGCCGCAAACCTTCGGGCCGGGCGGCGAGATTGTCGCTCAATTGGTCGAGCAGGCGTTCCTCCATCTGGAGGCGCCGATCAAGCGGGTGAACGGGTACGACATCATCGTGCCCTACTTTGCGAGGGAGCAGGCCTATATCCCGGATGCCGAACGGATCATCCGCGGCGCGCGAGAGGTGCTGCGGTTCTGATTGTTCAGGCCGGTGCGAGCGAAAGGATTCCCCCGATGGCCAAGCTATGGACATTTCAAGATCCCGGAGAAGGCATTCACGAGGCCGAGGTGCTGAAGCTGCTGGTCGCACGGGGCGATCGTGTGAGGGAAGGGCAGGAGGTGCTGACCGTCGAGACCGACAAGGCGAGCTTCGACCTCTCCTGCCCCTACACCGGCGTTGTGGAGGAGATCGCGGTCA
>JANRMO010000035.1:0-41311 GCA_040981105.1 Nitrospiraceae bacterium
TGGGCTGAGTATTTCTACAACCAGAGCGCCGTTCTGGCAGAAAGGTTGCTCATTGTAGACATAGACACTCTCCCAGCCAAGTTGATCGCGGAGATACTCGGCGAAGGTTTGTTGGACCAGCCGGTCTTCGCTATGAATGTCGGTGATCACCAGCTACAGCCGCGCAATTTAGGACAATGCCATGGCTAATGGCTCGAAATCGGGGGTGGCCATCGGCTCATAGTTCTCAGGCCAGTGACCGCGCAATTCGACCAACAAGCGCTGCTTGGAGGGTGCCGGAATTGGATTGACCTGCACCACCTTTGCTTCGTAGTCACCAGGGGATTGGGCGATAGCCCGGACGAGATCGTAAACCAAGTATCGCGGCGCCCATCCAATCATGTGGTAGTCCAGCGTTTGGATCTGCACGGCCAACTGACTGACGGGATTTGTCAGCTCGATCGCCACGGATAACGGGTCACCAGGGTTGAGGCAATCCAACCGCTCTTGCGCACCGCGACTGACGTGCCGCCATCCATGGAGGAAGAACCGGCAGCGAAACGCTCCTCCTTCTCCGCGCTGGATTTTCGGGAACACTTCAAAACTATCCGTAGCCCGGTAGCCCCCATCCACCGAGAGGATCTCGATTGGGTCTGCCTGTTCAGGCAGGTCCAGTAACCGAAGGTATTCCAGGAAATCGCGTCGCCCAGGCACGAGCACCCTGTTTTTGAACAGAGGGAACAGTTCGCCAGCTTGATATGTTCGTCCAAAGTCGGGAAAGTCATAGAGGGGCTCGAATCCGCTTTCGTCGCGAGCGCGCTCGGCACCCTTGACATAGCGGAAGCGATACAGTGATTCAGGTTGGAGCACATCCAAACGACCGACAGGAAACCACTGTCTGGTCCGCGCCTTATCCTGCCATGCAAGAAACAATGTCTTTTCGCTCATGGCTTCAGCTTTTGCAGTTCTCTGATACCGTATCCCATCACCTCGACGGCGAAGGCTCGCGCGAGTTCAGTCATCCAGCCGTCAGGAACGCCGTCGACCACCTGTCCAAGAGAAGCCCGTTCGATGCTGCAAGCGCGTAGCAGTGCCGCGGAAAATAAATCTGGATACAACGGCGCAGCCCGGCGGACCAACTCCACAGGACTCAGCCCATGCGGATCAGTTGACGTCCAGTAGATCGCCCCCGCTCCCTTCTCCACATAGCTTCCCACACGATGCTCGCGCAAAATTCTCTCACGGACCTTGCCCATCCCTTCATCCAACAGTTCCCTTCCTAGCGAGGAAGCATGGTCAAAAGTCGGCGCCATGAGGCCTGGCCAGCCTGCGCTCGTCTGTTCGGCAATAATGCCCCAATTCTCATGATGCCGGTCAGTATTGACGATGATTGCATCCAAAACCAGATAAGCAGCGAACCGCGCTTTCGCTTTGTGGGCACCGTCGGGAGTCGCAAACGTCCTATCCAGCGCCAGAAAGATATTCTCCAACGTGTGGTCCGTCTGCTTGAACCGTTTCGCGGGGTTGTAACCCAAAACCTGTCCGGCAAGGATTTGATTCCCGTGAAACAGATTCTGGCCACGCCGTATGAACGACTCCGTGGCCGACCCGCGGGTGGCCGGAGAACACTGCGAGTTCCACTCGAGCGTGCGGAATGTCCAAACAGGCAGCAAGCTCCGCCGCAATCTTTTCAGACCAATGCTGGCCCGTGTTGGGCTGCGGGTACTTGAACAGCCATTCCACTGCTATCTGATCGGCGCGGTACCAGAATTTTTCCTTGCTGCCAAGAGCTTCTGCTTCCAGTACCCATTCCGGCCGGACCTCGAAGATGGGATAAGGACCGTCAGGCATGATATCTCATCAGTGGCGGCATATAGGGCTTTGTCTGTCCTCCGTTGTCGGAAGTTGCATGACCTCCACGAACAACGGCGGTTCTTTGCGATCTTATAGCACCGTTGGCTTAGGCGCGCGCGTTGTCCGCTACTCCCCACAGAGCCTGCTGGTCTAGCAAGGCAATCAGGGATGCAACTCATTCACATTTTGCGAAGTGGCCGAGTGAGTTCTTCATGAGGCACCAACCGGGCGAGACTTTCCTTCCGTGCCCTGTGGAGGAGAAGCGAGACGGATTTCTTACGGAGATACTGGCCGAAGTCTTTGACATTCATGTCTGTCAGTGTGCCAGACGACCGATCCAAGCGTCAACTCTCTGGGGCGCTCCTGTTGCCTCATTGTCATCCTCGGGTCTCCACCGGGATCGGCCCGTCAATTTATTGAACGACCTTACCGCAGCGAATTGAGATACGCGATGAGGTCGGAGATCTCCCGGTCGGAGAGGTGGCGGGTGCCGGTCATGGTGGAGCCGCCGATGCCGTCTTTGATCGCACGATAAAGTTCCAGATCGGTTCTGATCCTGAGCGCGAACCAATCACGGAGATTCGGCGGGACACGGCGTGGGGAGGGTCCGGCAAAGGGCGTGATGATAGGTGGGATATAGCCGGGCGCAACACCGAATAACAGCTCCTGCCTCACATCGGTATACATGTCGGCATCGCGACCGTGACAGGTGTTGCAGGCGCCCTTGCCGTTGAACAGGGCCCGTCCTTCTGCAACTGGGTCTCTGGTCAATGGGATTACGGGAGGCGTCAGCGCCTGCCGCACCGGCTCGGACGGTGAAGATTCGGAGCCTGCCGCCGCTGCCGCTTTTGGTTCAGTCGAGGACTTCGCCGGTTCTGTCGCGTTCAGCGGCTCGACGAGCTTGGCCGATCTACCTGATTCGTCCGGCTCGGACCGTCGTGGCTGCTGTTCCCGATCGGGCTTGCCGGTCACGGACCAACTGATCAACGTCTCGTCCTGGCTGAACGTGATCGTCAATCCCGTGTCCGCATAGGTCCAGATCTCTTCACTCCCGCGCTTCGTGATCGTCCTCGGCTTGCCGAATCGCTGAGCGATCTCATCGCGGCTCATGCCGGCGTGAGGCGTTAAATCCTGAACGACGGGCGAAGGGGCTGCCGGCAGGGCATCCGAGGGCCGCGCTTCTTCATTTCCCTTGGCAGACCTATCGCTCGGACGATCCGGAATCGGCGCACGTTTCGGCAGGCTTGCCACCTGGGCTTGATTGACCCGCAGCAAGCGCCAGGCCGAGATCGTGTCTTTGGGACAACCGGACGCCTCCGGCTCCTCGTAAATCATTGCGGTCTCGATCAACAGACGGGACGTGTCTCGCCCCTGCGCATAGGCGTGCAGTTCCTTCATGCCGGCGTCAAACGCCCGCAACCGGCCCTCTTCAGCCGTCCGCGCGCAGGATGCCACTCCGACAAAGTACACCTCGTCCCCGAACCGGAACATCGCCTGTTCGGTCCAAAATGGCCGAAGGAGAGAGCTGTCGCCCCAGGCAGGCTGGTCCGTGATTGCCAACAGGATCAACAGGAACAGAATGGAAGCCGGCATGAGCGAGCCTCCCCATCAATTCGCAGGTGAGAGAAGAAAGTCACCAAATTCATTCTACTCGGGTCCGACCCGCAGCTCATAGGCCTCGCAGTCTGGACGAAGTCCGATTGCTCTGGCCCAAGCCCCTTGCTACGATACTGAGGTTTTACCCTGTTCAAGAAGGAACCGATGGTCGGTACTGCCCATCCATCCCACGATGTCTCCCACCATGCCGATGATCTTATCATCGAGGGCGCGCGCCAGAACAACCTCAAGAACATCTCGCTTCGGATTCCCCACAATCAGGTGACCGCCGTCACCGGCGTCTCCGGATCCGGCAAGTCGTCGCTCGCCTTCGACACCCTGTTCGCCGAAGGGCAATGGCGCTACGTCGAATCCCTCTCGACCTATGCGCGCATGTTTCTGGAAAAGGTCGATCGTCCCGATGTCGATCGCCTGACCAATATCCGCCCAGCCATCGCCATTGAACAAAAGAACCCGGTACGGACCTCCCGCTCGACGGTCGGAACGGCCACCGAGATCGCGGACTTGTTGCGGTTGCTGTTCGCTAAAGTCGGCAAACCCATTTGTCCTGATTGCCACATCCAGGCCCGCAGCTACACTCCAGGCTCGGTCGCGGACGAACTCTTGCAACAATTTCCCGAGGGCCGGGCGATGATCTGCTTTCCATTACGCGATCAAGGCCCGAAGCATGACCGCTCGCTGATCGAGTCCCTTCTGACCAGAGGGTTCGTCCGCCTCAAGTGCGGAGACGCGCTCATCGACCTGCAACCGGACACCATCCTGCCTGCGACCAACCGCAACCCCCTGCTGGTCGTCTTGGACCGGCTGATCCTGCGCCACGACAGCCGTGCGAGGCTGACGGAAGCTATTGAAATGGCCTTCCAGGAAGGCGACGGGACCTGTCGGGTCGAGGTGATCGGACAGGGCTCGCGGACGTTCAGCACTAGCTTTCGTTGCCAATCCTGCAGCCGCTCCTTCGAACCGATTCGGCCGCTCTTGTTTTCGTTCAATCATCCGCTCGGCGCTTGCCCGGACTGCAAAGGCTTCGGCAACATCCTAAAGTATGATGAAGACCTGGTCGTGCCGGACCGCACCCGCTCGCTCGGCGACGGCGCGATCGAGCCCTGGGCCAAGCCAGGCACGGACTGGTGGCAGCAGCAGATGCTGCTCGCCATGAAACGACGCGGCGTAGACCTCGCTCTCCCCTACAAGGACTTGTCCGATGAGACGCGCCGGATCCTGTGGCAGGGCGACGGGAAGAAAATGGAGGGGGTCAACGACTTTTTCGAGTATCTGGAAGGCAAGCGGTACAAATTGCACGTGCGCGTGTTCTTGAGTCGCTACCGCAGCCCCTTTCCCTGCCCGACCTGCGAGAGCACCAGACTGAGACCGGAAGCCCGCTACGTCAAAATCGACGGACGCGATATTGCTGAGCTGTTGCAGCTCACGGTCCAGGATTTGACCGCCTGGGTCGATCGACTGACCCTCTCCGAGTTCGACGCCAGGATTGCCGCAGACCTCCTCGCTCAGATCAAGGCCAAGCTGAGCTTTTTGCTCCGCGTCGGTCTGAACTACCTGACGCTGTCTCGGCAAACCAGAACCCTCTCCGGCGGCGAGGCCCAGCGCATCACGCTGGCCAATCAGTTGGGGTCGAAGTTGGTGGGCACGCTCTATGTGCTGGATGAGCCGACCATCGGCCTCCACGCGCGCGACACGGCGACCTTGGCGGGAATTCTGCGGGACCTCGCCGGCTCCGGCAACACCGTCGTGGTGGTCGAGCATGACCCTCAAATGATTCGGGCGGCGGACTTTATCGTGGAGTTGGGTCCTTGGTCGGGTGAGAAAGGCGGGGAAGTGGTCTGTGCGGCTCCGCGAGCGACGTTCACGCAGGATCGTCGCGCCCTGACGGCCCGGTACCTTCGCGGCGACGAGTCGATCTCGGTTCCCTCACGGCGCCGCACCGGCAACGGCAAGGCCCTCATGATCGCCGGCGCCCGCGCCAACAATCTCAAGAATCTCAGCGTGAAGATTCCGCTGCGCACGCTCACCTGCGTGACGGGCGTGTCTGGATCTGGAAAGAGTACGCTCGTGGAGGATACGCTCTATCGGGCGGTGGCCCGCGCCTTCCGGGTCGAGTCTCTGCCGATCGGACGATTCTCGGCGATCAAAGGATTGGAGCATCTCAAAGGCGTGCGGCTGATCGATCAGGAACCGATCGGACGGACGCCTCGTTCCAACCCCGTCACCTACATGAAAGTGTTCGACGACGTTCGGCAACTATTCGCCGGCACGTACGAAGCGAAGAAGCAGGGGCTCAAGCCGGCGCACTTTTCGTTCAACACCACAGGCGGTCGCTGCGAACGATGCCAGGGCAACGGCTACGAGAAGCTGGAGATGTATTTCTTCGAAGACATCTACGCGACTTGCGAGGAGTGCGGAGGCCGCCGATTCAAGCCGCAGGTGCTTGAGATCACCCTGCGAGGCAAGACCATCCACGAGGTGCTCAGCATGACGGTCGATGAGGCCCTGGCGTTTTTTACCGGCTCGCCGACACTTCAAGAAAAACTTCATCTTCTCTCATCGATCGGCTTGGGATATCTAAAACTCGGCCAGCCGGCAACGACCCTTTCAGGAGGCGAGGCGCAACGGCTGAAGATCGCGGCGGAGCTCAAAGACTCTTCCGCCCGCGACCTCCTGTATATCATGGATGAGCCGACCACCGGACTGCATCTTGCCGATGTGAAAAAGCTGATCGCGGTTCTGCATAAGCTCGTCGATGCCGGCAACACGATCGTCCTGGTCGAGCACCATTTGGATCTGATCAAGACGGCCGATTGGGTAATCGATTTGGGTCCGGAAGGCGGAGCGGCCGGAGGACAGATCGTTGCGGAAGGACGGCCGGAACAGGTGGCGCAGAACCGTCAATCGCATACCGGCCGATTTCTCGCCGTGGCGCTGGCGAACGCGACGCAGCAAGTCGGGGCAGCTACCCCTCCTGAGTCATGACGGTTCGTCGCGTTCCACCCGTTGCAGTGAAAGCGCAACGGGTACCCGGCAGTCGCCAAGCGAGACGGGCACGCACAGCCGCGAGAGACCGAGTCATACTTGAAACAGTACGTCGAGGGATTCAGTGGCGAACGCGCTCGCCGAACGACTTGTCGCAGCGGCGAATCGGGGTGCCCATTCCTTCTCTATCGCAATGGGACTAGGCAGCAGAAGCGTTCATGAATCATGCGGGTTAATTGAGGTTGGGATCAAACGGCATCTCGGCATAGCTCCTAAACGGCTCGCCCAGGGAGCGGAGAATTTCGCCCCACACCTTCGCCGGATCGATCTCGAACACCAGTGCCGGATCGGCCGGCAGCGTAATCCACGAGCCGGCCTGCATTTCATTCTCCAATTGCCCGGGCCCCCAGCCGGAGTACCCCGCATAGGCCCGAAACCGTTCGGTCGTGTGTTCGCTCGTCAGGATCTGATCGAGCAGTTTGAAGTCGCCGCCGAGAAAGACCCCGTCGAAAACATGGTGGCTGCCATCCGGCAACTCTTGTAACCGATAGAGCACCATGACCTGATTGGTCTGCACCGGCCCGCCGGAAAACAGCACATGCCGCTGACCCTCTAAGATGGGGATCTGGGGTAACACTTCAGAAAGACCCATGGCCGTCGGGCGATTCACCACAAACCCGAGCGCCCCTTCGTCGCTGTGCTCGCAAAGCAGCACGACGGCCTGGCGAAAATTAGGGTCGCGCAGCGCCGGTGAGGCGACCAGAAAGATCCCCTTCCCGAGCGGAGCTTTTTGAAATAATTCCTTCATGTCCGCCTCATGCGTCGGCTCTGCCATCTTTCACATCTCGCCTTTGGCCTTCAACCAGGATTGTACAGCTCGATTCGACGATCTCTGAACAGATCATTGTACGAGTTCAACGTTTTGTCGGCGGCGTCCGACGGATCAACCTCCACCACCGTCACCTCTTCCAGATCACGCGACGCACGTTGAAGAATTTTGCCGCGCGGCGTCACGACCTCGCTGTTCCCAATGAAGGTCAACGGAGACTTCTCTCCCCTGGCTTCCGTGCCGATGCGGTTGGCGGTAATCGCAAACACTCGGTTCTCCAGACAGCGCGTCACCATCGCGTCCGGGCAGTGCGGGAGCACAAGGTTCGAGGGGTGACAGATAATTTGGGCCCCCTTGAGCGCCAGCGTCCGTGCGGACTCCGGATAGTACCAGTCGAAACAAATCATCAAGCCAACCTTGGCCCTCCCGAGATCCCACACCTGAAACCCCGTGTCGCCCGGACGAAACCAGAGAGTTTCTTCAAAGAAGAGATGGGTTTTGCGATACAGGCCGATGAACCCCCGAGGGCCTACCAGCACGGCCGAATTGTAACAGCCGTCCCCTCCTCGTTCCGGAAGGCCCGCAGCGAGGTGCATGTTCCGTTCACGCGCGAGTTCCATCAGGCGTTGCGTGGTGGGACCGTCTGGAATCGATTCGGCCAGCGACCGCACCTCGGTCTCCGAGACAAACTGATAACCGGTAGCGAACAGCTCGGGCAACACCATGAGGTCGCAGTTCTCACGGCTCAGCCGTTCCGAGACCCGGTCGAGGTTCCGTTTCACCTCGCCGAACATGGGGTCGAACTGGAGAAACCCGACGCGCATGTGACCCTTCCATGCAAAAACGGGCAGGAAAATTCCTGCCCGTTTCAACGCGTGCTTGACCTGTGATTACTTGACTTCGGACAGGTGGGTCACCGCTCCCTCGGCATGCTTGGTCCCCACGTCGGCATGTCCGGCCTTACCGTGCTCGACGGCTTCCTTCAAATGCTTCACACCCTCATCCAGGTGAGGATTTTTCATGTCCTTCTGGGCCGCTTGCGCATGTTTGAGGGCCTCCTCTGCATGCTTGACGAGTTCCCCGGCATGGCCTTCTTGTCCATGCATGGCCGCGCCTTTGGCATGCTCGATCGCCTCCGCCACATGCGGGTTCGCGGCCGCCATCGCCAGGTTCGATGCCACCGGTGCCGCCAGTAGCGCGAAGACGCCCAGAGTCATGACCATGAGCTTATTCATCGTTCTCCTCCTTGGTAGATACGTGATTGAATGTGCTCCACCGACCGCGGTCGAAGGAACCGCCCTTGTGGTTTCACATTACTGAGGCGGGCGCGCTGAGTCAAGACGGCCTGATGGACTCGTCTTGCCCCAGCACATGCTGCAAGCCCCTGGCGTCCTTCTCCACCGGAGCGGCAAAGTCGCGGCTCCATTCCCACCAGGAACCCGCATAGTTTCTCACCTTGGGATACCCCAACACCTTCAGTACAAACCACAGCCATCCCGACCGTACACCTCCCGTGCAGTAGCAGACGATGTCCGCCGCACCGGCTAGGCCCTTCTCGTCCAGCGCGGCCTTGATCTTGTTGGGGTCCTTGAGCGTGGCATCGGGATTGAGGAAAGCGTTCCAGGGCACGTTCAGCGCGCCGGGGATATGCCCGGGTCTCGGTATCCCCATCATTTCCTTGCCCAGATATTCCTCCAGACTCCGCGCATCGAGAATTGTGACCTGTGCCGCCTCCGGGCCCTTGACGATGCGTTTGAGGTCGTCCTTGAGAATACTCACCTGGTGATCGACCGTGGCCCGGAAATTTCCCGGAGTGACCGACGGGCGTCCGTACTCATAGGGACGACGTTCCTCCACCCACTTCACCCATCCCCCGTCTAGGATGCGAAGATTGGTATGACCAAGGTGGGCGAGCATCCAGAACATCCTCCCTTCGTCTCCCCAGTTGTCGAAGGGATTCGAGTAGATGACGATGTCGCTCTCATTGTTGATGCCGAGCGCCCGGATCTTCTGCTCGAGCTTCGAGACGTCCGGATCCAGCACGCCCTTCGCAACCGCCTTCGGATCGCTGTACTCGTGCCACGTCGAATGGACGGCGCCCGGGATATGCCCGCCGAATTCGTAGGCGGCCTTTCCGCGGACATCCAGGACAACCAGCCCGGGCCGGCCCAAATTCTGCTGTAAGGTCTCGGTGTCGATCAGGTAGGGATGATTCATCACGATGCCTCGTCTGTCGATTCGCCCTAGGGTCTAGGCAGCGGCGCACCAGGTTTGCGTGTCAGCACCCGATCCCGCACGGAGCAGACAGGGCAAATCGTCGGTTAAGGATAAGGTCTGCTCCTCGATCACGAGCGAAACGGGATCGGCGGAGGCCAACCCGTCCATGCGCGAAAATGTCCGATTCTCCCCGCCAGTACGACTGGCGCACGCACCACGATGCTTTTCCGTCTGCCCCTCCCGTCCGCCCCAACATGGTCGCCAGGGAAGGTCATTCCGCCTCGCTGGCGATGATGGCGGTATCGTACAACTCTACGCCGGTCGGTTGCCACAAGATCATGCGCGTCATCGTGTTGCCTGACTTGAGGGCCCAACCCGGCCTGCACCGCTCAGTAGACAATGCGGTCGGCATGCTCGTCGCGAAGACCATCGATCATGACAGGCTTGATTTCCAGATCGTCCAGGTTCGTCAGACCAGCAACGTCCGGCTCCGGCAGTCGCCCGGCCGTCTGATTTCCATCCAGCGAGTCAGGCGGCCAGCAACGCAAGGAGATGCGCCTCGACGGAGACCGCCAGGGCTCCGAGATGGTAGCCACCTTCCAAGCAGGACAGAATTCGTTTCCGCGCATGGCGTGCGGCGATCTCGGCTACAATGCCGGTCAATGAGGCATACCCTTGTTCCGTCAGCCCCATGCCGGCCAGCGGATCGTCGCGATGCGCATCGAACCCGGCGGAGATGATGACGAACTCCGGCCTAAACCGATCGGTCGCCGGAACCAACACCTCTCGAAACACCGCTTCGTATTCTTCATCTCCCTCCCCCGCCGAGAGGGGCACATTGATCGTGTACCCGGTCCCCGCTCCGGCTCCGGACTCGCTGGCGCGGCCGGTCCCTGGGTAATGCGGATACTGGTGCGTGCTGAAAAACAAGATCGACTCGTCCTCATAAAAACTATGCTGCGTGCCGTTTCCATGATGCACGTCCCAGTCCACGATCAAGACCCGTCTGATGCCGTGCCGTTGCTGGAGGTATCGGGCGGCCACCGCAACATTGTTGAACAGGCAGAACCCCATGGCACGGTTGTGCTCCGCGTGGTGGCCGGGAGGTCGGACAGCGCAAAACGCGTGCTCGATCCGGTTGTCCATAATGGCGTCACAGGCGGCCAAGGCCCCGCCCGCCGCCAGGTAAGCGGCCTGGAGCGACCCGGCCGAAATGGATGTATCGGGATCGAGCTGCACACGGCCGGAGGAGGGCGACTTTTTCTTGAGTCCCGCAACGTAGGCTGGGGAGTGGATCTGTGTAATCCACTGATCCTCCGCCGACCTCGGCTGAATGAAGAACAGCCGGCCCATGATCCCGGTCGATTCCAGTTGCCGCGTGATGGCGCGAAGTCTTTCGGGAGATTCCGGATGACCGTACCCCATATCGTGTTCAAGGTATTGTGGATCGAACACGAAACCGGTTCGCGCCATGCTTATCCTACCTGAGGATGGACTCGATCAAGGAATGGACGATCGATCGTAGCATGTGCCGCAAGCGGTAGACAATGTGGGGCGTGCGTGCTACGGTCACCCTCTGTTCAGGAGAGCGGTGTCGGGAGAGATATGATTGTTACAGCGGAAGATGGAGGACCGCGTGCCCAATCCCCGGATTGAACCTTTGAAAAAAGTGCTGTCGATCGATCCCAATGACGAGGTGGCTTGGTTCGGGCTTGGAAAGGCTTATATGGACGACGGCAACTGGGACGCGGCGGTCGAGGCGCTGGAGAATTGTGTCCGCGTCGAACCGGTCTATTCTGCGGCCTACCTCGCCTTGGCCCAATCGCTTCAGAAACTCGCACGACTGGACCACTGCCGCGAGGTCTGCCGGGCGGGTATCGACGTGTCCATCAAGAACGGCGATGCCATGGTAACGAAGAACCTCGAGGCGTTGGTGCAGACGATCGGATAAGCTAGCCAGACTGCGCCAGCAAGATGCGGAGGGTGTGACGCCCCCGCTCGCCCGCCTGAAACCGGCTCTCCGGATTGAGCACACAGATTCGATGAATCGGGTGACGCGCGTCCCCGCCGGCTCGTTCGACGATCTCGACATTGGCCAGCCGCACACTTGATCGCGCCGGCAGGGCTTCCACATCCCACAGAGCCAGCAGCACACCGCTCAAATGGCGCAAGGGCAGCAACAGACTGGTTATCACCCCGGCCAACCGTCTCAAATCCAAGGGGACCGGACGAGGGCTCCGATTTCCCCGCTCCAAACCTCCCGGCCGACCCAACTCACGGTCGTGCAAGCCCTGTCGAACATGGACGGCCAGGAACACTGGCTCGCAGTAGTCGGACAACTGGCGAGCCTTCTGCCCGATCCTGGCTAGAATCCGATTGATCAGCAGATCACCGACGGTGAAATCCCCCTCTGGCTCATGCTGAAACGCCGCGCGGTGACGAGCCATACCGTGCGGCCGCTTGGAACCGCCGATCATGGTGGTGACTTCGATAAAGAGCCGCTCGCTTCCGAACCGACATTCCAAATCAGCCGTCCGCGCGACGGATTCCGGAAGGAACCGCACCGAGCCTCCGGCCCGGTGAATCTTAGCGGCCACATCGAGCTCGGCGATCGCCGACTCGCGCGCACCGGTATGCGATCCGGCCAATCGCCTTTGGAGATGTTGCAAGCGTCGCTGACTGGCCCGATCATGGCAGACCATGTGGAGAGACTCCCAATCGCTCTCGACTTGCCGCCAGAACCCCTTGCTTCGCGAGAACCATTCCTGTCCGCACAGGCTTGACTCCGGCACGCCAGGCCCGATGACCTCATGGAGTTCGCTTAATCGCACCCTAGCTCCCTCCTACGATCCGTTAGCTCGGATTCTTCATGACGGTGCGTCCGGAAACCGTGGAGTCGCGTCGCGAGTCGGGCAAGCGCAGCGGCGAGGTAGGGAGCCGTACTTGATCCAGTACGCTGACCGACCGAGCGGCGAGCACGCATGCCGACAGGCTTGTCGCCGAAGGGAATCCGCGATTGCACCAACAGTGCTTAGGAATCATGCGGGCTAAACCTGGGTCAATCCGTTTCCCTCTTCACCCGACGGCCTGATCGGTTCGGGATGTCGCTTGACCATTTCATCATACACTTCGTCCAGCCAGCGCCCCGCACACCCCAGGACTTCCCGCACCAGCGGTTCGTCCTGACCCGTCCGTGTTATCGTCCAACGGCAAACATATTCGAGGAGCGAATCTCGGCCGCACGACAGAGTCTCGCTGGTCGTCAGGGACTCCAGCTCCTGCAACCCCGTCCGGACGATTCCCTCGATGACCGCGCGGTCATACGAGGTTGCCGCGGTTACATATTGCACGGCCCGGTTGATTTCCTGCTCGGTCACGGATGGATTCTAACATCCGTGCAATCTCAGTCAACGCTCCAGAAACTGGTCCGATTGTGATACAAGTAGCCCCCGGTCTTTTGCCAAGAGAGGAGAACCGACTGATGCCCACGCGTTCCACGTCACACCCCTCTGTCATATCCCGAGCTTCGCTTCCCTATCGAGATCAATGGAATCTCGCCCATCTGTTTCCCCATGGAGAACAGGATGTCGGCCGGTCGCTGTGCAGGCTGGAAAAACTGGTCGGGCAATTCGAATCCTACCGAGACACCTTGTCTCCCGACCTATCCACGACCTCGTTTCGCAAAATCCTCGACCTGAGCGAGCAGATCGTTACGATCTCGTCGACGATCGGAGCCCATGCGTATCTCTGGTATTCCGAAAACACCAAGGACGCGAAGGCCCGCTCCCATAAAGCCACGGTCGAACAACGCCTCGCCTCGCTGCGAAACCGCCTGCTGTTCTTCGACCTCTGGTGGCAGGGTCTGGACGAGACTAATGCCGCGCGCCTCCGCGAAACGTCGGGCGATCTTCGGTATCACCTCGACACGATTCGTCGGTTCAGTCCTCACACGTTGTCGGAACGAGAGGAACAGGTGATCAACCTGAAGAACACGACCGGTCGCACAGCCTTGACCACGCTCTACGAGATCGTGACGAACGGGTTTTCATTCACGTTGAACGTGAAGGGAACACGACGCACGCTCAACCGGGAGCAACTCTCGGCCTTTGTACGCAATCCGCACGCTCGCCTTCGCGAGGCGGCCTACCGCGAGCTGTACAGGGTGTTCGAGTCTCAACGCGATCTCCTGGGCGAAACCTACAAAATGCTGGTCAACGATTGGAAATCCGAGCAGTTGGATCTTCGCAAGTTCGTCACGCCGCTGAGCGTCCGCAATCTTCAGAACGACATCCCCGATGAGGCGGTGACGGTCCTGCTTGCCGTATGCGCCAAGAACGCACCGGTGTTTCAGCACTATTTCAAACTCAAGGCTCGCCTCTGCGGACTACCGCGGCTGAATCGCTACCACATCTACGCGCCCGCCCGCACCGCGCAGAAACGGTTCCGTTACCTCGACGCGGCCCGGTTGGTCCTGGACTCTTACCGTTCGTTCTCACCGCATCTGGCCGACCTGGCACAACAGGTCTTCCAGGAAGGTCATGTCCATGCCCGTACACAGCCCGGCAAGATGGGCGGCGCCTATTGCTACAGCATCGCGCCTGGCATGACGCCCTACGTCCTCCTGAACTTCACCGGGGAAGCCCGCGAGATCGCAACCATGGCCCATGAGCTCGGACACGCGGTCCACGGAATGATGGCGGCCAAACATTCCATCTTTACGTTTCACTCCACGTTGCCGCTGGCAGAGACGGCGTCCGTATTCGGCGAGCGCATCCTTTCCGATGCGCTCCTCCAGCAGGAACGGAATCGGTCAGTGAAACAAGGGCTGCTGATGACCCAACTCGACGACGCCTACGCCACCATCATGCGACAGGCCTACTTCGTACAGTTCGAGCGTTCGGCACACGAACTGATCGCCAATGGAGCGACCGTTCAAGAAGTGGCAGCCGAATATCTACGACTCTTACGGGAACAATTGGGGACGAGCGTCCCGGTTTCCAAAGAATTTCAGTGGGAATGGCTGACGATTCCCCACATCTACGCCAGCCCCTTTTATTGCTATGCGTACAGCTTTGGAAACCTGCTCGTGCTGGCGCTCTATCGGATGTACCAGCAGGAGGGGCAAGCTTTTGTCCCGCGCTACCTCACCTTGCTCGCCACGGGAGGCGCTGAATCGCCGGAACAGATCCTTCGCTCTGTTGGTGTCGATATGTGCTCAGAAGCCTTTTGGCAGTCTGGATTTGACGCTCTCAAAGAAATGGTGCGAGAGCTCGAAAAGACGATCTCGTAACCTATGGATATCAATCATCTTTTTCAGATCTAGCCAGAAAAGAAAATTTTCGTCCGGCACTTGACTCAAATGGTCTGTGGCGATACCATATTGATAACGGTTCTCATAGTCGAAGCCTGAAAGAACCACGTCGGACCAGAGAAAGGACGAGCATCATGTATGTCTGTCTCTGTAAAGGTCTAACCGAGGGTGATGTGCAGCAGGCCGGACGGTGCGGCCAGATCACCGGCGCGAGGTTGATCGCCTCATTCGGATTGAATGACGAAGGCTGCTGCGGCCGCTGCGCCGAGAACATCGATGACTTGGTTCAGCTAGCTGCGGGACAGTGCTCTCCTTCTCCCCACTGATTTCCCCGCAGGGTTCTCCCGACTGGACACCTCAATACTCTCCTTCCGTTCGTCCGTGATGCTCGCCGGCTCGTCCTTTCCAGAGACGGAGCTGGCTTCTGCATGGGAATTCCCGAATAGAGAAAGATGGCGGGGCTGGCGGTTATGGTTCGGATCGCCCGCGGACGACGAGGTGCGTCACCTCTGCGACTCGCCGCCCCAGTTCCTTGGCGGCAGCCAGTTCGTTTTCGTCGATTCCCGGACTCTCACCCTCGGTCGTGGCCGACGCACCGAAGGCCCCGCCTCCGCTGACGACGATCATTTGATTCCCCAGCATGGCGGCAAGAATACCGAGCATCGTGAGTTCTTTTCCACTCGACACCTGTCCGCCGGTGGCGAAGGCTGCTCCGACTTTGTTCTTCAGTTTGAGATCGGGCCAAACGCCGAACTTGAACTGCCAATCGTCGATGAAAGTCTTGACGGGTCCGGCCATATTGGACCAATAGACCGGCGATCCCACGACGAGCGCGTCCGCGGAGAAAAGTTCGTCAGCCGTCACCCTCTCAACCTGTTGCGTAACCACCATCGTGCCGGCCACACTCTTGGCCCCTTCCACGACGCCTCGGGCCATTTTCTCGGTGTGCCCGGTTCCAGAATGGTAGGTCACGAGAATGGTGACGGGACGTCCGCCCTCATCGGCTCGGGCGGCGAGCGGCCAGAGAATGGCCTCGATTAAGAAACAAGCGGCCAGGCTGGAGATCAATAAACCGGCAGCGCGGGCGAACCTCCCCAACGAATCGTTGGCGAGGTTTCGAATCAAACGGTTCAGCGGCGGATGGTCTCTTCGTCGAGATGTTCCTCGACGGAAACCTCCGTGAGAGTGCCCCGGTAATCGCATTTGTGGCACCGGATCCGCCATTCTTCCATCCACTTGTCCTGCACGTAGGATTGACGGCACTTGGGACAAACAAAGACGCCTTTCTTATACAGAACCCGACGCTTTTCTTTCATCGACCCGCCTCCTGGAAGACAGCCGAGAATCGCACATCCAACGGCGGCATTGCAAGGAGGCGGAGGTCAGACTTGACAGGCTGGCCGCCACCTCCTAGTCTCCTATCAGCTCATGCTGCCATTCCCCCGAGGTCGACTCGTCCGTCTGGCTTCTACGCTTGCGCTCTCCTTGGTCGTTTCGCCGTTCCTCGACATCGGCAAGACCGCGGCCGGCGGAGAGTTCCTCCTGCCTATTCGGACGCCTTCGGGAACGACCATCCAGGCCGAACTGGCCGACACGCCGCAGAAGCGGGCCATGGGCTTGATGTACCGGGAGTCGCTTCCCGAAAACCAGGGGATGCTGTTTATTTTCGGAGAGGCGCAACCCTGGACATTTTGGATGAAAAACACCAGAATGCCGCTCGACATCATTTGGCTGAATGAACAAAAAACCATTGTGCACATCGAGGCCAACACGCCGATCTGCACGAGGACCGACAATGGCTGCCCCCAGTACCAGTCCGACGAACCGGCGATGTACGTCTTAGAACTCGCAGGAGGGCGCGCACAGACGCTGAAGCTGAGAAAGGGGATGAAGCTCCAGTTTCCCTGAGAGACCGCACCGGCGGTTCTATGTCGATGATCGGTGATCTTGCCAAGCGCGTAGCCGCTTGGCGGAAATCACGCCTTCCACCCGCTCGACCGCCTGTAGCACCTTGCCCAGATGGTCCGTGTCCGTCACCTCGACGACGAAATTCAACACGGCCTTTCGATCTTCCCTGGTCGTAATCTCCGCTCGACTGATGTTGGCGTTGCACCCGGCAATGGAGGAGGAGACGTTCGCCAATACTCCCGGCCGGTCCACTGCCATGACGGACATCTTGACATCGTGGGTGCTCGGCACCGACGTGTCCCAATCCACCTCGACAAGCCGGTCGCGGTCATAATCCAATGCATCCAGATTCGGGCAGCCGACGGCATGGATGGTTAAGCCGCGCCCCCTGGTGATGTATCCAAGAATCCGGTCGCCCGGCACAGGATTGCAGCAGCGCGACAACTGCATGAGCAGATCCCGGGCGCCCTTGACCTTGACGCCCTTTTCGTCGGCTCTCGGATCGCCGGTCCTCTGAAGGGCAGCCGGCTCTTGCGCCATCCGCTGCGGCTCGTTTGGACCCACCGAAAGCAGGCGACTGACGATTTGCGAACTCGCGACACGTCCGTAACCGATTGCCGCCACCAGATCGTCGGCCGAATCGTACCCGGATGCCCGTGCAACCTCGAAGAATTGTTCGGACTTGAGCATCTGCGCCGGCGTCACGTTGTGCTTCTTCAGCTCCACTTCCAGCAACCGCCGGCCAATTTCCGCGCTGCGCCGATCCTCCTCGACCTTGATCCAGTGCTTGATCTTGGCCTTCGCCCGAGAGGTCCGCACAAACTTGAGCCAGTCCTTGTGCGGCACCTGCGTCGACGAAGTCAAGATTTCCACCGCATCGCCGCTTTGCAATTGATACTTGAGCGGCACAATCTTGCCGTTCACTTTGGCGCCGATACAGTGATTGCCGACCTCGGTATGGATCGCGTACGCAAAATCCACCGGCGTGGACCCACGGGGCAATTCCTTGACCATGCCTTTGGGCGTGAACACATAGACCACGTCGTGAAAGAGGTCGAGCTTGACGGAATCCATGAACTGCCGGTTGTCGGGCAGGTCCCGATGCCACTCAACGAACTGGCGCAGCCAACTGAACACCTTTCCGTCCTTCTCGTCGACCTGTCCCTGCTCCTTGTATTTCCAATGGGCGGCGATGCCCTGTTCCGCAACCCGATGCATTTCTTCCGTGCGGATCTGGAACTCGACGTGCTCCCCCTTCGGCCCGACGACGGTCGTGTGAAGCGATTGGTACAGGTTCGATTTCGGAATGGCGATGTAATCTTTGAAGCGGCCCGGCACGGGGCGCCAGAGGGAATGGATCATCCCCAGGATGCCGTAGCAATTCATCTTGGTATCGGTCAGGATTCGGATGCCGGTCAGATCGTAGACTTCCTCGAACGAAATACTCTGCTTCTGCATCTTCTGGTAGATGCCGTAAAGATGCTTGGGCCGCCCGTGCACCTCCCCCGGAAGCGCGGCCTCGGCCAGTGCCTGCTTCACCACCTGGACGACCTCCCGAGTGTACTGCTGGCGGTCTTCGTCACGCTTGGCCACCTTCTGCACGAGCATTTCGAAGACATCGGGTTTCAGATAGCGGAGGCAGAGATCTTCCAACTCGTTCTTCAACCATCCAATCCCCAAGCGATTCGCGAGCGGCGCATAAATTTCGAGGGTTTCCTGCGCGATTTCCTGCTGTTTGGTTGTCCGGTGATGCTGGAGGGTCCGCATGTTGTGGAGGCGATCGGCGAGCTTCACGAGAACGACTCGGATGTCGTCCGCCATGGAGAGCACCATCTTGCGGAAATTCTCCGCCTGCTTTTCCTCATAATTCTTGAACGGGATCTTCCCGATCTTGGTCACCCCTTCGACCAAACGCACGATGTCCTTGCCGAACTGGCGTTCCAGTTCCTGATGCGTCGCGAGGGTATCTTCAAGCGTATCGTGCAGCAGACCGGCGATGATGGCATGCTCGTCGCTCTTCAAGGCGGTGAGAATGCCCGCCACGGCGAGCGGATGATGCAGATAGGGTTCTCCGGACTTGCGCGTCTGGCCTTCGTGTGCCTTAGCCGAGTAGTCGTAGGCCTTGCGGATCAACGCCACGTCCGCATCGGCATAGTAGCTCTGCAGCCGGGCGATCAGCGCGTCGATGTTCGTGATGGTCTCGTTCGGCATGACCTGTCCCCTACGACGGAGGTGTCGGCCGTATATCCCGGATTCGTAGTTGAACCTGCTCCAATCCTCCCCACCGATTGACTTCGGGCACGAAAGCCAGATCCACTGGTTGATGGGCAGGAATTCCCCTCTCCGCCAGCGATCCCATGCGAAAGCCAATGCTGGAAAACGGAAACGAATGCCCCTGTCTCACCGTCAGTTTCAAATGGTTCTCTCCGACGACTCTCGCGTCCAGCACTTTCAGACTCCGCACGGCGAGAAGCGGCTCCGGATTTCCTTCGCCGAATGGATTCAGACCGTCAAGCTCGCGGATCAACTTAAGAGTAACGTCGGCTAATTGTACCTCAGCATCCAGCCGCAACGTAGGGATCTGCCTCACCACCTCATGCCGCCCGGCAAGGCCCTGAAACCGCTCGCGGAACGCCGGCAACCGTGCCTCTTGGATCGTCAGGCCGGCGGCCCCAGGATGGCCGCCGAATCCGTCAAGCAGATCACGGCAGGCGTCCAGCGCATCATAGGCGTCGAACCCCGGCACACTGCGTACGGAGCCCTTGCCGATCCCCTGATCGTTGACCGTCAGAACGACGGCGGGCCGATGGTAGCGTTCGACCAGACGCGCGGCCGCGATGCCGACCACGCCCAGGTGCCACTCCCGAGACCATTCGACAATCGCCGACAGATCCGCAGTGGACGCCAGCCTCGCCGCCAACTCAGCCACCACCCCTTCCTCGATCTGCTGGCGCTCCCGGTTGAGCCCATCGAGGCGTTGCGCCAGCGCACGCGCCTGTGACTCAGAAGTCGTCGTCAGAAGTTCGACACCCAGCTTCGCGTGGTCCAAACGTCCGGAGGCATTGAGACGAGGGACGAGCTTAAAGGCCAGCGCTCCGGTATTACAGGGCCGTGCCATCCCCGCCACCTCTTTGAGTGCGCGGATGCCCGGACGGGTCCCCTTGTTGATATGCGCCAAACCGCGCCGAACAAACGAGCGGTTCTCGTCCACCAGTGGAACGACATCCGCCACAGTCGAAAGCGCGACCAGATCGTCCTGGTGAGCCAAGATATCCGGCGCGCCTCGATATTTCATCGAGTGGGCCTGTGAAACCTTGTAGGCCAAGGCGCCCGAGCAAAGCGCTGGAAACGGATACCGAGCATCCCGGCGGTGGGGATTCACGACCCCCAGGGCCGGCGGCATGGCCTGGTCCGTTCGGTGATGGTCCGTCACAATCACATCCATACCCAGCGCGTTGGCGACCGCGATTTCGCGGTGCGAAGTGGTCCCGCAATCGGACGTCACGAGCACCCTCACGCCCTGTGCATGGAGCCGCCGCACCGCGGCCTCATTGAGCCCATAGCCTTCCTCGATTCGATGCGGGATGTAGACGCAGGTCCGAAGCCCGCAAGCCGTGAAGTAGGTCACATAGAGGCTCGTGGCCGACATGCCGTCCACGTCATAATCGCCGTAGAAGCAGACCAGTTCGCCGGCCATACGAGCCCGTTCCAGTCGGTCGATCACCGGCTCCATATCCGGCAGGAGAAACGGATCGTGCGGAGAGACAGTATCGGCGCCCAGCCATCGAGAAGCTTCGGTCTGACTTGTGATGCCGCGCGCGAGCAGCACCGACGCGGTCACGGGCGAAATGGTCAAGGCCTGCGAAAGCCCTCTCTGACGATCCTGATCGATGGTCGGAAAAATCCAAAGTCGAGAACGCATGGCCACACGTAGAGGAACGGTGCGAGGACGATTGCGTAGGTCGTTGAACGATTGGTGCGCGAGTCTAGCGGTCCAGCCAGCCCATGTCAAATGACTCGGCAGCCGGTACGATCGACGGGTCGGCAAACAGGCCGCTGGTTTCTGAAGACAAGGTCCGAGACCGATGGGCGATGAAGAGACGAGAAGCGCGGTCGGGAGGGCGGCAACGTGAGTGACTCGGGTCTCGAGTCACTCACCACCTTTTTGCACGTAGTTTTTCACGAACTCTTCGGCATTCTTTTCGAGCACGTCGTCGATCTCATCGACGAGCTTATCGATGTCTTCTTTCAGCTTCTTCCCGGTCTCCACGACCTTGGGATTGGCTTTAACCTCATCTTTGTCCTTCCCTTGCGGCTCTTTTCTGGTTTCCGGCCTCCGTTCCTGTTTTTCCATGGAGCACCTCCCAGCCTCAGCCAGGGACCGGCTCTGTCCCCGTGTTGAATCGTCTACCGGTCACCTTACTCTAGGGAGATTCTGCCCGTCAAGCCGCCGAAGATTCGCGGGCATTACCGTTGCCGTTTCTGTCGATTCGTTCGATCCGATTGTTCCAACGCCTCAGACGATCAGCGACACGATCAACAGAGCCACGATGTTGATCACCTTGATCATTGGATTGATCGCCGGGCCAGCCGTATCCTTATACGGATCGCCGACCGTATCGCCGGTCACGGCTGCCTTGTGGGTATCCGTGCCCTTCTTGCCCTGCTCTTCAATGTACTTCTTGGCGTTGTCCCAGGCGCCGCCGCCGCTGGTCATCGAAATCGCCACGAAAAGGCCGGTCACGATGCTTCCCACCAGGACGCCCCCCAAGGCCTGCGGACCCAGGATGACGCCCACTAAGATCGGCGACGCCACCGGAATGAGGCCCGGCACCATCATCTTCTTGATGGCCGCCTGCGTCACAATGTCCACGCAGGTACCATATTCGGGCTTGCCCGTTCCCTCCATAATCCCCTTGATCGTCCGGAACTGACGGCGCACCTCCTCGACCACAAGGCCCGCCGCCTGCCCGACGGCCTTCATGCAGAGCGAGCCGAAAATGAAGGGCAGCATCCCGCCCAAGAACAGCCCGACCAGTACGGACGGGTTGGAAAGATCGAAGGTGCTGGCCGCATTGCCTTTCTCCACTTCGCGCGCATATTCGGCGAACAGGACGACGGCGGCCAAACCGGCCGAGCCGATCGCGTACCCTTTCGTCACGGCTTTGGTCGTATTGCCGACCGCGTCCAACGGATCGGTAATGTTGCGGACTTCGCTGCCGAGGTGCGCCATCTCGGCAATGCCTCCGGCATTATCCGTAATCGGCCCGAAGGCGTCGATCGCCACCACGATGCCGGCCATCGAGAGCATCGAGACCGCCGCCACGGCGACGCCGTAGAGACCAGCCAGCTTAAAACTCACGAGAATGGCTCCGCCGATTACCACGACCGGCCAAGCCGTCGCCTGCATCCCGACCGCCAATCCGGCGATGATATTCGTCGCGTGGCCGGTTTCGCTGGCCTTGGCAATGTCCTTCACCGGCGCAAAACTCTTCGAGGTGTAGTAGTCGGTAATGAACACCATGGCAAGGGTCACCACCAGGCCGAGCAACGCCGCGATGTAATAGCTGAATCCGCTCACGCCACCCACCCCCTCCATGATGGCGTTCGTGATGGGAAAGAAGGCGATAGCCGCAATCCCGCCCGCCACAAAGAGTCCTTTGTATAGGGCCGGCATAATCTCACCGCCGGGGCTGACCTTCACGAACAGGATCCCGATGATCGTTGCAAAGATCGTCACGGCTCCCAGGGCGAGGGGGTAGAGGATCGGCTGGGTCTGCCCTTTGAACAGGGTATAGGCCAACACCATGGCTGCCACCGTCGTGACCGCATAGGTTTCAAACAGGTCGGCCGCCATGCCGGCGCAGTCGCCCACGTTGTCGCCCACGTTATCCGCGATTACCGCCGGGTTGCGGGGGTCATCCTCCGGAATCCCCGCCTCGACCTTCCCGACAAGGTCGGCACCCACGTCCGCCGCCTTGGTATAGATGCCGCCGCCGACTCGGGCGAATACCGAGATCAAACTGCCGCCGAATCCCAAACTGAGCAGGGCGTGGATCGCCTTCTCCTGTCCTGCAAGTGACTGAGCCAGCGTGTAGAAGGCCGTGATCGCTAAGAGCCCGAGCCCGATCAGCAACAATCCTGTCACGGCTCCACCGCGAAAGGCCACGGTCAGGGCGGCGTTCATCCCCTCATGCGCGGCTTGGGCCGTCCGGACATTTGCGCGGACCGCGATGATCATGCCGACGTAGCCCGCAATGGCCGAAGCACCCGCTCCCACCAAGAACCCGATGGCGGTCAACAGTCCGAATTTGTCAGACGCGAACCCCGCCGCCCAGAGGACGACGAAGAGGACCGCCGCCACGATCCCGACAGTGCGATACTGCCGATTCATATAGGCCGCGGCCCCTTCCTGAATGGCCTTGGCAATGTCCTGCATTTTCTGATTGCCCGCATTCAACTTGAAGACCCACATGGCCAAATAGAGCCCGTAGGCAATACCGGCCGCCGCCGCCGCCAGCGCAAACGTCACAATCGCTGAATCACTCACTGTCCTGTCCTCCTGCCATGGGTGAGACGCTCCGTCTGTTCATGCCGCTCCCTATGCCTCCAGCCCATCGACAGAACGTTGCAACAGGAGTCTGCGAAGGGACAACCACGGATGGAGCGGGTTGGATCTGCGCGGATAACTACGTGAGAAATCGGGCTATTTTATATGGACGGCTTTCAGGGATCAAGCCGAAAGGTGGGAGGCCGAAGGCCCCTCGGAGCCGTGGACTCCGTAAGGATAGGCGCAATATCGCTCACGCGTTTTGCGCAGGAATATGTCCACCAGCCATAGGTCCCGTCTGCATTCAGCGCCGCGACCCATCGTTCAGCAGCTGCTCGCTTCACGTCCTCCAGCGGATCGTACCCTTTGGTTTCCAGGATCAGATAGCTCACGGGGTCTGCCTTGAGTCGAATGATGAAATCCGGCACATAGTCGTGCATCTGGCCATTGTGGAGATAGGGGATAGCAAAGCCGAGCCCGGCATTCTTGACGAACGCCAAAACCGCGGGATGCCGGTCGATAAAATAGGCCGCCGACTGTTCCCACTGTTTGGTGTCCGCCACGACATAGTTGAGATGGCTTTTCACGACTTCCCGCACGTCGCGACTCGTCCAGAAATCCACTTCAGCCGTCGAGCCCGGACCGCGGGTCGCCTCGTAGCGAGGGACTTCCGGCGCTTCGCCTTGGGAAGTATCGGGTCGAATCGCCTCCAACAGCCGTTCAACGACCCAGCCATAGTACGGGGCAAGAAAGAGATCTTTCTTATCGGCTGGGGGTCGCGCTTCTACCTTCTTATCCAGATAGAGCTGAATGATGCCGGCGAGTTGCGGAAACAATTTGTGTGTTGGAATCGTGCATTGTTTCTGAGCCACATAGTCCTGCGCCAACGTCTTCGCGAGATCGAAGACCAATTCCTGCATCCGCCGCTTCGCGCGAAACTCTTCAAGGTTAACTTCATCCACTCGACCAGGCCCGCCGAGTGTGAGTTTACCTTTCGTGGTGACATGAAGACCCTTGACCTCGACCTCTGGCGGGATTCGACCAGGCTCCAACACGAGCGAGGGAACGCTTCGCCAATCCACCGACACCTTGTTGCGAATCGCTTGGGTGTAGCCTTCAACGCGAGGAAATCTGATCTCGAATTCCGATTTCGCCGGAATCGCATGGACATGGTACCGCTTCACGCGAGGCTGCGGCTGCCCCTGAGGATTCGCCTTGAACGGGATCACTTCAAACGGCACGCCGAACACCTTCGCGACTTCCTCCGTCAGCTTGCCATCGGCGCCGACTTCATAATTGGCCCTCCGCAATCCTCGCCCGACCACCTGCTCGCAGAGCAACTGTGACATGAACGGTCTCAGGCCGATGATGTGCGTTACGGTGTTGCAGTCCCAGCCTTCGGTCAGCATGCCCACGCTGACGATGCAACGGACGTCGCGACCAGGCGGATGGTCCGGACGTGTAAGTTTATCGGCCAATTCCTTGAAGCCCTCCGGATAGAGCGGCCTGCCGACCCGATCGGTCGGCCAGGCGACCTTCCCAACCGTATCGAGCGTGAAGCGCATTCAGCGGACCTCGTCGTTCTTCGCCTCGCCGGAATCCGACTCGTGGACCACCTTGGAATCCACTCGGATCGTGTTCTGCCGGCCGGTATTTTTGAACCCTTCGATCTTCACCGGCGGAATCCCGGTCGGCGCCTTGTCTTCCGCCAGCCATTCGTAGAGCACCTTGGCAATCTGCGTATTCTTGCAGACCAGAATGAAAACAGGCGGCCGCGGATCGTCGCGATGAGTGGCCCATTCTTCCCGATCCTTCTCCCACAGACCGCCCAGCATCGCGATGGGATGATGGGCATACTTCAAAATGGCTTCGGGTTTGGGGTTCGCCTTCTTGCCCCCACGCTCAGCCGGAGTGAGTTGAGGAAGAATCCAGTGCCAGATATTGAAATAGCCCGGAATATCTTTCCCCGTCGTGTCCCGCACGGCGAGTTGCGGAATTTTCACCAGACCGGACTCGATCGCATCGATCAATCCGAAGTCGCTCACCACCCAGGGAAAGGGCCGGTTCGTGTCCTGGCCGACCCGACCGAGAAAATACGGGGTCGCAGATAGATCAAGGCACAAGTTGATGCCGCGCAGTTTCTGAATCCGATCCAGGCCGTCGATCCACACGGTGGCTTCTTTGAAGAAATCCTCGGCCTCTTCGTCCTCGCCGAAGAGATCCCCTTCCTCCTCGTCGCTCTCCTCACGCACGATGCGATAGGCATGGTGGGCCTCGTCGTTCATGACGAGAATATTCTGCTTGCCCCCAACCTCGCGCCCAAGAATGCGGTTGACGAGTGCCGTGTCGCTCTCGACATAGCGTCGCGACTCCACCATCACCTTTTTGAGCGACCCATCCTGTTCCCGTTCTTCACTGAGTATTGTCAGCAACCCTGCCGCCACCTGCCGCTCAAAATCTTCCAGGGTGAGGTACCGAGTACCGCGCGCTGTCGTCGTCTTCGAGCTGATCGTAATGGTGTCCTTCGTGCGGACTTCGACCCCGGCCCTGGTTACTTTCGCACCGACCCCGCCGGTTTGCATGGCTTGCGGCTCGAAGACATGCCAGTTCGTCACCAGCAATCGGCCTTGCGTCAACGACGGCATCAGGTGGGATGGCACGAGGTCTCGCGTTCTGTACAGACTCGCTTCTCCAGCTTCAGGGTCCAGTTCACGGAGCCGGTTCTTGATCGTCACATTGGGACAGACGATCAACACCACATCGGAGAACCTGGCATCGCTTCGGTCGTTCACCTTATTCAAAATGCTCCAGGCAGCCAACATCCCCATCACCGTCGTTTTGCCGGAACCGGTCGCCATCTTACTCGCATACCGCCGAAATCCGGCAAAGCCGTCCTTTCGTTTCTCGTCGCTGATTTCTTCCTGGGGCACGTCGATCCCCTGCCGATAATCGGCTCTGGCCTCCGCGAGGAAAATGATCGTCTCCGCCGCATCGAGTTGGGCGAAAAAGAGCCGTTGCGCCCGCCCCTCCCGCCGCCACCAGTGCAACAGCTCCAACGTCGTTCTCGTCACGCCGGGATAGCCCTCCAGCCGCCACTTCCTCACCTGCCCGCGAATGCGGTTGACCAGCTTCAGTTCGATCGCCGTGCCGACGACGCGACCGGCTTCGGTGTCCGGCTTGGCTTTCGGATCGCGATAGAAATACATCGCCGGGCGCCGACCAGCCCGCCGCTCCGGCTGTTCGCCTTCCACGATATGCCAATGTGCTTGAGGCTCGTCGAACGGAGAATTCAGGATGGGTTCGGGGACTTCGTAGCCGCTCATCGGTTCTTCGGGAGAGGCGAGAGGATCTTCGTGCGAATGCGATAGGCAGCGGCCACTACATCGCGGCCATCCGACTCGCCAGGTTCAAAGAGGTCGTCAGGATATCGAGCAGACACACCGTAAGACGTCAGCTTCCGACAATCCGATTCCAAGCCGGCAAGCCCGGCATCGCACTCGACACATTGAGCAAGCAAGGCCACCAGATCATGCGTCTTCGACAGGTCCCGTCCGCGAGAGACCAGGAACGCTTTCAGGACTTTCTCGGCAACCTGTTGCGCGTGGAAGCAGAGCGTGTCCCAGGGAATCTCCTTGGCGGCGAGGTTGTTCTCGATGTTCAGAAGATCGTGCTCGGCTTTGCGCAACCAGGCCGCGAAGTTGGACTCAGGGCTGCTCATACAGCACCTTGCCCTCCTTCTCGATCACGGAAAGGAGGGTGCCGTTGATGTGGCGCAGGCGGCGAACTTCCTCCGGCGTGTATACCACGATATCCATCGGCCAAGGGCGCAACCCAAAGACTTCACTCACTTCGATGGCCCGATCCGGCGGACGGCGTGGTGTCTCCATCTCGATGAACAGATCCAAATCGCTGTCCGGCCTGGCATCGCCCCGCGCATGGCTTCCAAAGACCACGATGCGTTTGGGATGAAACCGCTCGACAATCGTTTTCGTGACATGGTCAAGCAAGGCTGCCTGCGTCATGAGCGATGTCTCCTTCCACCAATCAGTTTACGGGAGCTTCTTCACCACCAGCAATTCGTTGCCCCGGTCGTCGATCACCTTCACGGCAATCTGCCTGTGCTCGCCAGCCTCGAACGGCGCGCTGGTCGTGCCGGAGAGATGATCCCAGACACTTTCCTCGTATTCACCCTTGAGCGCCTTCTTCAGATTGTCCCAGGCGCTGGTGCGGGGGAAGAAGGCTTGCGAGACGTGGAAACAGAGATCGTTGTAGTCCGTGTCCAAGAACCAGGCCGGGACATCGGTGCCGCTGCGATGGCTGACATCCATCGTAATCGGATCGAACACATCTAATCCAAGCAACTCGACTTGGTACTGCCTGTCCTTGCCCTTGGTGATTTTTATCTCCGGCTGGCCACACACGCTGAAGATCTGGCTCGACCTCATGTTCTTGAGCAGGTCGCCCATCATCAAGTCCGGCGTGGCTTGCACATAGGTGGCGGGCACGCCCATCACGTCAGAACATTTCTCGACCAAGGTTCGAGCGTTGGGTTGAATGGCAAAGCCGACCACATAGAGGTGGGTATAGCTCTTCGCATGCGCTTCACGGGCCGCTTCATAGACGAGTTTCTCACTGACCGCGCCGTTCTCCGGACCGAACACCAGCGTCACGGGTTTATCTTGGCCATTTGTCACAAGAGCTTCCGCCGAGAGGGATAGAGTCTTGGCGGGCGGACGGATGTTCTTCAGCGTGACAGTCTTATTGCCTTCGAGGCGCAGCACCGGACTCTTGCGCAGCACTTCCAGCATGCGATCGACAAACGATCCGTAGGCATCGGTGGACCCAGAGCCAGAGTCCTCGACGCCGTCACCCTCCCAATCCACCGGTGTGGGGATTGTCGCTTCGACACAGAAGGGGCCGCTCACGCGCGTGATGCCGCTCTCGACTTCCGGCCGGTCTACCAACACTTCTTCAGCCGGTGGTTCGTTGTTCGCAATGGACTTGAGCGTGATGTGCGGGACGATCCCGCCCACTTCTTCGCCTTTCTTGTTCTGCTTACGCTTGTAGGTGAAGCCACCGGCAGGCCCGCGATTGCCGTCTTTCAATTCATACCAAGGGAAGGTGGCGGTGAGGAGCCGTTGCCGGGCCAAGGCGAGTGGAACGCGGCTCGTGTCGATCGTGATCCAGCGGCGGCCCCATTGCTCAGCGACATAGGCGGTCGTGCCGCTCCCACAAGTAGGATCGAGCACGAGATCGCCGGGATCGGTGGTCATCAAAATGCAGCGTTGAATAACGAGCGGGTTAGTCTGAACAACGTAGAGCTTCTTGTCCGAGAAACCGCTCACACTCGTATCGGTCCATATGTTTGATATCGGGAATACAGGAAAGTCGCCCAAGTACCTCTTGTATCTTAGGCTGTTTCCAAGTGCCATCAACCTGTTCTCTTTTGCCAAGTTTCGTAGGCCATTCGTCGTTGTCTTCCAGTGACAGTTATTCGGCACTTTGAAAGTTTCACCCTTCCACTCGAAGGGTTCTGTATTGCCCGATATACCTTGCGCACTCAAATCGCCATGAGCAAAAATACGAAACTGCCTTATCGTCTCTGTTAGATTTGCGACTTCTTCATCGCTCATTGGACGGCAAGTTTTCCGATCGAAAGACTCAACCCAAGTGTACTGTGTTGCACCTTCTTCTCCGGCGAGTTTCGGCAGAAACTGTTGACGATATTTCACGTGATTGATGTCCTTTGCATACCACAAGAGGAAGTCGCTCACGTTGGAGAGAAGCGTTGGGCTGAAGCCACTTGTCTTGGCGAACGAGATCACGGAACAGGAATTCTCCGCCCCAAACACTTCATCCATCACTTCTCTCACATGGTGCAGGTTCTCGTCGCTGATCTGGACGAAGATGCTGCCGCTCGGTGTGAGCAGATCGCGGGCGAGGAGGAGCCGGTCCCGCAAATAGGTCAGATACGAATGCAAGCCCAGTTCCCAGGTATCCCGATAGGCCTGGACCATTTCGGGCTCGCGGGTCATGTCTTCGTCGTCGTTGTGGGACACATCGCGCTTTCTGACAAACGGCTGGAAGTTGCTGCCGAACTTCACCCCATACGGAGGGTCCATGTAGATCATCTGTACCTGGCCACCGAGCCCTTCGTAGTGCAGCAGCGAGTTCATCACCACCAGCGAATCGCCCAGGACCATCCGGTTCGTCCAGTTGTCCTGATACTCATAGGCCTTCAGCACCTGATCGGTGATGGAGTGCTGCGGATCGCCGAACAGGGCGAACATATCCTCTTGCTTGTCGGTCTTGTGCCCGGCCAGCGTTTCGATGATCGCTTTCGTGGAGAGCCGCTCGTGGATGAAGAGCGGCAAGGTCGGGACATCGAATGACAGCCGCTCGGCTTTGCCCGCCCAATTCAGAAACGGCTTGCTGAGACTCTTGAGTTTCGAGGCAGCGGCCTTGGCTTCGTCTAAACTCTTCGCGTCAAGGACTTGCTTGAGGAGAGCTTCGCCCTGTTCACGAGCCGGATTCTTCGCATCCCAGTCCAGTGCCGGTGAGAGCGATGAATCATAGCGGTAGGTCTTGGACGGCTTCTTTTTCTTAAACTGCGCCTGCGTGCCGACCTCCGGCCGCATCAGGCTCTTGGCCTCCGTATGTTGGTACGGCGCCGTTGCCTTGTTCTTTTCAGCAGGCTTGCGTGGGGAACGTTTCGTCACCGAATCCCTCCAGCTTAGCAGGGTGTTGAAAACGTCCGCCAGCTTTGTTCTCGCATCGCTCAGAGGCTCAACGTACCGAAAAGCGTACGCTTCGCCTCCTCACTCGCTGCGGCCGCGCTGGACGGCCTTTTGGAACACCCTGGGTGGTATTCCGACATCATCCGAGATCGCGTTGCATGGTCCTTTTCGAGAGCGCTGACCATGTCTTTCAACAGGCTGTTAGGGGAAACACGTGTCGGCGGCAAAGTAAAGCAGAACCGGTTCAAAAGGTCCAGCCCTGGCCTTTCGCCCGGGCCAGCGCCCTGGCTTCTCTCCAAGGCTTGCGGAGCGGGGAACGGGATCGAGAGTCCGGTTTGCGCCGATGAAACCGGTTTGTTATAGTCCGCGGATCACGGAGGGAGGACCCGATGGGAATGGCCCCGGAGTATATCGTGGTGGAAGGGCAGGAGTTCAGCAAGGCCAAGCTGACCTTGGACAGCCACGTCTATAAGAACTGCACGCTCGACGATTGCGACATCTACTACTGCGGCGGCGCCTATGAGTTGATCGACACGCGCGTGACCAATTGCCGCCTGATTCTGAATCACCCCGCCAAAGGCATGTACGCGGCTATTCAGATTTTCAAGATGAAGTCCCCCGGCTCGACGATCGTCTCCGATTGACCCCACCTGTTCGTCCCTAACTTACCGCTGCTTCAACCCGGCGACCGTGGCTATTTGTTGATCGGCACGTTCTCGGCATATTTGGTGATGGGAACGGCCTCAAACGCAGGGTCTTGCGCCCCCTTCGGGGATTCCGCCTCGATGCGCTGAAGAAATGTGCTCGGCCCGGCCACAGGGGCGTAGTTGAGCGATAGTTCCACGTCGAAACTCTTGGTATCCTTCGGGGTCGGGAACTCGAAGATTTCGACCCGCGTTTCCTCGGGCTTGAGCACGGTATCTTCCGCGACCTTGACGGCCTCGAAATCGAACACCGTGGGCTGGCCCTTGGCATCCAGGTACTTTCTGCCGTACACCCGCCTGTCGCTGTGAACCGTCCGGAGGTTCTTGCCTTTGATCGTCAGGTCCAGCGCCACGCTCGCCCAGCCCGGATGGGTGGTCGGCAGGCTGTGGGGCACGAGGCTGTGGACCTTGACGGTGACCTTGGTCTTGTCTCCCTGCACCTCGCTCGTCACCTCCAGCTTCGCAGCCTCCTGCCGCAGTTTCCCGACTCGTCCGGGGAAGGTGTGGTTCGCGACCTTCCGCTTGTTCTCTCCGTTGGCGGATTCACCGAGTTGCTCCGGCATGTGACAGGTCTGGCATTCCTTGCCGGACTTCACCGCCTTGCTGGTCTCCCACGATCCCAGCAGGTCGTTGCTCGTCCCCAGGTTGCCCGCGGTCGGCACGGTCACATGGCAATTCAAGCAGAGGGCCGACTTGCGGAACAGGTCAAGGTCCGCGGATTGGTGCGCCAGGTTCGCAGCCGCGTCCTTATACGGCCCATAGAGCGTCTTGCTGCCGAAATCGTACTTCGGCATCGGGGGATGCGCCGTGCGATCGACCTCTTTAATCAAGTGGCATTGCGCGCAGGCGACCCCGTCGATCGAGGGCTCGCCCGATTGAACCTGCTTGATGAAGGATTCGGCGAGTTCCGGATACTCCTTGATGTGCGGCGCATGGCAGCGCAGGCAGAGGGCCTTGTCCTTTCCGCCCGAGAAGGTCAGATATTGATCGATGGCGGCGCGAAACGCCGGCGAATGCAGCGAGCGGGACATGGGCGAGGTTTCCCATTCTTCATAGACTCGCTCGTGGCACCGTTTGCATTTAGCGGCGAGGGGAAAGGCCTTCTCTAACGGCAATTTGGACTTGGCCGCCTCCTCCGCCCGGCTTGATTCCAGCGCCAGGCCGAGGAGCAGGACCACGAGTCCAACCGCCCCGACGATCACGCCCCGTCTCCACATCGTGTTTGAATTCACAACAGCCCCCCTTCAACCAGCCAGCCGAGATGCGTGTTCCTGGCAGGACGACGCTACAGGGTTTTCACTCGATAGGTCAGGACCCGCGGCTGAATGTACTCGTCGATGATGGTCCCGGCTCGCTTCCGATCCTCGTCGCTCGAAAGCGTTGCCAGATACTGATCGCGGAGCGCCGGCGAGGGTTCGGGGATGAGTTGATAGCTCAGGACCGCTTCGACGGATGCCGGGACCGCCGCGCCTTGCCAGGTGTGAGAGAACGGGACTTTTCTGGTGGTCCCTCCCTTGATGAAGGGTTCAGGGATCGGTCCCCTGAGAATCTGCTCGTAGGGCAGGCCAAAGCGCTTCTCTTCCGTGGCCAGGACATTCCCTTTCGCATCCTTGACGGTGATCGTCAGCAGGAATTGCTTGAGAACCGGGTCCCCGTCCGGGAAGCTGTGGGGCAGGCTGCCGACTCTGACGAGCGCCGTACCTGCGACCGAGTCGGCTGATTTCGTCGCCTCGATATCGACCCGCGGCATCCATTCCGCCTGCAGGTTTCGGTTCTTGAGCAGCGTCCCCGGAATGACCACTCCGCGAAACCAGTGACGTCCGATCTGGCGCGTGAGCGACCCGCGCTTGGAGGTGGAACTGCCGGTGGAAGGCTCCATGTGGCAATCTTGACAGATGGTCCCCTGCAGGATCTCGCCCGGAAGGTCCCGCTTCGTGACGTCCTTCACCTTGTCGAAGTGGCAGGACGCGCAGAAATTGGCGCCGCGATACAAGTCGGACTGTTCAGCCGTATGGACCAGATTCTCCTCCGGATCGCTGTAAGGTCCATAGAGCGTGGCCCCGGGTTTGATTTTGAAGGTGGGCGGGGGTCCGCCATTGGGCTCGATGGCATGGATCAGGTGACAGGAGGCGCACCCGATGCCCTCCACCGTCACCTTGCCGTTCAGCACCTGGTCGGCGATTTTTCCCGCATATTGCGGATAGACGGTCGTAGCCGGCACGTGACAGGAGAGACACTTGGCCTGCTGTTCCGCGGTCGGCTTCGTCTGCATCCACAGGCCGAGGACCGTCTTGAAAACCGGCGACTCCAGCGCGGTCCCGTGGAGCAGCGCCGCGTCCACTCGACCGAAGGTCTTGAGGTCGGGGGTCTGCTCGCGCATGCCTTTCCATTCTTCGTAATGGCGGTCATGGCATTGCTTGCAATCCTCCGACCGAATGAAGGTCTTTTCGATTTCAGCGACCCATCCTTCCACTCCATCGGAGGATGCTTGACCGCCCGGCTTGTCCACACCGGCTCCGGCTGGCTCGTCCGCTTTCTGCGCACCAACCCCATCGTAGAGTGCAACGGCCGCGGCGAGACTCGCGACCAGGCACAGGCCGCCTGCCTTGATCCATCGCCACCTCTGCAACGTCGTCATGCCGCCCTCATGCTCCGATCAATCCTTCAGGATGCGCACGAAATGAAAATTCACGCCCCAGCCCACCGGATCTCCCGGATCGGCAGTCTCGTAGGTGCCGACGGTGAAATTCTCTGTCTTCATGGCCCGCTGGAGCGCACAGCCGAAATCGCTCATGGTTTTGATGTCGATCTTGTCGATTTCTTTCACGACTCCGCCGACCTTGATTCCAGCCAGATCCGCGGGGGTGCCGCCGATCACCTCGAACACCACCACCCCTTCGGGCCGCTGCAACTTGAGCTGTTTTTGAATCTCCTCGTCCACGGGTCCGACGGCAATACCGAACTGTTCACCCAAGGCGGCCGCTTCTTCTTCCTTCATCTCGCAGCCCTTGATGGAGGCTTGAGCGAACGCATCGGGTCGGATCCCCAGTACCGTCCAGAGCAAGACTCCGGCAACAAAAAAAGCCCGACCGGACGGCAGGGCTTCTTGACTGGCAGCCTTCCCAGGAACGCTCGGCACTAGTTCCATCCCTTTCTTCGTTGTCTCGCCCTCTCACTCACACTTCCGGCAGACCGCATCAACTCACTCCGTCCGGTCGAACCGGCTCAGACGGTGGGATCGATCGAAAGCTGAAACCAGGGCGCCACGGCCTTCTGACCGTTTCGTTCCTTGTTCTCTCCGTTCCAGACCGCAAACGAGATCGTCTGGACCCGTCCCGGAACCAGCTTGGCTTCGTTTTCCTGATCGGTGGAAACCAGGGGACGCCTCATCACCACGCGCCACACGCCGTCCTTCCAGATTGCCTTGCCTTGAATGCGCCCCTGGCTCTGTTTGCTGGTCAAGGTGCTAAATCCTCCGCCGACCAAATCCTCCACCGAAGAGGCGCGACGGGGAATCACCTCGAACGTCCGCACGCCGCCTTTCTGTCGCTCGCCGGCCTTGGCCGCCCGACGATCGACGTCGCTCTGCCAATCCGCTTTCCAGTGCCAGATATTGATGTAGTGATCAAGCTGACCCATGCAGAAAAAGGCCGGGGCATCTCCCAGCGGTAAGCCGATCGCCACCCCGTCTCGGAATGTTCCCGGTGTGAGGCGATCATTTTTCGTGTTGTCCTGCCATTCCAGCAGAAAGGCAATATCGCTGCCGTTGTGCACGGACCGGACCGCCAGCGCGCGCGCCGTGGGCTCCGGCCACACAGGCCTGGTTACCACCTGTCCGCTCAGCGGAAGCGTCATGACCGGAATGGCTTCCCAAGCCGCATCATCGGGACTGTTGGGAACCTCGCCCGCGACCAACTTGGAGCGGATAACCATGCCCTCCGAGCCGACCAACGGGACACCCAACCACCCAAGGACTATCGCGCAGAGAAGACACGAGAGGAAGATCGTGGCAGGAACACGGAGTGATCGACGAGATGGAGGTAGTGGCACCGGATCTGACCTTTCACGATGGTACGCCCCACACATTCGCTCACATCCGCGTACCAAACTGGTGCGCTGTCGTCTGTCTGGGGCCGGTTACCAGAGCCGGACTCGCCGGACCCGATTCTCTCCCCGTTCGCACACATAGAGATGCCCATGGCGATCCAATGCCAGGCCGACGGGGGAATTGACCACCGCCTCGGTCGCGACCGGAGCTTCGCCGATCTTGGCCTGAAGCACCTCGTCTTTGGCTACGAAGCGGGCCGCGCCGCAGCCGCCCATGTGCTTGTCCTCGTAGCCGCTGTCCCCATTTCCCGCGATCGTGGCGATCATCCCTGTTTGGGCATCGACCTTACGCACGCGGTGATTCATGGTATCGGAGATATAGAGATGGCCCTGTTGATCGAACGTGACCGCTTCCGGTGCATGGAGCATAGCCTTGACGGCCGGCTTTCCGTCTCCGTCAAAGCCGTAAAAGCACTTGCCGGCCGCCGTCGAGATGGTCCCTGTCTGGCGATCGATCTTCCGGATACGGTTGCTGCCCTTGTCCACGACGTAGACATGCCCATCCGGTCCCACCGCGATGCCGACCAGATCGTACAGCCGAGCCTCCAGAGCCGGCTTCCCGTCGTCCAGGTACAAGGACAGGTCAACGCCCTCGGCGCACCCGGGACGCAGCCATTCATCATCACCCGTAAAGTCGATACCGATCGCGTCGCCGGACAGCACGACCAAATTCTTCGCCACCAACGGCTGCTCGCGCTCATCGTCATCGCTCGTCCAGAAGCCGGCGATGGTCTCGATGAGCCCGCGTTTCATATCGAATCGCCGCACGCGATGGGCCTGGGTGTCGGCGATGTACATGACGTCGTCTCGGTCGATCGCGATGGCGGCCGGGTAGGTCAAATTGACTTCGAGGGCGGGCCCGTCTCCGTTGAAGCCGAACTGCCCGGTGCCGGCCACCGTGGTGATGACGCCGGTTTCAGCGTCGATCCTCCGAATCCGATTGCTGCCGCTGTCGCAGACGTACAGATTGTTTTGTGAATCGACAGCCACATCCAGCGGGAGGTACAGGCCCGCTTCACCGCAAGGTCCCTCGTCGCCGCTGTAGCAGGTTTCGCCGATCCCGGCGAAGTTGTGCAACGTGCCGTCGCGGAGATTGACCCGGCGGATTCGATCCGACCCGGACTCGGCGATGTAGAGCCACTCCTCGTCACGATCAAGCGTGACGTGATGCGGCAGTGGAATCCCGGCCTTGACGGCTAATTTGCCGTCCCCCGTGCTCCGCGCCTTACCGTTACCTGCAAACCGCTCGATGCATCCGACCGGCAACTGGACCTGGGTTTCCATGACGAAAGGTTCCTTCTCGCGCGTCGGCTCAACCCGTGACAATCGTTACGCCCGCGGAGCCTGCGGTGCCGGGGTCCCCTGGACCTCCGCCACCGTCGCACCGGCCGGTTGGGCAGGCGCCTGTTGCGGCACTGACGTCGCCTGTGTCTGTTGGGCCGCGGCGATTTGCTGAGCCTCGGCCTCAATGGCCTCCGCCTCATGCACCGACTTCTTGAACCCCTTGATGGCTTTGCCCAACCCTTCGCCGAGCTGCGGCAATTTGCCTGCCCCGAAGATGATGAGCACGATCACCAGGATGAGAATGAGCTCTGTGAATCCCAGACTTCCAAACATGGTCGGGGTACTCCTTCGCTAGGGTGTATCGTTACGGTGCGCTCGCTTCCCGGGCTCGCTTCGAGAACCGCTCCTTCAGACGCTTCCTGGCTTCCTCGGCTTGTTCGAACATCTTACACTTATCATAGACGTTGATCAGATTGTAGTGGGCCAGCGGCTCATCGGGATTGTGCTCGACCGCGCTCTCCATCACCCGGATCGCCAGATCGACCTTGTTATGCACCAGTGCGACTTCCATAAGCTTGAAGCTTGATTCCAAATGCTTCGGATCAAGCTCGAGTGTCCGCATATAGCACTGCATGGCCATGTCGATCGTGTTGTAATCCGACACCTGGGGATTGTCGAGCTCGACATAGATGCCCGCCAGGTTGTACCAGGCGATCGGGTCTTCCGGCGTGATCTCCACCAACCGCTCGAAATGCTCCTTGGCCTGGAGGAAGTTCTTCCGATCGGCGAACAACCGCCCGAGGTTGAACAAACTCAACACATCGCCCGAATACACGGTCAAGGCCTGCTTGAACTGCGCTTCCGCTTCATCCACCATGCCCTTGGTGGCATAGATCGTCCCTAAATTGGAATAGTACATCGCCAGCGACCGGTTCATTTCCGACCGTAGGCCCTCGGCCATATCGATCGCCTTCTTGACTTCGGTCAGAGCGTCATCCAATCGGCCCTTGCTGAAATACAGCTCCCCCAGCCGGCAGCGGGCCTGAAAGTCATCCGGCTCTTCCGCGAGCAATTTCTCAAGTTCGGCGATTTCCTCCTCCGGCGAGAGCGGGTGTTCTTCGGACGCTACGCCGGCGCCGCCTGGCTCTGGAGATGGTGATGTAGTCTGCTGTTCCATAGTGCTCCTGTTCCTCTCTATGAATGACTCCCAACCAGCGGCGTCGATGACGGTACAAGCGACTCCTGCGTCGCGACTTTCGGATCGGCCGTCGCCAACTTCAACCGGTCCAAGCCCAGTAGGATGAGGCCGAGTACCACCATGAGGGTCAAATGCGACAACTGCAAGGCATAGCCGGCGGTAAACATCAGTCCGATCCCATAGCCGGCCAACCGACCCATCCGCACGAGTTTAATCACGGTATAAGACCAGCACAACAGGCCAACCAGATACAATGCAAACGGCAGGTAAAAGGTATAGCCCATCCCCATTTGGAAGATCCAACTGATCCCTTCCCCGGCTTTCCGCATCCGAAAGGCCGCCTCCGGATCATACGCGCCGAGCAGGAAATCGATGAAAAAGAGAGCGAGGAAGATGCTGCCGCCCACGACACTGAACCAGAGCACTCGACGACGCTGCCGGCGATTTCGGCTCCAGAACCCCTCCGCACCGAATGCGACAAAGCTCAACATGCTGGCCAGCACCATCAGGGCTTCTCCCGCCCGGCTGATCTCATGCACCAATGGAACGGGAGTGGCGATCCCCAGGAGGCCATAGGTCGTGGACATGATTTGGAAATAAAGCCAGCCGGAAATTCCGAGGAAAAAGGTCAGCACGAACAGCCGTTGGCTCCGCGTCGGATGGGTCCGCAGATAATGGATCACCAGCAGCGCAATCGCGACAAACGCGATCGCATTGTAGACCACAGACGCCAACATGCCCATCTCGACCTGGACGATCACCAAAACCACGTAGGCCAGCGTCAACAGCAACAGCAGCGCCACAGGCGGCCAGATGATCCGCTCGGACCAGGCGGCGGTGGCGGTGTGGACGGCGCGCATCAACAGGAGCCCCAACGCGAGGAAGACCAGAAGCGCCACCACATTCAAGAGGACGAAGCCGACCGAAGCCAGTCCCTTAAAGAGCCATCGCACCGCCTCGTGCTCCTGTGCGACCTTGCTGAAATGCATGCCGAGACGGGACGTGAGCCGATAGAGAATCAGCTCCAAAAGGCCGGCAACCAGGGTGAGCTTGATCGTATACTCGAACAGCAGCCCCTGCTCGGCGACCCGACCGCTCGTCCTCTCGACGCCCATCGGGGTCGTCATGAATCCACTCTCGTTCCGCACCCGCTATGGCGCCGACGGCACGGTCGCCTTGGCCCGCGCGATATATAACAGGCCGTCGGCCATGGAATAGTTAAATGGCAGCTCGCACACCACCTCGCTGATCTTCTCGTAGACGTGTTGATAGACTCGCTCCGCCTCATCCGGAGTCATGCCTTCCTGGACTTCATAAAAATATCCGAGACTGAGATCTTCCGAAGATGGCCGCATGATCCGCCGGATACCGTACCCGCCCGGATCACTCATGATCGGGGCTTCCTTTTCCAGATCGAACAGGCAGGGTTGACAAGAAAACCCGTAAGAGTCATGAAGTCTGGAATTCTGCACGACGAAGTTCATGGTCTCCAGAGCTTCTTCCTCCTTTTCCGTCGGGAAGCCCACAATCACATAACAGTGCACGGCGATGCCCAAGTCGATGCAATCGTTCGTGATCCGCCGCACGCTGTCCTGCTTGATCCCCTTTTTCATGAAATCCATCATGCGCTGGTTGAACGTCTCCAGCCCGAAAACGATCTTGAGACAGCCCGCGTCGCGCATCTGTTCCAGCAACTCGCGGCTGAGATTCTTTTCGAAGCGCATCTCGGCCGTCCACTGAAGGTTCAAGCGGCGCTCGCTCAACATTTGGCAGAGCCGTTTGGTTGGAGACAAGGCCAGGCATTCGTCGGTAAAAAAGAAATACGGTGTGTCGTATTTGGCCTGCATCATCGCCAGTTCGTCCACCGTCTTGGCCGGATCCTTTTGCCGGAAGTTCTGGTGGTCCAGCGTCAAGGCGCAGAAGGCGCAATCCTTGTAATAACACCCGCGCGAGAACTGCACCGGCAAGACGGTTTCCGGGGCCAGATAGAGATCCAGCGGGAAGCCGTCATAGTCCGGGGCCGGAAGCTGCCCGATATTTTCGGAATAAAACGGTTGATTGACCGTGATCTTGCCGTGCTGACGATAAATCAGGTTGGGAACCTTGCTGTAATCCCTCTTTCCGCTGAGCTGATTCACCAGCTCCAGAAGCGCGGTCTCACCCTCGAACACAATGAAATCGTCCGTCAGGTCGAACAGGCTTGGGCAGCGTCTGAGATTGTCCACCAACCGCGTAAAAATGCTGCCGCCGATCGTCACATGAAGGTCGGGAGCGGTTTCCTTGATCAACCGGCAGAGGGTCAGGCCGGGAACGATCTGGGAGGTGGCGGTAATCGAGACACCGACCAGATCCGGCGATTCGGCCAGAATGGAGGGAAGAAACCGCTGCCGGAAAAAATCAATATAGGGATTCTGAGCCTCATCGCGAATGACTTTCATCAAATCTTTGGATGAGTAGAGGGAATAACTGTTGAATTGATTGTCCACCACCGTCAACCGGGTTGGAAAATAGAGCGTCGAGATCAGCTCCAACCACTTGTCGACGAGAAAAAGGCTCTCTCGGTACCGTTCTAGATCGTAAAATCCCTCCCCGCGCAATGTCTCTTTGGCCGTTTCAATTCGATCGATCAAGTACGGAAACCGATCCAATGACTCCACTACACGAGCGTAGTGCTCGGTGCTGCCCGGACCCGACTCCCCCTGCGCCTGCCGCTCCAGATCCTTGGCCTTGTCATTCAAGCGCCCGTACACCTCGACGCCGTAGTCTCGTGTGAGCAGCCAGTCGAGCAATTCGATACCGATATCCCGCTGCCCCACCTGCTGCACCCCGTGATGCCGCAAAAATCCGGTCAAGGACGGGAGGCTGAGGTACGGTTGGGAGGGATGCCAGGTTGGAGGAAAAACCAGAGATATCTTCATGTGCCTCAACTGATCACGTTTGGACCCAAGGCCCCTGAATTGTGGAAGAATCTCGAATTTTTATACACCCCGCCTTTACGCAATTGCAACCCTGGTGGAACGCCGCCCCCAGGATTAGGCTTCCGAATCAGCCGAAGCCCCTAGCCGCCAGCTCATTCGACGTGGAACCCTGCACAAAAAAGCGAAAAGCCCCGACAGGTCTTTCAACCCTCGGGGCCTTTCTCGAGTCATAGAACGACCGATGTCGCTAGCGTGGACTTCGACCGCTCCGTTACTCAGCCTTCCTCACTGAAGCTTGAGGGTATACCAGGTGGAAATACCCTTCATGCCGTTACGTTCAACGTTGCTGCCGTCCCAGGCCGCAAACGCGATCGGCACAGAGGCTCCCGCCTTGAACTGCACATCGTTCGGGTCGCCGTTTTCCATCGTCCGCTTGATGACCACGCGCCAGGTCGGACCGGTGAACCCACCGCCCTTAACGGAACCAGCCGGTTCCCACACACCGTTACCGATCACATCCTGATGGGCCTGCGTCGTCAGCGTGCTGAATCCGTTGGCATTGAGGTCCTCGACCGAACTCACCCGAAGGGTCGGATCGGACATGATGTTGCCCGACCAAATGCCAGGGTTGAACGGACCCAGGCTTCGGCCGATCCGATCCGGATAGGTCACACCGCCGGCCGGCTCTTCAAAGTAGTAATCCCAGAAAATACCGGGATACTGATCGTCCACGTCCCAGAGACCAGCGCTGTCCTTTCCGATATCCTTCTGCCACTCGGCGTTCCACCGCCAGATGTTCACGGTTCCGCCGGATTGCCCCATACACTGAAATGGAGGCGCACCGGACGTATTTACCGGGAACTGAAGGGCCGCCTGATCACGGAAGTCCTGTGGTCCGATCGTCGTATCGTTCTTCGTCTGATCGTTCCACTCCACCCGGAAACCGATATCCTTCCCGTTCGACACGGCCTTGACGAAGACCGTCTTGACGGCGAAGTTCGGATGCATCGGCGTCGTAATGGTTTGCCCGCTGAGCGGGATCATCACGCCCGGCACCCCTTCCCACTGAGGATTCGCTCCATCCATCGGGATGGGTCCCTTGATCGCCTTGAC
>JANRMO010000036.1:0-40148 GCA_040981105.1 Nitrospiraceae bacterium
AGAATCTCGACATTCATCTCGGAAATCCCATTTCTCTCGATCCTTCGTCGCTATTCGACAAGATCGTGCGTCGTCGGCGAGGCGGCTATTGTTTCGAATTGAACGGCCTCTTCGCCCTCTTGTTGGAACGGATTGGGTTTTCCGTACGGCACCTGATGGCCAGGGTTCTGTGGGGGCACACGGAGGTCAGCCCGCTCAGTCATCGCGTGCTGCTGGTCGAGTCGGCGGGCGAGCGGTGGATTGCGGATGTCGGGTTCGGCGGCAACGGGCTGATCGCCGCCATTCCGCTGGTTGCCGGTCACGAGGAGCGGCAATATGCGGACCGGTTCCGAGTGATGAGTGTTGGGGAAACTCCGGGTCAACGCGAAGCTCGGGGGAGAGATCGACAAGCGCCGGGAGGAGAATCCCGACAAGAATATCGGCAGGAATATCGAATCGACTGTCTGGTCAAGGACACCTGGGAGCCGATGTACTCGTTCACGACGGAATCCTATTTGCCGGTAGACTACGCCTTTGCCAATTACTTTCACTCCCATTCGCCGGACTCGCTGTTCACCCAAAAGCGATTGTGTACAAAGCCCACGCCGAACGGGCGGATCATTCTGCAGAATCGTGCGCTCAAGATTCGACAGAACGGCCATGGCCAGACCGAAGCGGTCAGAACTCTGGAGACCTATCGATCGGTGCTGGCAGATCATTTCGGTATTGCACTACCTGAAGCGGATCTGAGAATCTGTTTCGACACGGAGCGAGGCGCGACAGGCGGCTGATGTCATGGCGGACGAGCGCAAACGATTGACCACCAACGTCGACGGACATTTCTTCGTCGATGCGACCTGCATCAATTGCGACACCTGCCGGCAATTGGCCCCTGACAGCTTCGAAGAGGTCGGCGACTTTTCCTCGGTCGTGCGGCAGCCGGAGGGAGAGGCGCAAACGTTCCGGGCCTATCAAGCCCTGCTCGCCTGCCCGACCGGGTCGATCGGCACGCAACACAGCGACAAGGAGGTCTTGCGGGAGGCCAGGGCGAGTTTCCCCCTCCATCTCGAAGGCGACGTGTACTATTGCGGATTTCATTCGGCACAATCATTCGGCGCAAATAGTTACTTCGTGGCGCACGCCGAAGGCAACTGGCTGATCGATTCGCCGCGCTATGTCAAGCCTCTGGTCGAGGCCTTCGATCGAATGGGTGGAATCCGATTCGTCTTCCTCACGCACGAGGACGATGTTGCCGATGCCGCCGCCTATGCTGCGCACTTCGGATCGACCCGGATTATCCATCGAGCCGATGCGGATGCGATGCCCGATGCGGAATGGATCGTGGATGTGCATGATCGTGTCCGCGTCTCTCCGGATTTTGAGATCATCCATGTGCCTGGCCATACGCCTGGGAGTCAGGCGCTGTCATACAAGAATCGCTTCCTCTTCACGGGGGACCACCTGTGGTGGGACCCTGCGACGCAGGCACTCGATGCGCCGCGGCAATTGGTGTGGGATCAGGACCGCTTGCGCGCCTCCCTTGCCAAGCTTGCCGACATTCGCTTCGAGTGGGTGTTGGCCGGCCACGGCCATCGCGTTCACTTGCCCGCTGAGAAGTTGCAGCGACACCTTCGCGACCTGATCGAGCGGCGCCACGAACCGGTCAGTTTCTAGCCCTGCCCCTTCATGCTCACCTCCCTCTTTCGCTGGATCGACCGCAACATCCTGGAACTGGGACGCGAGATGCGCCTTTCCTATCTGCCCCCGCTCATGGTCTATATGGCCTACGGCATTTCAGGATTGACCGGCATCGTCGGCACCTTTTTCGTGAAGGAGTATCTCGGCCTCTCCGCGGCGTTTCTCGCCGCGCTGGGCTTTTGGGCCGGTATCCCCTGGGCGTTGAAAATGCCCATGGGCCATCTGGTGGATCTGCTCTGGCGATGGAAGAGCTGGTTGATCTGCGTGGGTGCCGGATTGCTCGCGGCCAGCCTCTCGATTATGGCGGTGCTGATCGGCCATCGGGACGAAATGACGGCCATCATGTCTGCCGAAACCTGGTTCGTCTTGAGCGTCCTGCTCGCGCCGATTGGGTATGTGATTCAAGACACCGTGGCCGACGCCATGACGGTCGAGGCGGTCCCTCGAGTGGACGAGCGGGGACAGCCATTCGACGACCGGACTCGCAAGCTCATGCATACGACGATGCAGACGTTGGGACGGGTGGCCATTATCGGCGGCGGCGTGCTCGTGGCGCTGATCAACCTGTATCTCTTTAGCGGCGTCGAAGGGCGTCCGCAAAGCGAGGTCGTCGGCATCTATCAACAGGTCTACCTGATGGCGCTCATCATCCCGATGGTCTCGGTGCTGGGGATCGCCGTTGCGGCCCTGATCAAACGGCGCGATCGGCGCCGATTGCGTGCCCAAGGGTACAGTGCGGAGCAGATTCAGGCGATGACGAACGTTCACGGGGAGGATGGCGAGGCGACGAGGCCCAACTGGTGGATTCTCGGCGGCAGCCTCCTGTTCGTCCTGTTCACGCTGACGGTCGGACTCGGGGGGTTTGCCTACAACGCGGAGATCGTGTTCGCCGGGTCGCTCGGCATCGTGGGATTCCTCCTGGTCCGGTTGACGAGCGAGTTGGAACCTGCTGCACGGGCCACACTCGTCGGGACCGCGGCGGTGATCTTCATGTTCCGGGCCGTGCCCGGTCCAGGTCCGGGCCAGACCTGGTGGATGATCGATGAGCTGAAGTTCGACCAGGAATTTCTGTCGGTCCTCTCGCTGATCGGAAGCAGCCTGACCTTGGCCGGGCTGTTTCTGTTTCGCCGGTTCATGGCTGAGCGGTCGATCGTCTACGTGATCGGCTTCTTGACCCTCATGGGCTTCGTGCTCTCGGTGCCGATCGTGAGCATGTATTACGGCCTCCACGAATGGACCGCGCGCATGACCGGCGGCGTGGTGAACGCGCGGTTCATCGCCCTGGTGGACACGGCGCTCGAATCCCCGCTGGGCCAGATCTCGATGATTCCGATGCTGGCCTGGATCGCCAATTCAGCTCCCGCGAATTTGAAAGCGACCTTCTTTGCAGTCATGGCGTCCTTCACGAATCTGGCCTTGTCGCTGAGCCAGCTCGGCTCGAAGTACCTCAATCAAGTCTTTGTGATCACCCGCGAGATGCGCGATCCCGCCACGGGCATGGTCCAGACTCCGGCGGACTACAGCGACCTCGGCATGTTGCTGATCGCGCAACTCGTGATCAGCGTCGCCCTCCCCGTCTCGGCGATTCTGTTCGCGAAGCTCACGCGCTTCCAGAGCGAGTAACGAGACCAGGAAATCTGTCGTATGCCAACCAAGCGCTGGATCGTGTACATCGATGGAACTGGTAACGATGCCAGTAGCCGGACGAACATCTATCGGATGTTCGAAGCCACTGTAAAGAAAGCGGAGGTGGGAGGTGTTTGGCAAGACGCGAAATATTGGCCAGGAGTCGGCGTGAAGCCATGGGAAAAATTGCGTGGTGGGGCTTTCGGCAGGTATCTATCGAAGCAAATCCTTGAGGCGTATACCTGGTTAGCAGAACATCATCGCGATCACGATGAGATTCATATTCTGGGGTTTAGCCGCGGTGCTTTTGCGGCAATGGGATTAGTAGGCTTTCTAGCCTGGCGTGGGTTGCCAAAGAAACAAGATTCGCCGAAACGCTTGAATGGCCTCTCGGAGCGGCACTTCAAGCTGTACCATCAGTCCACACGGAAATCACAGGAGAGCCGTGAGCCAGGGAGTAGATCCTGGGAGGAGCTGAATAGTTTGAGTAAGGAAGAACGATCCGGCTTGAGCACCCTGGACCAAGAGGTCGTGGAACAGTTTCGCCCGGTGGGCATCAAGTTTGTGGGCCTGTTTGACACGGTCCGCGCAGCCGGGCTGGAAGTCTTCAGGTGGATCGGAAATCGGATGCCTTCAGAAGTTCCCGAGGCATTGAAGGTAGCGACAAGAGGCACCCTTGCTCTGCGGTATACCCGGCATCTGCCTTCGAATGTCGAACGGGCCTACCATGCCCTCGCTATTGACGAACACCGTGCCGTCTTTCATCCCCGTGTTTGGATCGTCCCCAAACAGAGAGCCAACTCTCCTCAAGCCGTAGAGCAGCGTTGGTTTATTGGTGCGCACGCCAACGTTGGGGGCGGCTACGATCACGATAGCCTGGCCGTGATTCCGGGCTATTGGATGCAGGAGAAGGCTAAGGCCTCCGGGATCCGGTTTGTTACAGGAAAGGAACATAGAAATCCAAGCCCGTCCAGTGAGGACTGCCTGACCCACAATCAAGGGTGTAAGGACTGTTTGGTGCGGGATTCCTATCGGGAGTGGCTGAAGGGGATATACTCCCGATTAAGCTGGCGACGATATCAGCGTCCAATCTATGCGTATGTCGAACAACAGCAGGGCCTCGAGTATGAGCGACAAACCGTCGATCAAACCGTAGCAGAACGGTATGCGCAGGATCCCTGCTACAGACCGAAGAATTTCGAGAAATGGTTAGACGGCTGTATGATAGGTAGAATCGAGAAACTGAGGGACTCGCTCGGGAACGACCTGATCGATCGATGTTTCGAGAAACTCCGGGCATCAAGAATGCGTACGGATGAACCGCCTTGCTCATAGCACATTTCGCAAGAAGCGGACAAGTCCCGCGAGATAGCGCTCGATCGGCCCAGCAAGCAAACATCTAATATACGGCCGATCTGGTTCAGGCATCGTAGCTGGTCCATCGAGGGGATGGCAGTATGAGTAAAGGGCTGGGCCGCATCAGTGTCAGCCGAAAGTCCGGTAAGGAGCGCTTCTATGATGGGGAAACTTCAACCGATTTTACTCTGCTGGATTTCTGGCAATGGAGTTCGTCTGACCTTGTCGACAATACAGCCAGAGGAGTCCTCGCGGAATATCTGGTCGCAAAGGCCCTTGGCATTTCTACAAAAGGAATTCGCGAAGGATGGCTCGCATGGGATCTTCAGACAGGCGATGGGATACGAATCGAGGTCAAGTCCGCCGCCTTCATACAAAGTTGGCATCAGGACAAGCTTTCAGAAATTCAGTTTGTAGTTCCTCCGCGGAGAGGGTTTAATCCCGATACCAACAAGATGGAAACTGTGCCGAGGCGACATGCGCATGTGTATGTCTTTGCGCTGCTTGCTCACACTGACAAACCCACAGTTGATCCCCGTGATCTAAGCCAATGGAAGTTCTATGTGCTCCCAACTCAAGTCCTTAACGAGAGGAAGCGAAGTCAGCACTCCATCACTCTTGGATCTCTGGAGGCTCTTGCGGGACCGTCCACTGATTTCTGGCACTTGTCGGATGCGGTGAAGAATGTATGCGCCGCAGGATCCCGTTGAAGTGCGGCGTCAGCGGCACCCAGCGGAGTTGATGGTGTGTCGCTCAGATCAACACTGGGACAGAGATGATGTTCAAGAAGGGCGCCGTCCTCACCCGCCCTTTCTCGTTGACTGTCTGAATCCTGTGGCCCTATAGTTGGACTCCCGTTTGGCTATCTCGTGTGGTCCCCCGAAAGGGAAGCTCAAGTGGCCGTTGTCAAGGTGAAATCGCATTACCGCGTCACGCTTCCTCCGCAGCTACTCGCGAAGGCCGGAGTCGCGGTAGGCGATCTTCTTGACGCGAAAGTCGAAGGAAAGAAAATCACGTTGGTTCCAAAGCGTGCGATTGACCGCGAATTGACGTTGGCGCTGAACGAGGTTAAGCGCGGTCGTGTGAAAGGTCCGTTCCCCACCGCTCAGGCCACGATCCGTGCCCTCCGCCGCCGGACCGCATGACGGCGTCCTTCACGATTCGTTTTCGCAAACAGTATCAGAAGCTCTCCGAAGACCGGTAAGCGAAGTTCGACAAGCAGTTGGCTTTCCTCCTCTCCAACCTTCGACATCCCTCGCTACGGGCCAAGAAGTACGACGAAGCAAATGACATCTGGCAGGCGCGGGTGGATGACGACTACCGGTTCTACTTCACGATCCAAGGCGACTCGTACATTCTCCTTTCCATCATTCCTCATCCCAAGTAGTCGGTAGTTGCTTAAAGTTAGGATGGTTGCGACGACTTCCGATCGCCTTGACGAAGGTGCTTCGACATATTAGAAGAGCGCCGACGGACAGGGTATGATCGAAGCTCACTGCTCACCTTTCACGGAGGGACTCATGGATGACAGAACGTGTGCCCGGCAGCTCTCTCAATTTGCAGCCTTCGGGCTGGCCTGTTCGCTCGCAGGGTCATTCGGACTCATGGCGAGCTTAGCCACGGCGGAGGATCTCCCTCGTGAGGCGGTGCTCCCCTTGGCGATGGCCAACAAAGCCGTCGCGGCGGCGCTGGAGAAATGCACCAAGGACGGGTATCGTGTCAGCGTGACGGTCGTAGACCGAGCGGGTGTGCTGCGCGCCTTCTCGCGTGGAGACGGGGCCGGACCTCATACGGTGGAGAGCAGTAGTAAGAAGGCCTATACGGCGGCCAGCCTGCGCGGCTCGACCGGGGACCTAGCTGAAATGCTGGGCCGAATGCCAGGTGTGCAAGGCCTCCGCGACATGAACGACAAGATCCTGATTCTTGGCGGAGGCCTGCCGATCGAAATCGGCGGCGAGGTTGTCGGCGGGATCGGCGTCGGCGGCGCCCCGGGCGGTCACCTGGATGCGGCTTGCGCTCAGGCCGGTCTGGACAGCATCGGTGCGGCTCACAAGCTTCCCGCGCCGAAATAAGCGGACGAACGCGACCAACGTGTCCGCTCAACCGCCCCGTTCCTGGCGTAACCGAACGGACTTAACCGCAGCGGGATGTGGCAATGCTGAGACGGATCGCGGACCGTGAACACGGCGGACCGTGAACACGATGGAGATGTCCGGGTAGCAGGGATCCAGCCGTTGGACTTGAAAATACGTCGCGATCCCGAATGCGAGCCGGCCCTTTGCAAGATCGAGGACGTGACGCGTGGTGCCTCCCATCAGAATGTAATGGGAGTGGGATGCGGCTCTCTGAAGGAGCCAAATCTCTGAAGGGGCCGAGGACGGGACGGCCGGTCAGGTCAACAGAGTCTTGACGGGAACAGCCGCATCCTGAAGTTGCAATTCCTGGCCGCTTAAATCCTTACCGCTTCGAATGAGCCGCTGCAACGGCTGAAAATCTTTGGCATTCGCATTGACGGCGAAGTAGGCCCGCAGGCGATGTTCCTTCAGATACAACAGCGTAAACGGCGACTTGCCGAGATCGCCGCGGACAAGCACCTGGTCGTGCTCGGTTTCATCCCCGGCGAATTCCAAATGAAGATCGAAGATGTCGGACCAGACATAGGTCAGGAGGTCGTAGCGGTTTCCGGCGCCGGCCATGTTCTGGGCGACGAGCTGGCCGCAGTATTCGGCATGGCCCCAGTGTTCGACGCGCCGCCGCTTGCCGAATAATGGATCCGGATAGTTGGCGATGTCGCCGCCGGCGTAGATGTCCGGATGCGAGGTCTGCAAATACTCGTTCACGACGACGCCGTTGTCCACCTGCAGGCCGGCCTGCTTGGCCAGTTCGACGTTCGGCACGATACCCACCCCGATGCAGACGAAATTACAGGCCAGTGAGGTCCCGGATTTGAGATCCACAGTGAACGCCTGATTGTGGCGTTGGATCTGAACCACCGCCTCGTTCGTCCGGAATGTGACCCCACGGGTGGTGCAATGACGCTCGACGAAAGCAGCCAGGCTGGCGTCGGCAAAACGGGCCCAGATGTGCGGTTGAAATTCAACCACCGTGACCTGGACGCCCCGTTGCGTGAGTGAAGCCGCGACCTCCAATCCGATGAACCCAGCCCCGACCACTACGGCCTTCGCCCCGGCCTTGGCGTCCGCGGCGATGGCGATGGAGTCCTCGATCCTACGGAGATAGTGGACACCGGGGAGGTCGGCGCCGGGAATATTGAGTCGGACCGGACGCCCGCCGGTCGCGAGCAAGGCCTTCTCAAAGCGGATCTGGCGTCCATCCTTCAACGAGACCGTTTTGCCGGCCGGGTCGAGCCGCTCAACGGATGTGTCCAGGATGAGATCAATGTTCTGCTCTCGAAGAGAGGACTCCGGATCGTACGGCAGCTTGTCGGCGGACGTCTCGCCTCGGAGAAAGTCCTTGGAGAGCGGCGGTCGGTCATACGGCGGATGCGGTTCTTCACTGATCAGCGTAATGGAGGCGCCGGAATCGAGCTGCCGTAACTGCTTCGCGGCTTGACTGGAAGTCAGTCCGCCGCCGATGAGGAGATAGCGCGTCGATTGCATGGATCTTCTCCGTGATCGAAAGTGGGCTCGAAAGAACCTCAGCATACCCTACTCGGAAAGGATTATCCTAGGGGCTAGGAGTGACCTCGTGACGGCGATCGATTCCGGGTCGCGGCGGAACCGTTGAGGTCCGACAGCCAATGGGTGATTGGACAGCAAACCCGCCCACACATCTTGCAGGCACTCTCCGGAGGGACGACCAATGGCTGAGGACAACACATCACGCGGAGATGATTCGATCATGAAACTGGATCGAAGGCAGGTCTTGAAAGGCATGGGGCTGCTTGGTTCCGCTCTCGCGGTCGGGAACATGGTCGGCGCCTCCCGAGTGCTTGCCGAAATAGAAAGGGACGAAGGCAAGCGGGCGATCGGCGGCCTGCCGCATCGTCCATTGGGGCGCACCGGCGTCACGGTCCCGATCCTCGCGCTGGGTGGGGGGCACCTCATCAGGACCAGCGAAGACGAGGGGGCAAGGGTCGTCCATGAAGCGATCGAGGCCGGCCTGACCTTTTTCGACAATGCGTGGGACTACTCCAACAACCGCAGCGAAGAGGTCATGGGGAAGGCCTTGCAAGGCAGGCGACAGCGGGTCTTTCTGATGACCAAGATGTGCACGCACGGCCGGGGGAAAGCGATCGGCCTGCTGCACCTGGAGCAATCGTTACGGCGGCTCAGGACCGATTACCTGGATCTCTGGCAGATTCATGAAGTCGGTTGTCAGGACGATCCCGAGCTTATCTTTCGTACCGGAGGAGCGGCGGAGGCCTTGCGTCAGGCTAAGGAGCAGGGCAAGGTCCGGTTCATTGGATTTACGGGACACAAGGATCCGGCGGTCCATCTCAGCATTCTCAAACATGACTTTCCGTTCGATACCTGCCAGCTCCCGCTCAATGTGTTCGATGCCTCGTACCAGAGTTTTGAACGACGGGTCCTGCCCGAACTGATCAGCCGTGGCATCGCCCCCCTGGGGATGAAATCACTCTGTGGGAGAGGCGAGCCGATCAAGAGGGGCCTGGTGACCGTAGAAGAAGCGATCCGCTACGTGCTTTCGCTTCCCATTGCGACGCTCGTCAGCGGAATCGACTCCCGAGAAGTGTTGCATCAGAATCTGGCGATCGCCCGGCGCTTCGCCCCGATGACCGCACAAGAGATGGACGCGCTGAGAAAGCGAGTGGCGACCGCCGCCGTAGACGGGCGATTCGAGAACTATAAGACGGACTCCCTCTGGTCCTGCGATCGGACGGAAGTCGAGCAGCGCTTTGGACCCCTGGAGGAGTCGTAATCAGCAGTGGTCGGTTGAGCAAGAAGACCGGAAGTGGAACTGGACTTTTCGCTTAGGCGATAGTTTGTGATGAGCGTGTGTTCAGCCCTGAGGAAGTCCTGGGTCATAGGCTGGCATCCACTCGACTCGTACGGGCCTTGAGCGAACGTTGTCTACCCGCGACTTCCGCTAGTGTAGCGTCCCACAAATTTCGCTCATAACGCGTTCGCCCTGAGACCGTCGAAGGGCTCACCACGAACGAATTTCCGGGACAGCATAGTATGGAGCATTCTATCGAGAGAGCTCCCGTCGATGGCCGACGGTGACGACAGGACGATCAATTCGCGGTCGCGGATGGCATAGATGATTCGATAGCCCCCAATGCGCAGCCGGTAGAGATCTGTTTCTCCCTCAAACATCTTCACTCCTTCAGGGCGAGACGTGACTTCCAACTTGAGGAGGCGCTTGGTGATCTGGCGCTGAGGTTGTTTGGGCAGAGATTGAAGTTGGCGTTGGGCGGCGGGCGCCAACTGGACGGTGTAGGGCAACGGAGATCCTACAGAAGCCCAAGTTCCTTGATAAAGGCTCAGAGCGGCTTGGCATCCCCTTGATCCATGCGATATCATGACCTACATTGTGAATGGGAGCATGGCCGACACCATGGCTATGACAACCCATCGGGTTTCCAGAATGTTCAACAGGGTCGTTCAGCGCGGCCCGACCGAGTGAAGAGGCGAGACGTACTCTTTTCGGTGCGTCGAGGCTCGGCGCGATGGGAGAGCAAAGCTGGAGGCCCTTTTCAACATTCTGACAAGAAAGGGGGCGACCGGTTTCGACGGGGACACTGACGCCACTGACGCATGCCGAGCTCCTGGAGACTCGTTAAACCTCGAGGAACATACACAACTGCCAATCAAGAACTGGCACTCGCAGCTTAAGCTGTGACGTTCTCTCATCTCTTGCCTGCGGGGGTGAGGGGGCGCGATGTGGCAGGCTGGTCCGACCTCGGTGCTCAGCGGGGAAGGGCGAGACCATTCTGAGCTAGCGGCCGTTCTCAGCCCGTCGGCGGACATGAACGGTGGCGAATCCGAATCGCCGACTACGCATGGAGGGTCGGTGCGCTGACGGTCTTCGGACAGGGGTTCAACTCCCCTCGCCTCCACCATACCAACCTTCGGTTGAACCGGCCGCTCTTTTGCGCTTTATCGTAATGGATGCGGCCGGAGAAAGAGGGGGCTCCGGAAATTCGGACAGTGTGATAAGTGGGAGCCTTGGCTTCACGAAAGCCACCGAGTGGTGGGGAACCAAAGGAGCGCGGCAAGGAAACGAATGAGACGGAATCACGGAGCGACGTTTAAGGCCCAGGTGGCATTAGCCGCCGTCAAAGGGGAGCAGACGGTGGCGGAATTGGCCGAGCAGTTCCACGTCCATCCCACCCAGATTATCGACTGGAAGCAGCAACTGGTGGCTCGGGCCGCGGACGTCTTGGGGGGGGACGAAACCACCATCGGAGGCCCCGGATCTCAAGACCCTGCACGCGAAGATTGGGCAACTGACACTGGAGCATGATTGTTGAGAAGGGGCGCTCACCAAGGCGGGTTTGCTGAGCGCAACGCGATGATCGACCGCACCCACGCATTATCGGTGGCGCGACAATGCGAACTGCTGCAACTGGCCCGGTCGACGGCCTACGATCAGCCGAGGCCGGTCTCCGAGACGGCGCTGGCCCTGATGCGCCGGATCGATGAGCTGCATCGGCAGTATCCGTTCGCCGGCGCGCGGATGCTGCGCGATCTGTTGCAGCAGGAGGGCTGCGCCATTGGTCGTCGGCAGGTGGCCACCCTGATGCGTCGCATGGGGATTGAGGCCTTGTATCGAAAACCGCATCTCCGTCGGCGGCATCCGGCCCATTAGGTCTACCCCTATCTCCTGCGAGACCTGGCGATCACCCGTCCGAACCACGTGCGGGCTACCGATATTACCTACATCCCGATGCAACGCGGCTTCGTCTATCTCTGTGCGATCCTGGATTGGGCGAGTCGCCGAGTGTTGGCCTGGCGGCTCTCCAATACGCTGACCACGGACTGTTGCCTCGACGCGGTGCGGGAGGCGATCACCCGGTATGGCAGACCGGAAATCTTCAACACCGATCAAGGGTGTCAGTTCACCAGCCTGGAATTCACAGGCTTACTGAAAGATCATGGTATCAAGATAAGCATGGATGGCCGTGGGAGCTGGCGGGACAACGTGTTGGTTGAACGCCTGTGGCGGAGCCTCAAATATGAAGAAGTGTATCTACGTGCCTGCGAAACCGTGAGCGCCGTAAACGAGGGCGTGGCGCGCGATCTCACGTTCCATAACCAGCAGCGCCCCCATCGGGCGCTTGACGGACACACGCCCGATCGCGTGTATTGGGGAAACCGGCCCGCACAGCCTGCCGCTGCGTAGGCCTCAACTGCCAGACACCACTTATGAACTGGCAAAGACTGTCCAACTAACCGGAGCCACCTCTCACCCGGGTCAGCCGTCTATTTGTGGGAGGTTGTAATTCGACGCGGACCGGTCGACCAAGCGCCGCGGCAATATTCACTAGCGCATCTAATGAAAAGCGCGAGATCCGTCCGCGGAGAAGATCATTGATCCGCGGCTGCGTGACCCCACATTTGGCACTCGCTTCCATTTGAGTCCACCCGTTCTCCTTAATGACATCGGTGATCTGCCGCATGAGCCCAGAGCGCGCACGCAAATTCGCCGCCTGTTCGGGTGTATCGGCCAAGGCATCCCACACGCTCTTGAAACTATGGATCGTCTTAGTCATGTCTCCCTCGCCTGAGTTCAGCGTACCGCGTTCTCGCCAGCTCGATGTCGCGCTCGCTCGTGGCCCGGGCTTTCTTCTGAAACGCATGTAGCACGTAGACCGCTTCTGCATACCGAGCTATGTAGAGCACGCGATAGGTACCGGAATCGTCCCATACTCGTAGCTCTTCGACTCCCTTTCCGACCGACGGCATCGATTTGAAATCGGTGGGCTGCTTGCCGTGCTGGACTTGCTCCAGTTGGTACCCCGCATCGTGCCGCGCATCTTCCGGAAACTGTCGGAGGCACTCCAGCGAGTTCCCAAGAAAGCGCAGAGGTTTCACGAATGAATTATACACGATTGGATATATTGCGACAAGCCCATGAAGATAGGATCAAGCGATGGGCTGAAGGGCATCGAGATAGGTATTATGCAGCGAGCACCGTCATACCAAGCTACGCTTGAGCCGGCGCCTCTTCATCGGTTTATCGTATTCGGGGCGCCGGAGAAACTCCTCCAGTGATTTCTTCTTCTGGATTCCGCTTTGTGTGCCCCCGCGGGCACTTCAGGCGAAGCCTTCCTCATTGACGCCCGCGGATATACACCTCCAGCGAGGCTCTTCCTTCGGTTGGTGTGATGCGGCGGCTCATCGGGCGAAGCCCCGCTATCCGCGATACCACACTTCGCTTGAACCACCGGCTCTTCATCGGCTTTTCGAAACTGTGCCGGCGGAGAAGCACCTGATGAGGGTTTCCGTTCCTCTGTTTTCATAGGCCACCGGAACTACCACGCCCAAAATTGCGTCTTCTATTATGTGAGCTCCGAGAGGTTTCTCATTTGAGGCCCCACCTGCTTCGGCTGACAGGCCAATCCTCGCTTGATGTGCCAGGGTTCTTCAGGCACAGCCCTCCTCCGTGCGCCCGCGGGGAATTAGTGGGTCAAGGAGCTCATTCAGTCGCTTTGACAATGTGACCAGAGTTAACCATCTTATGACCATGAAAGGCGTGCGCGTGGCGGAACTGAAGAGCAGGTTGAGCGAACACCTCCGTACAGTACGGGCGGGGCGGACCGTGACGGTGCTGGCTGGAGCACGCCGATTGCGCGCATTGTGCCCTACGACGATCAGTCCTCAACCCTTGCCGTGCGGAGCCCGGTCCCGGGGGCTCCCTCGCTCAAGGACATCCGGGTACCCCCGCCGCTGCGACTTCGTCGGAATCTTGATGTAGTTGAACTCCTCCTCAAAGAGCGCCAAGGCAAACGGCGATTGCGTACCTGGATTCCTCGACCATCCTTCGGATCATCCTTGGTCGGCCTCATGCGTTTCGGGAGTAGCGATCGATCACACAAGGCGTGGCCTCGGCGTTGGTGGAAATCGAGTGTCTGCGCACGTTGGATCGATTGCGTGTGGCAGAGGGTCCGGACGACGTGGAGATCGCCGTCAGGCGTGAGGCGGTGTTTCGTTTCCTCGAAGCCGTCGAGGTCGTCGAACTGACTCGGCCCGTTCTCGCAAGGGCTTCTCAACCCTTGCCGACCGTCCTCGGGATGTTGGACGCGATTCATTTAGCCACGGCGTTGGCCTTGAGCTGGTCGTTGCCGGTAAATCCTTCATCGAGACACACGACTCGCTCGGGCTTCTTGTCGGCCATGGCGCGGACCAGGTCCAGGGTCAGTTCGCGCTCCAGGCAGATCAGCATCGCGCCATTGGCCACGCTGTACACAGTCTTTGAAGTGTCCCTCTCCCCTGGGGGGAGAGGGCTAGGGTGAGGGGGAAGCCTCAGCTTCTCTACCGGCGTGGTGAGTGGAAAGCCACTCTTGAGCAGCAGCTCAAAGAGGAGGTCCTGCTCGGTCCGGCCGTCTCGAATGTGGTGAATGTGCAGGTCAAGCTGCTTGGCCAGCAACTCTGCATCTTTGGGCGCTTCCGCATCCCAGGGCGAGAAGTTCGACTCGGCCAGTTTGAAGACGCGGAAACCGCGCTCTTGCTTTTGACCCGCGTCCATGTCGAGCTTGCCGGCATCGGCCTCAGCGAGTTTTTGAATGATCCTTCGGATACGCTCTTCGCAAAGTTCGGTGATCGTCGGAAAGTCGGAACGCATCGTCGGTTCGGGCAGTTGAACTAGGACGAACCGCCGGTTACCGCCGTCCTGTTCGTTCTGATCAACTACAGCGTGGCCAGTGGAACCGGAGCCAGCAAAGAAGTCAAGAACGATGTCTCCGCTTCCATTGGTTGTAGCAAGCGACAGCATTCGCTTGATCACCTTCGTGGGCTTAGGATGGTCGAATACGGCTTCGCCAAACAGCGCCTTGACCTCCAATCCACCTTCGTCGGTGGTCCCAGACAATTCGTAATCCCACACATCCGTAGGAACGATGCCTTCGCCCATCTCGCTCAGAAAGTTCTTCAGTCGCGGGAACTTGGCGTCACCTTTCTGCCCCCACCAGAGTCGGTTTTCTCGCACATGTCGGAGATGCTCGTCTGGCTCATATTTCCATGCGTGGGTTGGGTGCTCGACGTTGTCGTCGGAATGAGGGTTCTTGATGGGATAGACGAGATTTGGGCGCTCTTGCTTGGTTGCGGGATTCACATATGACGAACTTGTCTACGGTCCACGCGGATCGTTGTCAGGGTTGCTCTAGATTGACTTCGACTCCTCGCTCCTCGTCTCCCGTACTGTGGCAACTGCATCCGACTTGCGGTAGGTCAGAATGGTGTCCTTCAGAGAGTAGAAGAGCTTGGCGTTGTTGCTCCGCGTGTATCGCTTCTCCCACGCGATAGCTGCGAGGAGGTTCTCCTCGCCAAAGATCTCATTCATCAGTTGCCGAAGGTTTGCAGCTTCGGTGTCGTCCACGGTAATGAAAATGACCCCATCTTCCCGTAGCAAATTCCTCGCCAGATACAGTCGCGGATACATCATATTCAGCCACTTCGAATGGAACCGGCCGTCGGCCTCAGTGTTGGTAGAAAACTTCTTGCCCTGTGCGTCGACTTGCCCCGTGCATTCGAGGTACGTCTGGAGGCTTTCGGTGTAGTTATCGGGATAGATGAAGTCATTCCCGGTGTTGTAGGGCGGATCAATGTAGATCATCTTGACCTTGCCCAGGTAGGACTTCTGCAGGAGCTTGAGCACTTCCAGGTTGTCGCCCTCGATGATGAGGTTCTCGGTGGTGTCGAAATTGACGCTCTCCTCCGGGCAGGGCCGCAAGGTGCCGAGACTCGGCGTCTGAATCGCCTTGAAGCATTCGGCCTTGCCCGGCCAGGTCATGCCGTAGCGCTCCTTGCCCACGTCCACCGATTCGCCGAGCGCGAGTTTCAATCGCTCGAAGTCAATCTTGCCGCCTTCCGTGCGAATCTCCGGGAACAGGCGGAGCAGTTCCTGCCGCTTGTCCTCGGCGATGTCGTGGGAGCGGAGATTGAGCTTCTCGGGTTGATCCGTCATGGCCTTTGTCCTTCGAGTGTGCCGTTTGTCATTGTCACGGCACCCGGCGCCGTTTGAGAGGATCGTCAGGCTACCGTGTCATAACTGCATGGTCGGCTAATTGCAAGGTTACGGCTCGGCCAATTGAAACCCCTGAGGCCGACCTGCAGAACGGTCGCCATGCTCACGCTTGCGTCCATCGCAAGGTAAAGAGCGGCGCTTGATCCATCTTCGGCCCCAGCCGCGGACTGATCCGATCCAGCAACTCGTCCTTCTGCCGTCGGTTCCGGGGATTTGGTCGGAAAGCATAGCACCAATGGCGACAAGGGGGGAGGGCTGGCTCGCCAAGTACCTGCGTAATGCGCCGTAGTTTGGCGAGGCAGGGTTCCGGAATCGCGAAATGATCGCGAGGGGAAAAGAGGCCCTACTGAGACAGCCGGGTGGCATGAGACAGAGAAGATCGGCTTGATGACTGGCCGTCAACTCTGCCCCCTACGGCCACACCTCCTCGGCCGCGACGCCCTTCTTGTACGTCGAATAAACGTAGACCGGAATCTTGAGGTCGCCGAGCACTTGCGTGATCAGCGGGCGCACCTCGTCCCACGTGAGGCCGCCGACGCCGGTGGCCACCCTGGTGATCGCCAGGCTCTTGATCCCATGCGTCTGGACTTCCTTCTTCAGCGCCTGAAGCGCGCGGTTGACGTTCGGCAGGGTCGCCTTGCCCGGACGGCTTTGGTGATCGGGCGGAGGCTCCTGTGTGAGGAGGTTGATGATGATCGGGGCGTTGGGGCCTTTCCAGGACCAGACCGTGCCGGACTTCGGACTCACGGTCTGGCAGTAGTGACGGAAATCCTTGTACATGCCCGGCCACTGTTCTCTGAGTTGGAGGGCCAGACCCTGCTTGAAATCATCATGCGGGGCCACGCCGTGCGCAATGGCTTCCGCTTTCGATAAGAGAATGTCTCCGGTCGCGTCCTTGATCATCGTCGAGTGCTCCTCTTCATGTAAGTGTACCGTTTATGAACCGGGCGATGGCGCCATCTGCCGTCAGGTCGCATTCATGTCCAGGTCATGCCGGGAAATGGACCGGTGCAGCAGGGATGGGTCGTGCGGCGCTACAAGACTTCGCTCCATGGGGGGCTGGCGGCGAAGGCCCCGTTGATGAGGCCGACGTGCGAGTAGGCTTGCGGAAAGTTGCCGCATTGGGTTTGCGTGGCGGGAATGAAATGTTCCGAGAACAGCCCTAGCCCGTTGGAGCCCGCCATTACGCCGGAGAGCACCTGGCGCGCCTGCGCGATCCGGCCGAGCCGGGCGAGGGCTTGGGCGACCCAGAAGGAACAGATGACAAAGCCGCCGTCGGGCTTGCCGAAATCGTCTTCGTGGACATACCGATAGAAGAAACCCGTGTCTTTGTCGTCCACGCGAAGGGACAGTTCGCGAACAATCTGCAAGGTGGTGGCTTCACAGAGAGGCACGTTGGGATACCCGAAGATCGGCAGTTGGGCCAAGGCCGCGTCGAAGCTGTCGTCCGCCGGTCCGTTGCGGACCACGCCCTCTTTCACGGCGCGCAGCAAGGCCTCCGCCGCGCGAATGCGGGAGGCGCCCAGGTCCAGCGCAAAGGAGCCTAGGTAGCCCGCGCGCTTGATCCGTTCCAGCCGTTCCAACCCGGCCCAACACATCAGGTTAGTGAAGGAATGTTCCCGCCAGCCGCCGCGAATCTCCCAGAGCCCTGCGTCCGGCTGGCCGATGCTCCGGATGCAGAGTTGCGCCAGGTGCGCCAGCAATCCCTCAAGATGCTTGGTGCGCAGATCGATGAACCGTTCGTCGAAGAAGATCGGCGCAAACGTGAGGATCATCTCGCCGTAGGCATCGTTCTGGACCTGCTCGGCCGCCTGGTTGCAGCTCCGCACGGGCGTGCTGCCCTGGTAGCCTTTCCAGTTCGTATGCTCGGTTTCCGGCAACGGCAAACTCTGGCCGAGGCTGTAGACGGGGCGCAGACGGTCGCGCGATTCTCCATGGGCGTGGGCGATGTTCAGGAGGAACTGCAGAAACGCCTCCATCTCCTCAAAGTGTCCCAAGTTGTGGAAGGCTGTGAGCGAGTAATAGGCGTCCCGCAGCCAGCAAAAGCGGTAATCCCAGTTGCGGGTGCCGCCCACCTGTTCCGGGAGGCTTGTCGTGAGGGCCGCAAGAATCGCGCCGGTATCCTCATAGCAATGCAGCTTCAGCACGAGCGCCGAACGAATGACCTCCTGCTGAAACAGCAGCGGGACCGAACAGTTCTTGACCCACAGGCGCCAGTAGCGTGTCGTTTGCTCCAGAAACTCGTGGCTCACCTTGACCAGGTCGTCTTCGATCCCCAACCCCCAGGTGAGCCCGAAGTAGAGCGTTCGTGTCAGCGCCACCGGCGTTTCCTCGCTGAGGTAGGTCAGGGGCATGTTGGTGAGTAGGCGCAGGGCCTCGCCGCGGACGTCGTACCGAATATGGTTGCTGCCACGAATCGGCTGCGCGGGCGTCTTGTCCCAGCCGTTGACCGGCCGGCAACTGACCACCACGGACGGGGTGCCGGAGACCGCCTCCACGATGCGAAACAAAGCATACGGCCGATACATCCGCCCGTATTGTTCGAACCGCGGACAGAAATCCGTGATCGCGAAGGCGTCGCCGTTGCCGAGGGTGACGGTGGTCACCAGGATGTTGGTGTTGGGCAGATAGCGTTGCGACGTGCGAATGTGATCCGACGGGGTCGGGCTCGTGATCGAAAAGTGCCCGCCCTCCGGATCGAGCAGCCGCCCGAACACCGGCGGGCTGTCGGGTCGAGGCAGGCACATCCAATCGACCGAACCTTGGTCGCTCACGAGCGCGGACATCTGGCAGTTGCCGATCAGGCCGTAGGGGTACATAGTCCGAAACAATATTTGATTTGCCTGCTGAAGTAAACTAAGGTTTTGTCATGCGTCTGTCCCTCCGGTTTCTTCTCCCCCTCGCGATCGTCCTCGCCTTGCTCGCCTACGCGGTGATTCCTCTGGTCGATACCTTCGCGCTCAAGTGGTTCGTGCGCGATTTGGATATTCGCTCGAAACTGATCGCCAGCACCATGGAAGGACCCGTCGCCGACATGCTGGCCAACCAAGCGAAGGGCAAGCTGCTCGCGTATTTTCATCGCGTCATTCAAGACGAGCGGCTGTACGCGATCGGCCTCTGCGATCAGGCCGAGCGCCTGCTGTACAAGACGCAGACCTATCCGGACGCCATTCCCTGTACAGGGCCCAACAGCGTGGCGCCGGATCGGACCACCGTCCTGCCGCTGACGACGGGGCCGGTGCACATCGCCTCGCAGACGGTTCGTGTAGACGGGAGGTTCCTCGGGCATCTGATTCTCGTTCACGATATGAGCTGGGTCGAACGCCGGAGCGCCGACACTAAACGCTATATCTTCTATCTGTTTGTCGTCATGGGTGCGGTGATTTCGCTTGTGACCGTGTTGGTGGCCCATGTCAGTTGGCGGGGCTGGGTGGCGGGCGTGCGGGATCTGCTGCAGGGGCACAATCCCTTGGCGCCGTCCGATAGAGACCATGCCCCCGAGTTGCGCCCGGTGGCGAAGGACCTGCGCGCCTTAATTCAAGACCTGGAGGCCGATCGCCGCCTGCGCGATGAGAGCCGGATCAGTTGGACGCCGATCGCCTTGCGCCGCATCCTGCATGATCAGTTGGCGGGGGATGAAGTGCTCATCGTGTCCAACCGCGAACCCTATATCCATAACTGGCGAGGGGATCAGATTGAGGTACAGGTGCCGGCGAGCGGGTTGGTTACGGCGCTGGAGCCGGTCATGCGGGCCTGTTCCGGCACCTGGATCGCCCACGGCAGCGGATCGGCCGACCGTGACGCCGTCGATGTCCGCGACCATGTGCGGGTGCCTCCGGACGAGCCGTCCTACGATATCCGCCGGGTGTGGATGTCGGCGGAAGAGGAGATGGGCTACTACTATGGATTTGCCAACGAAGGCATCTGGCCCCTCTGCCACCTGGCCCATGTCCGCCCGGTGTTCCGCTCCTCCGATTGGAAGGCCTACGTCGAGATCAACGCACGCTTTGCGCAGGCGGTGCAGGCGGAAGCCAAGACGGACAATCCGGTCGTCCTGGTCCAGGACTATCACTTTGCGTTGCTCCCCAAGATGATCCGGGAGCGGTTGCCCCATGCGACCATCATCACCTTCTGGCACATTCCCTGGCCCAATGCCGAGCTGTTCGGTATCTGCCCCTGGCGGGAAGATCTCTTGGACGGGCTCTTGGGCAGTAGCATCCTGGGGTTCCATACCAGGGTCCACGGCAACAACTTTCTCGACAGCGTCGATCGGTACCTGGAAGCCCGCATCGACCGCGACAGCTCGACGATTTCATACGGAACCAAGCTCACGGCGGTGAACCCCTACCCCATCTCCATCGAATGGCCCAGCCGCTGGCTGGCCGGCCAACCGCCGATCGATGAATGCCGTCGGCAAATCCGCGAGCGGCACGGCATCGAGCCTGAGCGGCTGATCGGAATCGGCTTGGACCGATTGGACTATACGAAAGGCATCCTCGAACGGTTCATGGCCGTGGAGCGATTGCTGGAATTGCAGCCCGAATGGATCGGGCGGTTCTCGTTCGTTCAGGTGGCCGCACCGAGCCGCTCGATCATCGAGCAGTACCAACAATTCGCCGCCCAGGTGCGAACCTTGGCCGACACGATCAACCGGCGATTCGGACGGGAGGATTACCGGCCGATTTATCTCAACATGGAGCACCATGAGCCGCCGCGAACGTTCGGATACTATCGCGGGGCGGACTTCTGCATGGTGAGCAGCTTGCACGACGGCATGAATCTGGTGGCGAAAGAATTCATCGCCGCGCGGGACGACGAGCAGGGCGTGCTGATCTTGAGCCAGTTCACCGGTGCGGCTCGCGAATTGCCGGAGGCGTTGGTCGTGAACCCCTACAATATCGACCAGTGCGCGGCGGCTCTGCATTTAGCCTTAACGATGCCGCCGGCCGAGCAACGGACGCGCATGCGCAGCATGAGAGGCTTGATTCAGGAATTCAACGTCTACCGGTGGGCCGGCCGCATGTTGATGGACGCGGCGCGTATCCGGCACCGCCAGCGGGTGATGCGCAAGGTCACGCAGCCCGATCAAGCCATTAGCCCGCATTATTCATGAGGGCTCCTCGCGCCACGGCGTATACGCCGTGGCGACGAGCCCGGCCAGTCGAGGGGATTTCTCCGACGGCGACCATGAGCGCGGAGGAATAGCGATACGGACAGCGGGTCTCTCCGCCGCCGCAGTCACGATACCACGACACGATAATACGATGAATAGCCCGCGGCATGAATAACGCAGGCTGAGAGGGAATCCCTTCGATGATCGAGCTATTTTCCGAGAGAGGACTGGCGCAGTTGGAGGCACTCAGCCGGACCAGAGCTCTCTATGCGTTTGATTTCGACGGCACCCTGGCGGAGATTGTCCGCGAACGAGACCACGCCAAGCTCAGGTCGGAGGTCCGACAGGCGCTCCACGACCTTGGGCGGCTGGCTCCGACGGCGGTGATCTCCGGACGAGCGCTGGAGGATTTGCGGTCGAGGATCGACGGAACCGTGCCCTATCTCATTGGAAATCACGGACTGGAAGGAACGCCGGATGAGACAACGGTCCGAGATCAAGCCCGGATCGTGTCGCGATCCTGGCGAGAACAGCTTGGAGCGTCTCTCGCCCAGCTTCACGACGAGGGCATCACGCTTGAGGACAAGACCTATTCGCTCACCCTCCATTTTCGGGGGACGCGGAACAGCGCGCTCGCGAGGCGGAAGGCGAAGGAGGCGCTCTCCCGCCTGACCCCGGCGCCCCGGATCATCCAGGGGAAAGGCGTGGTCAATGCCGTCCCGGCCGGGTCCCCCGATAAGGGAGCGGCGATTCGCTCGCTCATGCACCACCTCAACACGACGACGGCGCTCTATGTGGGGGATGATGAGACCGATGAAGACGTATTCGCGCTCCCCGATGCCTCCATGGTGACCGTGCGTATCGGAAAGAAGCGGGACTCGTGCGCCCAGTTCTACCTGGCCGATCAAGAGCAGGTGGCGCGTCTGCTGGCCGATCTGGTGGAACGTCTGTCAACGCGGTCGTCTCCGCACACGATCGGCGAGTCTCCGGGAGTCATGACGGCCGGACGGCCGGTCGCGCGATGAATCCTCTCGTGCTTCGAGAATTCAGGCGGAGGGATCTTCTGGTGCCCATTCGGTGGATGCTTGCTGCGTGCCTCGCGACCACCGGTCTGTCTGGGCCCGGTCACGCCGGTGATTTCGAGGGACTGATCAAGATGCGCAGCACGGCCATGGGGACGCCCGAGAAGTATGTGCTGGCGATCAAGGGCGACCGGCTCCGGCTTGAGAACGACACGGACGCGGACGATAAGGGCGTGCTGGTGTTCGACGCCAAGACCCAACAGGGTTTCGGCGTTGAGCCCGATGACCAGATGTACTATGTCTTTCCCATGGAAGAGCTGCCATCCGAGATGGCCAAGAAGCTGCTCGACGATCTCCTCATCACCCGCACCGGGAAAACCGGAAAGGTGGCCGGCCATATCTGCGAGCTGTATGTCTCGAAGGATAAGGCCGATGGGGTGTCCGAGGAAGTCTGCCTCGCCAAGGGGCTCGGTAACCCGGCGCTGGCTGGGCTGATGACGGGCGATGCCAGGAGTCCATTGGAGCTGCCGGCTTGGCTGCTGGATCAAGCCAAGAGCGGCGCCTTCCCCTTGCGCGTGATCGTCCGAGGCAAAGACGGCCAGGAGGAATCTCGGCTGGAGGCGACGAAGATCGAGCCGCGGGGATTGGAAGAGAGTCTCTTCGCTCCCCCTCCTGGATACAAGAGGATGGACAACGACACGCTCATGGGCGGGGTCGACAGTCGGAAGGCTGCGCCGGCGACCCCAGGAGCGGCTCCCAAATCGGCCCCCGCTCCACGAACCGCACCGTAATGGCCAAGGCTCGCGACTCGTGACCAGCAACGCCTATCGCATCACACCCGGAACGCGGTTGCATCTGGATCGCTGGGACCCCGACGAGACCGGCGACTACAAGAAGCACGAGCGAAGCAAGGAGAAGGCCAAGGCGCAGACGGCGCGGCTCATCGAACGTATCAGCGCGCTCCAGGAACGACTCTATGCGAACGGAGATCGCGCGCTGTTGATCGTCCTGCAAGGCATGGATACCAGCGGCAAGGACGGCACGATCAAGCACGTCCTCTCGGGCATCAACCCGCAAGGCTGCAAAGTCGTCTCGTTTAAGGTTCCGTCCGAGAAAGAGTTGAGCCATGACTTCTTGTGGCGCATCCATCAAGAGGTGCCGGCAAAGGGGCAGATCGGCATCTTCAACCGTTCTCACTATGAAGATGTGCTTGTCACGCGCGTCCACGGCCTGATTTCCGACCGGGTGGCCAAGCGCCGGTTCGACCAGATCAGAGAATTCGAGGAGCTGTTGACCGAAAGCGGAACCGCGATTCTGAAGTTCTTCCTGTACATTTCCAAAGACGAGCAAAAACGGCGGCTGCTGGAGCGCGTTCAGAATCCGGAGAAACGATGGAAGTTCAACGAAGGCGATCTGGAGGAACGGAAACTGTGGGACGAGTATCTCCGGGGCTTCGAGGATGTGATCTCGAAGACCAGCACCGACGCGGCACCCTGGTACATCGTACCGGCGAACAGAAAGTGGTTTCGCAATCTGCTTGTCGCGTATGTGGTGGTGGAAGCGCTGGAAGCGATGAGACTGGGCCGCCCCAAGCCGTCGGCGGACATCGATTGGGAGCGGCTCGTGATTGACTAGCCTCGACGCTGCCCGCTGAAGCGGGCGCTATGGTTAGGGACCCGTCGCGAGGGCGGCCAGAAAACATGCTGCGAAATTCGGCCATCCGATCGGGATATTTTCGACGTTGACAGGGTTGTGCAACAGGAGTAGATAGGGACTGCGTCCCGACAGTCGTTACGATTCAGATCGAGTCATCGAATATCGATGGCCGCGGGTGAATACGATCGGAAGGGTACCGGGGACGAAACAGCGCGCGCCTGTTGATAGAACCCCGGATCATTCCACGATGAAAGGGGGTGCGCCATGAGCGATCTGACGCCACCGGGTCAGGTTGGCTCGCCGAGGCAGGACTAGACTTCTGCTCGGTCATGCAGGCCGATTCTCCACCGGCTGTGCCTCTCGGCACGAGACAGCAAGAACAGCCACACGCGAGTGATGAGCGGAGAAGCGGTCCTGTGCATGAGGAACGCAAGCGCCTGGGATTGACGAACGTCTCCCCCGAGGTCAGAAGCGACGCGGTTCCTCCTTGCGCGAGTCCGAATGACAACTGAACAGCTACCTTTGGCGTCACAAGCGCCAACCACGGGCCACCTCCCGCCTCGTCAGCATCGGTGGCCCGTGCCGTTTGTGGCAATGCATTGCCTCTTTCATTGTTGAGTTTCTCGGGGAGACGACCGATGAACGGCATGACCTCCCGTTCTTATCGCCAGACGATCTCCCGACTCCTACTTGTCGCTCTAGGGGTTCTCTGGATCGTCGGTTGTGCGACACCTCCGAGTCAGAACGGGCAGAACGAGCTGTTCCCCAATCAGCGGGCCATTATTGGAAAGACCCGGCAAGACCTCCTCGCCTGTGCCGGCCCCCCGCTCCGCGAAACCAACCAGGCGGACCATGCCCTCCTGACCTATTACCGGCATACGCCCATCCTTGAGCGGTCGGTTGTGGGGTCGAAGAGCACGGTGCCGGCCCTCCACCCTGCCTGTTGGGCGACTGTCTCGCTTGAAGGTGATGTCGTGACCGCCGCCCAGTACCAATCGGTGCCTTCCTCGACCGATGCGACCGACCAATGCGAAGCCATTTTCGATCCCTGCTCGTAACCGTTTCTTCATCGATCTTTCGCGCGAATTTCTGGTAAAGAACAATCTGGATTCCGTGCCTTCGTGACTTGAGGACTGGGCACTCTGTCCGACTCCCATCCTCTCGCTCTCGCTCGCACCGGCGCGAACAGAGGATTCTTATGGCCGGTCCTTCCCGAGAAACACGCCATCGCCGGATTGCGGCTGCCTGGTGGGCGAGTCTCGTCCTCGCGTGGCTTTGTTTTGAACCGCTCCCGGCGGCGGCCCTGGAGAAATACGGAAGGCCGCTGCCGTCGATGGAGGGGCCGGATTCCAACGATCCAGAGCAAGAATCGTTGTTCAGCGGCTATTTGCTCACGGCGGCGTTCCCCTACAATCCGACCTTTGCCGCCCGTCCCGACAACACCGGCCTGGTCGGGCTCCGGCACATGATCCATTTGGAAACCGACCTGTACAAGGAGTACTTGCAGTTCTATACCGATCAGAACTTTTTCTCGGATCGGACGAACGGCTGGATCGAGTTGTCCGAGTGGGACGGGACCTATGCGTTTACCGGCTCCATCGATCGCTGGAGTTGGCGGATTCAGTACGAGCGCGATGCGGGGCTCGATCGGCGAACGCTCTCTCAGGAGTACGGGGATGTGTTAGCGACCGGCCGCTTTGTGGCGATCCAAGACTCAGCCTGGTGGCGCAGGAGATTCCCCCACCAGAACCTGACCGCCTATGCGGGCGCCGGCTGGCTGTTTTATAACCATAACTACTTTGCCCGCCCCGACAACACCGGGCTGGCGCTCTTTCGCTATGTCGCGCACGCGGATTTTGATCTCTATAAGAACAAGGTCGTGCTGTATGCCGATGCCAATCTTTTCTCCGACCGCGAAGCCAGCAACAACCTGAGGCCGACCGAGTTGGATTGGATCATCGGGCTCGCGGTCCGTTGGCGGGACTACGAGTTCGCCGTCTATCGTGAAGAGGATCGGCCCCTTGATCGCGCAGGGCTGATCCAGAAATACATTGCCGTTCAGATCCGCTATTCATTCGACATTCCTCGAAGCCTCCTCAAGCGGTTCAGGCCATCGGGTTGAAACGGGCCTCTCTCTCCGGTCTCACGGGTGAGCCGGACAAACAATCAAATAAGCGGATGTCTCACCCTTCGCCAAATTCCGTCAAAGTCGGTCGGGGTAATCCGAGATAATTCCGTCGATGCCGGAAGTCTTGAGCTGCTCGATGTCCGCCGGCTCGTTGGCCGTATAGGCGAAGACAAGCCGACCGGCTTGGTGCAGATCCTGGATGAGTTCCGGCGTCACGGTGTCACGCCGGAGGCCGACATGGGTGGCGTGGGTGGGACGCACTCTGGCGACGACGCCGGGCGGATCCGAAGGAAGGTTGGAGAACAACGCCATGGGCGATACCCGCTGATCGGCATCGTGGAGGCTGGCCAGCTCTTCCAGCAAGAACGATGCATAGATCACCGGACCGTGAAACCGGAGATGCCGGACGGTCTCGATGCAGTCCTGTGCAATGCCCGGCGCTTTCAGTTCAAGGATTAGGCCGATCTTCCCATCCGCCAGGCGCAAGGCTTCCTCTACCGAAGGAATCGAGTTCCCGTGCCCCGCATCCAGCGCCTTCAGATCGCGGAAGGAGAACTGGTCCACGGGGCCCTTGCCATTGGTCGTCCGGTCCACCGTCTTGTCGTGCAGGAGGATCAGCACGCCGTCCTGCGACCGGCGGACATCGAACTCGGCGAAGTCGAGGCCCAGATTGATCGCGTATTGCAGCGAGGCCAAGGTATTTTCCGGTGCGTAGCCGGCAGCTCCGCGGTGACCGACCTTGATGATTCGGTTCATGAGTCCCTCCTCCTCATGCTATCAGGAAAGGCCGTGCCGGGGGTGCCGGGGCTTTCTTTCTCTTCGAGTGATGCCCTACCATAAGCGGACTGCCATGGTTGAAAAGAAACCGAAAAAGGCTGCATCGACCGGAGGACGACGGCGCAGGAAGCCGTCCGGCGCATCGGTTGGGCTGGCCGCGGACGAGTTGCAGGCCGCGGCTCCGCCCGGCGACGTGATCTCATTGCATCGGACCATCGAAGAGGACGGCGGCAAGGCGCTGGCGACGTATCGGGAGCCGTACGGAGGCAAGTGGCTGGTCATGGCGGCGCTTCCGATCGACCTGGTCGCCCCGACGCCCTACCAGCGGAATCTGTCGGATACCCATGTGCGCAAGTTGGAGGCCGTCATCAGCAAGCTGGGGCGGTTCCTCGATCCAATCATCGCCGTGCGCGCCGGAGCCCATGCGGAGGGCGGGATCAAGTATTGGACACCCAACGGCCACCACCGGCTCTCGTCGATGAAAACGCTGGGAGCGAAGAGCATCACCGCCATTGTGGTTCCCGAGCCGGCCGCAGCCTATCAGATTCTGGCCCTCAATACGGAGAAGGCGCATAACCTGCGGGAGAAATCGCTGGAGGTCATCCGGATGTATCGGGAGCTCGCCCGCCTCGATGAATCGTCCGAAGAGACCTATGCCCTGGAGTTCGAGGAGCCGGCGTTGATCACGTTAGGGCTCTGTTATGAGGAGCGACCCCGATTCAGCGGCGGCGCGTATCATCCGGTGTTGAAACGGGTGGATGCGTTCCTCACCAGACCCATGCAGGCGGCGATGACGGTCCGGCAGCAGCGGGCCAAGACGGTGCTGGAGCTGGACGATCAGGTGATCAAACAGGTCGAGGCCTTGAAAGCGCGCGGCCTCACCAGTCCGTATCTCAAGAGTTTCGTCGTCGCGCGCGTGAACCCGATTCGTTTCCGCCCGAAGGACGCGCCGCCGCCCGCCTTTGACGAGACCATCCAGAAGATGAGACAGGCCGCCGAGAAATTCAATCCGGACAAGATCAAGACGGAAGATGTGGCGAAATCGGGCGGCCTTCCGGATGAGATTGAGTAAAACGAAGCGCTGAAACACCAGCGGTTCACCACCATCGTGGCCGGAGCTTCCATCAGGCCCGTGTCTCTTGCCGGTTGCACGAGCAGCCTGTGAAATTTCCAGCCTTGACGATGTATGCGCATAATTGTACTATATCGCATACGTTGGTGTATGCATGAAACGAACGACTATTTTTGCCGATGAGGCCTTGTTGGACGCGTTGGGACACATCGCGAAGAAAGAGCGCATCAGCGTGTCGGCTGCGATTCGGCGCGCGCTGGAAGAATTTGTCGATAGACATCAGGGCTCAGGAGCTCTCCCATCGTTTCTCGGCATCGGGAGAAGCGGGAGAAAGGATATCGCCGAACGGGTCGAAGAGCTTCTCTGGACCGCTCCCCATAAATTGAAGAAATGAAGCCCATTCTGGTGGATACTGGTCCTCTGTACGCCATGGTTGATCGGGATGACAGTTGGCATGAGCGCATCGTCGCGTTCTTGACGGCTCTCCCTCGACGCCTCATTGTGCCGATCACGGTGCTGCCGGAGGCGTGCTATTTGATCGATGCTCATTTAGGTGCGCACGTGGAGATAGAATTCGCCCGTTCCCTGCATCGCAAGGAAGTGAAGGTCGAATTTTTGAGTATTCACGATCTGACGCGAACCGTCGAGGTGATGGCGAAATATTCAGACGCCGCTCTCGGATTTGTGGACGCCTCGGTTGTGGCCGTGGCGGAACGGCTCAAGATCAATGAATTGTTGACAACGGATCGACGACATTTCTCTTTGGTTCGTCCACGACACTGCCCGAGCTTTGATCTCAAGCCGTGAATCGAATGAGATCAAAACCAAGACCTGGCCCAATCCGGCAGGCTCCCCGGATGAAAGCGATTAAGGAAAGCTCCCCGAAATACACGTATTTCTCTCTCGTCCTGCCCAAGTCCGTTTTAGCTCGCTAGATTCACGTACCCATATCCGCTACACTACCGCCCAATCCAGGCCGGCGAGCTAGAAGTCATATCAAACCTCTTGACCGTGCTTCGACAGGCTCAGCACGAACGGAGAAATAGGATGCTTTCAAGAGCATGTCCGTTCGCCCTGAGCCCGTCGAAACCTGCGGTGAGTTGATCGACCGGGTGGGCGGATGGTTTGGAAATGACTTCTGATTTCGATCGCATCTGTGGCTCATGACCCGCCCTTCGGTGTCTGCCATGGTTCTCAAGTTCACACAGGTCCTTTTCCTTCTCGTTCTCTTCCTGCTGCCTCAGGCTCTTGGCGCCGAATCAAGCCTGGATTATCAAAACCGTGGTGATCGCTTCGAGGGTGTCAGACCCAAGCCGGTCTCCGGCTATGACATCGAACTCATCTCCGTCCTGGCCGATTATCAAGAGCCGGCCGATCAACTGCCCGACCAGCTCCGGGTCGCATTCTACCTCCAAGGCCAGAATCGTGTTCATCTGACCGTCCGGGAGCAGGATTACCGACTGTACTATTGGCTCGACAAAGTGAAACCGGCGAAGAGCTGGCAGGCCATGTCGGTGAATGAGTTCACCTGGCCGACGGGAACGGTGTTGCGGCAGTTGGATCAGAAGCTCAACGTGTACGATCTAGGCGTGTTGATTCGTCTCAAGAAAGACACGCCGGCCTCGGTCGAGGACATCGCACCGGCGATTCTCTATCACGCGCAGCCACCCGACAAAATCGGCGGCTATCTCTTCACGATGAAAACCAACGGAGACGCGCGGCTGTCCTGCAAGATCTATCGGGAAGGTGAACCGTCGGAACGCATGACACAATCGTTTCGCCGTATTCCCGGCGGCCGTCCCTTCACCGTGCGGTGGGACGCGGGAGGCGCGAGGGAAGGCCAGTACTCCCTGGTCTGTAACGGCTATTTTCTCGACACGAATCAGCCCCTGCAACAGACCGTGCGGTTCTTTCACCGGCCTACAGCACGATAGTGTGCCATCGAGACCTGAGTCTCGCCCATGAGCGACATCTTCATCAGCTATTCGAGCAAGGACCGTCCCTGGGTCGAGCAGCTTGCCAAGACATTGGGAACTTATGGCTGGTCCGTCTGGTGGGATCGCAACATTCCCACCGGCGGATCGTTCAACACCGTCATCAGGCAGGAACTCGGAGCGGCGAAATGCGCGATTGTCGTGTGGTCCGAGCATTCTGTCGAGTCCGAATGGGTCCAAGCGGAAGCCGCCGAAGCCAAGAATCAAGAAAAATATCTCCCCGTCAAAATTGACAAGAGCGACATCCCGCTCGGCTTTACCCAACGGACCTTTCAATCCCTCGTGGATTGGGAAGCGGGCATCGATCATCCTGGATTTTCGCAACTCCTCAACGATATCGAACGACTCGTCAAGAGTCCGCCAAGGCAAGTCCAACTCGGGCTGAGACCTTGCTGGAAACGACTGCATCCATTCTGGCTCGTGAGTCTGCCGACGGCCATAGCGGCGATCGTGGCGGTTGGGCTTATGCTGTGGCCTCTTGCCGCGCGGGTCCAAGTCGAACTGACCACGGAACGGGTGGAGTTCGAGGTCGGGGCGACGGGGCAAGGCAAGACGACCTTGGGCGGGATCGGGCTCCGCTCGATCGCCATCGAGAAGTTTGCCACGATGGCCTTTGAACCGGAACGGATCGAAGTGGCCGATCCGTCGCAATATCAGGTCGAAACGGATGACTTTCCGCCATCGGCCTGGAAGCCCCTGACCGCCACGAACTCCAAGGTCACCGTGAGCGCCAAGGACAGTACGCGCCATCCACGGGTGACGGTGGAGGGGCTCGCCGCAGAAAAGGACACCATCCATCTCGACCCCCTGCCGGTGGCGCCGGGAACGCGCGTCATGTTGGCCACGCGCGGGGGGACGCAAGGGCTCACGATGAAAGTTGCCGGGCAGCAGACGACGAACCTCTCGATTCATGATCCGTTCCGGTTGATTGCGGACCATGCAGAGCTGCGCGGCGTGACTGACGTTCCGTTTCAGAAACACGACGAGCTGACCTATCGGATTACCCTGCCGGACCGAGCCTCCTGGATGGAGATAGCCGCGGCATCGGATGGACTGATCCTCTCGCCGACCTTTACCTCGCACGAATCGGCGACGGCACTCTTGAGCGGCGTACCTGTGACGACATTGGACTTCACCAAGCAGGAGACATCCGGCGAGCGGGTCAGCGCGCTGACCGGACAGGGCACGATCAAATTCCCCGATTATCCGCATCTCGGCAGCCTGCCGCTCAAAGAGGATGAGGCCATTGGCTTGGAGCGGCTGGAGAAGTTCACCATCGAGCGCATCACCCTGTCGCCTGACGGCAAGGGACTGGCTGTGGTCGGCAATGGCCTGGCCGAGCAGATCCGCACGAAAACGGGCCAGCTTGCGATTCAGAAGCACCGGCTCACTGCATTCGATGCCCTGTGGCACAACGCGCGGCTGGCGGTGTTTGTCACCATCATCGCGGCCGTGTTCACCACCAGCCTCGGCGCCTATCGGCTGTGGAAGGAGTTTAAGAGGTGAGGGTCCGAATCAGTGTTGTGACCTGCCTGGTTATGATTCTTGGAGTGCACAAGGTGGCTTCGTGTGTGCTCAGGGCGTCGCGGGTCTGCAATTAGAGGTGGTCAGAGTTGAGTCTAAGCGGCCAGGAACGGGCATTATCGTTCGCTTGGAGAGTGATGCGGCACACATCCTCACAGCGGCCCATGTGGTCGTCGGGGCCCCGAATCCATAGGCCGAGATCGGAGTCACCATGAGAGATGAGAGTCCCGGGACCCTTCCCGCCGCCGTGACGAAAGCCTATGACATGCTCCTGTGGCTCATCGGGCATGTGGGGAAATTTCCCCGCTCCCATCGGTTTGTCCTGGGCGATCGGATCGAGTCCCGCATGCTGGCCGTGCTGGAGGCGCTAGTCCTGGCCGCCTACTCACGAGAGAAGCGGGAGCATTTGCACCGGGCCAATACGGATGTGCAGGTCCTGCGTTTGCTCGTGCGTGCGGGCAAGGACTTAGGTTTCACCAGTTTGAAACAGTACGAGTTCATCTCCGGCGAACTGGTCGAGTTGGGACGCCAAATCGGCGGCTGGACGAAAGCGCAAGCGAGGTGATCGATGGGCGTCTTGTTTGCCCGAGTCGCCAGTTTCTCGAATCTGCTGGAGGCGGCGCGCCTGGCCAGCCGAGGCAAGCGGTTCCGCCCGAACGTGGCTGCCTTCTCCCTGAATCTGGAAGAAGAGCTGCATGGCTTGCAGCGGGAATTGGTCACCCGTACCTATCGCCCCGGACCTTATCGCACGTTTCTCGTTCGCGAGAAGAAGGCTCGATTGATCAGCGCGGCGCCGTTCCGCGACCGAGTCATGCATCATGCCCTGTGCAATGTCATCGAGCCGCTGTTCGACCGAGGATTTCTCTTCGACTCTTACGCCTGTCGCAAAGGCAAGGGGACGCACGCGGCCGTCGAGCGGGCATCCAGCTATGCCCGACGATTCCGGTACGTCCTCAAATGCGACGTGGAGAAATATTTCCCGAGCATCGATCATGAGATTCTCATGGGCCTGATTGCCGAACGGATTTGGGATGAGTCGGTCTTGTGGTTGGTGCGGACGATCGTGCAAGGCAGTAATCCGCAACCGGAATCGCTTCATTATTTTCCAGGCGATGGCCTGTTCACCCCCTATGAGAGGCGGCGGGGCATTCCGATCGGGAACCAGACGAGCCAGTTCTTCGCGAATGTCTACCTGGACAAGCTGGACCATTATGTGAAAGAAGTACTCCGAGTGCCTGGCTATGTCCGCTACGTGGACGATCTGCTTGTTTTCGATGACGACAAGGAGCGTCTCCACGAAACACGCGCAGCGATCGAGGCGTTCGGCGAACGGTTGCGCTTGCGGCTGCATCCGCGCAAGTGTTTCGTGGCTCCGGCCAGCGCAGGGGTCACGTTCCTGGGTTATCGGATCTTTCCGACTCATCGCCGGCTCGATGCCGGCAATGTCCGGCGATTCAAGCGGCGGCTCCGCCGCTATGGTGAGGCCGTCGCCAACGGGCGCATGTTAGAAGCGCAGCGGCGGGAATGTATCCGTAGTTGGATCTCGCATGCGGCGTATGCCGATACGGCGCGCCTGTGTGCGAGAATTTTGGGAAAAACGGCACAGTGAGTGAACGGATGCTCGGAGATACGCATTGATGAGCGAGCAGAGTATGGCGGGCGTCAGTCCTGCCATGCGGGGTCGGTCGTTCTAGCGCTGCGCGGTGGGTCCTGGAACAATGAACCGGACAACGTGCGATCCGCGAACCGGAACAGGAACACACCTACGAACCGGAACGACAATATCGGGTTCCGATGTGCCCAAGACGCCTGCCCGATGGCCGGAGTTCGAGTCTTCATAGGGGAGACACGGAGTGCGCTGTCGGGCGTCCAGACCGATCCCGGGCTGACGCGAGCACATTCAAGTCAGCCGAAGAACGCACCACCTTGATGCCGGATCGGCCAAGCGACCCGAGCACTGGTCCAGGGCCGGTCCGGAATCGAGGCAACAAGACAAAAGGGATAAACCGTCCTCTCCTTCAATGGCCATGCAACGGAGCGAACGTATGCCGGTATCCTGCCATAGTCCTTATGCCGAAAGGTGGTGGGGGTTCGGCAGGGTCACCCGGTGCATCGTACTCTTCATGCTGCTCGTCCTCGTTAGCAGCAGCCCCCTGCAGGCCGAGTCCAACGAGCACGACGCGTTGAAAACGGGGGTGGTGCAAATTACCGCTCGCGTCGACGGAAGGGAACGAATCGGCACGGGGGTCATCGTGGCCCTGCGGAATGATGCGGCGTACATCGTCACCGCCTCGCATGTGGTCGAAGGCGATCCACAACCGAAGGTCGCGTTCTTCATCGACTCCCATCGCTCATTTGACGCTTCCACCCGAGGTCTGGATAGCCAGAATCCGAAAGGATTGGCCTCTTTGATCGTGCGGGGAACGCTTCCGGCTGGTGTGCGTGCGTTGGGAATTGAGGCGGCACGACGGGTGAAAGACGGGGACGCCGTGACGATCATTGGATTTCATCAGGTCGTCGGCGTGCCGTGGTTGGTCACCGACGGAAAGATCGCCGGCCGCAAGGGAGCCGATCTGGTGTTTACCGGGACCGCCGACGAAGGAAATTCCGGTGGTCCGTTGATGCTCAACGGCAAGGTGGTCGGTGTTGTCACGAGTGTTGCCGGTGGGTTTGGCTATGCCTCGCCTTCCACCATCGTCCTGGAGGCACTGCGGGGCTGGAACGTCCCGGTGGAGGACCGGGATCGCACCGGCACGCAAGAGTCCCGCGGGATGACCGGCAAGGACGGCGCGCCGATGGCGCTGGTGCCGGCCGGGGAATTCTGGATGGGGTCGCCGGATGGCGAAGGAGACAAGGACGAACACCCGCGCCATCGCGTCTCGCTGGACGCTTTTTATCTGGATAAGTATGAGGTGACGAATACCCGCTTCGAGCAGTTCGTTCGCGACACTGGTTACCGCACCACGTCGGAAAAGGAGGGGAAGGCGTACACCCTCACATCTGCTGGCAAATGGGAGGAAGTGAGCGGCGCGAATTGGCGGAAACCGGAGGGGGGCGACACAGTGTTCGTCTCGAACCGGGCTGAGCATCCCGTGGTATCCGTCTCCTGGGAGGACGCCCAGGCCTATTGCCGTTGGGCAGGTAAGCGGCTGCCCAGCGAGGCGGAGTTCGAGTATGCCGCGCGCGCCGGTAGCGAAACCAGGTACTGGTGGGGAGATGGGAACCCCGGCTCGCGTCGTGTGGCGAATGTTGCCGACGAGTCCATCAAGCGACAATATTCAGCCTTCACCATTATGACCGGCTACGACGACGGATTTGTACGAACGGCGCCGGTAGGGTCGTATGAAGCCAATCCATATGGGCTGCACGACATGATCGGGAACGTGTGGGAGTGGACGGCGGACTGGTATGACGAGACCTATTACGCCAAGAGCCCGGAACGCAATCCGAAAGGGTCCTCTAGCGGCGAATATCGGGCGCTGCGCGGTGGGTCCTGGAACCTTGGACCGGACATCGTGCGATCCGCGTACCGACTCGGGGGCGCACCTACGTACCGGTACGTCAATATCGGGTTCCGCTGTGCCCAGGACGTTCCGTGATTCCCTTTACCCTCTGTCCCTGTTCCCTTTTCTCTTGTTCTTCGGTGTTTCTCGCGAGGGGCCAACAAGCCCCGATCGGCGGCTCCTGGTGCCAGTGTTGCGTCCCGTAGGTTCCGGTAATAATCCGTTCGCCCTGAGCCGGTCGAAGGGCCTGTCCTGAGCCGGTCGAAGGGCCTGTCCTGAGAACACCAACCGTCTCTTTCGAGAGCCTCAGGACGAACGGTCGGTTGATCGAAGGGCTCAGCACAAACGGATTATGAACACATGTGTGAGGCACGACAGTAATTCCGGACGAGTTCCATGAGCTTCTGGGTGTATGTCTTGCGCTGCGCCGACGGGTCGTACTATACCGGGCATACCGATGATCTGGAAAAGCGTCTGGCCGAACATCATACCGGCCAGGTGACCGGCTACACGGCGACGAGATGCCCAATAACGCTCCTCTACTCCGAGGTCTTTTCAACCCGGGAGGAGGCCTTGGCTTCTGAACGGCGGATCAAGGGCTGGAGCCGCAAGAAGAAGGAAGCCATGATGCGGGGGGATTGGGCGGAAGTCTCTCGCTTGGCGAGAGGGGAGCGTCCGACTCAATAGGCTCACCGCAGCCTCTGAACAGTGCGTCCGGAGGCCGTTCGTCCTTCGACTGGCTCAGGACGAACGGAGAATGAAGCTCAGGACGACCGAGAATGATGCTCAAGACGAACGGAGAATCTGGCTAGGGAGGAACGGGTGATGTGTCGAGCAGACAAAGATCGGCCTGCTACCGGGCCGGAGCCCCTGCCGTGTGAAGGTAGCGTCGCACCTTGATGGTCCGTGCTCGTTTCCTGGTCCGGGCGATGTCATACGAAGACTGCATCCGCATGAGCGTGTCCATCTTGACGCCCAACCCGCACTATTCACGAGAGTTCGTGACGAAACCGTGGAGATGCATGCGAGACGGGCGCGCGGAGCCGCGAGGAAGGGAGGCAGACTTGAAATAGTCTGTTGACCGACCGAGCGGTGAGCCCGCCCGGTTGGCCGCCTTCAAATCGTGGCCAGCCTTGTCGCAGCCGAGGCACCCGTTGCTCTTCGGCAGCAACGGGTCGCACGGCGGTTGCAGTAGAAGTCATCGTGAATAGTGCGGGTCAAGGCCTATTCGATGCGCAAGGGCATGTCGCCGGAAAGATCGGCGTGGCCGTTGAGTAGATTGGACAGGGTGGGCCGGGACACGCCAAGGGCCTCGGCGGCCGCCTTGACTGACAGCCCGTTCGGGGCAAGGATTTCCGTCCCCTGGCCGGCCTCGTATTGCCTCAAGCAGTCTCGTGGCAAGACTGTCCGGGCGTCATCACGACCATGGACCAGGCTTGCGTGGCGTTCTGAATGTGACTACACTGGTCACCTATGAATACCGTTGGCATCCGAGAGCTTAAAAGCCGGCTCACACATTATGTGCGCCTGGTCAAGCAAGGGCACAACGTCATTCTCACGGAACGCGGGAAGCCCGTCGCGGTGCTTCACGGCCTAGACGAAGAGGCCCAGACCCGGGAAGGGCGGCTCGCTCGCCTGGCCGCACAAGGTCGGATTCTCCTTCCTTCGACTCCGCGGAGGCGTGTGAGGCCTGTCCGGACCAAACGGCCAGTCGGCCTTACCCAGGCCATCATGGAAGACCGGAGCGCTGATTGATGCTGTATTGGGACACCAGCGCCTTGGTCAAACAGTACATCGTCGAGCGAGGCACTGAAACTGTCCAGCGGTGGCAAGCTGAATCGGCAGCTACCTGCATGATCGCCTTTACCGAGGTCTACTCTGCGGTCATGAGGCGGCGGCGTGAGGGCAGTCTTTCAGAGTCCGTCGCTCGATCCATCCTGCAAACTTTTCGACAAGATTGGTCCTCTTATCTCCGAGTGCCGGTACACGAGGAAGTGATCACTCGTGGTGCCGCGCTCATTGAGCAATATAAGCTCCGCACCCTGGATGCGCTTCACCTGGCCTCGGCGCTTGGTCTTCGAGAAGAACTGGAAGAAGCCATTGCTTTGATTGCCGCAGACGGTGACTTGCTGAACGCCGCTTCCGCCGAAGGCTTGGTTGTTCATTCCGTTCGACCGTGAGGGGAAGGATAAGGGCGATCGCCGGTCATCTGGTGCGCGTGCCAGTGCTTGGCCGGCTTGGTGCTGTATGAGATCATGCTCAACTACAATGGTCATTCCAACACCGCGTTGATTGGGATGCGAAGGATGTTCCTCTCGATTGACTTGGATCTGCCTCGGCGGTTGGTGACTTTCGTCCTTATCCTCTTGCTCTCCCTCTCCTCAGCCTCGTTCCCTGATTCGCTGTCGGCCCAGGATATCGGGCAGATCAAGAAGGGCGTCGTCAAGATCACGGCGCAGGTGGAAGGCACGAATCGGGTCGGCTCCGGGGTCGTCGTCAAGGTGGAGGAGGACCATGTCTACATCGTCACGGCCTCCCATGTCATCGAAGGCGATCCACAGCCGAACGTGTTTTTCTGGGCCGCGCCGCACCGCTCCTTCCGCGCTCGCGTGCTGGGGCTGGAGGGAGGCGATCCGGCCGGATTAGCTGCAATTCTCGTCGAAGGAAAGCTTCCCGCCGATCTCGTGGCCTTGACTCTCGACCAGACGGCCGCCGTCAGCGGCGGCGAACCCATTACCTTGATCGGCTTCCCACGCGCGGAAGGGTCTATGTGGACAGTGACCACGGGTACGCTTTCGGGCCGCCGGGGGAGTGCCCTCTCCTTCTCAGGCACAGCCGATGAGGGCAACTCGGGTGGACCGGTCTTGTTCCAAGGCAGGGTCGTGGGCATTGTGACGCAGGCGGGCGCCAAGTTTAACACCGCCGTACCCGCCGTGGTGGCGAGGTTTGCCTTGGATAGCTGGGGTGTGCGGCTCTCGGAGGAACCGAAGCCGCCATCGAAACCCACTCCCGAAGATCGACTGGAACCGGTCATGACGCCGCCGGCAACGCCAAGTGGGCCGGGAATAGGGTTGGTGTCTGGCACGTATCAGGGCTTGGCGATGACCCTGTTGGGAGGCACATCCGTCGTCCAAACGACCTATCAACAAACCGGCGATCAGGTCAGCGGCACCTATGCCGACAATGCAGGCGATGCCGGCGTGATGCAAGGCCAGGTGCAGGGCAATGTCTTTGCCGGACGGCTGGCGTCGCAGGTTTATCAGGGTGTGGGTTGCGATTTTACCTCCGAAGTCGTTGACGGCGGCAAAATGATCCAGGGTTATCTGACCTGCAGTAACGGCAACTCCGGCTCTTTCGCCTTAGAGCGCCAGTAGGCGAGTGACGTTGGTCAGCCTCGCTTACTCTAGGCAGCATTTCGTCATGGGGATCGTCCTCGGAAAGGCGTGGCTTCCAATCCTGGCCCTCGTTCTGTTTCCGCCTACCCTCTGGGCGCAGCAGATCGAAGAACTCAAAAGCGGCGTGGTGAAGATCACCGCACAGGTCGAGGGGCACCAGCCGAAGGTCGGGAGCGGGTTCATCGTCCGGCTGGAAAAGGGTGCCGCCTATCTCGTCACCGCCTCCCACGTCATCGAAGGCGATCCTCAACCGCAGGTCACATTCTATCCCCAGCCTCAACAGAGCTTCCCCGCCCGGATCATCGGGATCGAGAGCCAGAACCAGAAGGGTCTCGCCTCATTGCTGGTCTCCGGTCCGCTCCCTGAAGGCCTGATCGCGCTGACGATCGATCGCGTCGGCCAGATAACCGGCGGCGAACCGATCACGCTCATCGGGTTTCCACGGACATTGGCGCCTTGGGCTGTTTCGACCGGCAGTCTGAACGGACTCAAAGGACCGGAGCTGTCCTTTCAGGCCCTGATCGAGGAGGGGCATTCAGGAAGCCCGGTGCTTCGTGCCGGGACCGTTGTGGGTGTCGTGACCGATGCCCGAGACCGAATGGGCTATGCGGTGCCTTCGGCCATCCTTGAGGTGGCGTTGAAAGGCTGGCAGGTCATGCCGGAAGGCACAGTGATGAGAGAGATCACCGGCAAAGACGGCGCGCCGATGGTGCTGATCCGGGCCGGACGTATTCCGACCAAGATCGTAGCGGTCTACGGTGGCGGATTCGTCGAGGAGGTCGATGCTCCTTCCGCCAGTCTCTATGTCGCCGATGATTTTTACATCGATAAGAGTCTGGTGACCGTCAAACGCTTCAAGGAATTTGTGGAAACGACCGGCCGCCCTGTCACGGGAGCCTCCGGGGAAGCGCGCGACTGGTCCGGCGATCACAACCTAGCCGTGGATGACGTGGGATGGTACGACGCCGTGGCTTTCTGCAAATGGGCCGGAAAGCGGCTGCCCACCGAGGACGAATGGGAAAAGGCGGCGCATGATACCGAGGGCCGCATCCTTGACCCGAATGTGACGGAATGGACATCCAGTCCCTACCAGGAGTCGAGATTCTCCTCCGGCAGTCCGGGCGATCGGCAGGAGAAGACGATTCGAGGGAGTCTGAGCGCGTTCAGAGCGAAGCCGATGGAAGGATCGCAGATTGACTATCAGGTCCGAAAGTATGCTCGGGCCGGTGAAGGGTTCGAAGGCTTCCGCTGTGCCCGGGATGCGAAGTAACGTCAGGATGGTGAGGCCGGTCCCAGGCTGGTATCTGATTGGTGGGTGATCGCGGCGCCCCGAACGCTCGTCAGGCGTCAAGCGTCAGGCGTCAAGCGTCATCCGTCAATCGAGCAGCGACAAGGAGACCAGGATGAGAAGACGTGCCGGTCCGATCCATCTGACGTGTGACGAATGACGAGTGACGGAGTTCTTCTGTTTGCCCCGGCCCCGCCCTTGCGATGATTCCCGCCCGGTGCTAGGCTTCCCCCCCTGAGGTTATCAAGCGCTACGATTCAGGACGTGACGAGCCTGCGAAAGGAGGGTGCCATGCTTGTGCATGAGGTGATGTCGACCGGTGTAGTCACGGCGAAAAAGACCGATACGGTGCGCTCGGCGGTCGTGAAGATGCTCAGTCGGCATTTTGCGTCTGTGCCGGTCGTCGAGGACGACGGACGCTTGGTGGGCATCGTGACCCTGCGGGACGTGCTCCTGCCCCTCTACCCCAACTACGGCGACTACATTCACGATAACGTCCATAGCCGCGATTTTGTCGAGATGGAAGAGGGCTACTCCGAGGTGTTAGGGAAGAAGGTCGAGGAGGTTATGAGCGTCAACCCGATGACCGTGTCGCCGAACGACCCCGTATTGCAAGCGGCCTCTTACATGGGGCTCAAGAATTTCCGGCGCATCCCAGTCGTCGAACGAGGAAAGTTGGTCGGGATCGTCAGCGTCGGGGACGTCAACCGCGGACTCTTTTTTGAGCGCGGGCACAAACCGTGACAGGGTGTGTATTGTCTCGTGCGATGAGTGGCTCGGTGCCATACAAAAGACGGGCTATCCGAGGCGGAGCGGCAGATGAAAGGGGGCAATATGGGATTGGC
>JANRMO010000037.1:0-38885 GCA_040981105.1 Nitrospiraceae bacterium
AATGCGCAATCCATTGGCGTCAATGGTGTAGGTGACCTTGTAAAGGGGAATCGCATTCGCGGTTTTCACATGGGTCGCGGCGAAGCTCTTCCGAGGCACCACTCCTAGGAGATCGTCGCGGACGAAATAGCGGTCGTCGCAGCAATAGGTGTTGGTCTTCACTACCTTCGTGTTCCAAAAATACACCTCGGCCAATGCGAGGGACACCATGGCCGCACAGAGGTTGACCCAGACCGCCCTGGCGACCGTCCGCCGGGCGGTGAACCCGAACAGAAGCATGGCCATCCCACAGGTGAGCCAGAACCAGGCAAATGGCAGCGTCGCCGCCTGAAGAGATAGCCAGGCGGCTAGGACCGTTACGCCGAGACCGGCCGAACGAGTCAGAAACCGGGCCGAGATGGGAAATCGGCAGGTCACCGCTCCGCTCCGGACACGAACCAGATGCTCGTAGTTTCATGCGCGAGGATCACAACTCGCCGTTCCTCATTCCGACCCAGACCATGTCCTGATCCATATGGGAGACGCCACGGAACACACGCAGCTTTATCACGCTGGAGACTCCACGTGAGGATCGCCCTCACACCGACAGACGCAGCGTGAGGATGCTCATTCGGGAGAACACAACGATCGGAGGGCCGTCTAGCGGCTCAAGGTGGGAACGTATCCAAGAATTTGGTCGAGCCTCAGGCTCACCTCGCGGGAGCGAATCCGCTCAGCAACCCGAAAATGGTTCCACCGAAGATTCGGAGGTCCGCTCATCCTCTCCGCGGCTATCGATAAGAGGAAGGCGAAGCGCTGCACTTGCCTCGGCCGCGATGAGTATACCTTTTCGGACCCGCCATGCAAAGGGGGCGACTTGCGTTTGCGCGATGTACGCGGTTGGCAGGAGACCTCCATGCTCAGGTCCGGAATCGGTCCCATTGCAATGCCGCCAAGAAATCGCTTGGCATAGCCTGCCAATCTTGGCAGGATACCGACACAGCCTGTCGTCTCGTGCGGATGACTCCATGCCCGATTCAGGCGAAGGCATCAGTCAACACTCGCCACTCGCTCAACCATTGTAGATGCGCCTCGCCAATCTCTTCCCGATCGCTGTCACGGTCATGTTGCTGGGGTGTGTCTCCGCTCCTTCGACGGAGAACGCGCCTCGACTCATCGAGTCCAATCGGTGGGAGTTAGTTCGCTGGGGCGATCGCACGGTCCCGCATGGCGACAATGGCGAGCCCGTGATCCTCGAATTCAAGGAGGGCAGAGCCTCCGGCCATGCCGGCTGCAACCGGTACAACAGCCGCGTCACGTTCGGACCGCGTGACGGTCACGTGACCGTGTCTCCCGGCATGACCACGCGCATGGCTTGCGAACCTGGGCGGATGGAGTTCGAGGCGGCGTTTATCCGCGCATTCGAATCTTCAACGCACTATCGTCTGGAGGGGGACCGTCTCTTGTTCGAGAGTGGAACGGCCCCGCCGCTGGAGTTTTATCGCCGTCCGCTGGAGCGGTCATGAGAAAGGGAACCCTGCCCGACGCCGAGCGGGGCCGCCCGCCGCATCCGGCGAGGGGTGTCACGCCCGCGTTCCGTCAAATCCGGATTCTCGCCACCGTTCCAGCAAGGCGATTCGACGCTCCAGTTGTCGAATCGTCGCCTGATCGACACGTCCGCCGGTACGTTTGATGAGCTCCGCATTGAGCCGGCGATGATCGAGACCGGTCTTCCTCGCAACCGTTCCGACCAAGGTTCGGTGCACCTCCCGCAGCTCGGCCTTTCGGTCATGCAATGAAACGGCCGGTGCCGGTGCGCCCTTGCCTCCCTCCTGGTCGGCCTCGTCCTCACCGATCAAAGCATCCATTCGGGCTACGGCGTTCAACGGCACATATTCCTTCAGCGAGGTGCCGGCGGTGCCGAACAACGTCCGCTGCACGGACGGCATCACCTCTTCCAAGACATGGTCCCGTTCGGCCTTGATCCGTTTGGCATAGTGCACGAGCGTCGCGTCCTTCGGGAGGTAAAGCCAAGCCCGTTGCGGTCGGGGAAAGCCCTCCTGCATCCGGACGAACCGCCCGACGACTTGGCGGAAATACATCTCCGTCAACACGTTCGACGCGTAGACGCCGACACGCAGTCGTGGAATGTCCACGCCTTCGCTCACCATGTTCACGGCGACCAACCACTGCTGTTTGGGATGTTGCGCGAACGTCTCGATCGTCTTGGAGGCGGCCGGATCGTCGGAGACGGCCACATGGGCACGGCTTCCTGTGACGCGGCCGACCAATTCGGCCACCTGCCTGGCATGCTCCTGGTTCATGGCGACGATCAGGCCGCCCGCGTCCGGCTGCTCCTGTTTGCGGAGTCTGGTCAATTCGGCATGGGCGTCGGCGATCACCGGCCCCAGCCAGGTCTCCTGTAGCAGCGCCGTTTTGAGCCGCTCCCTCCGCCGTTCGGCCGTCAATCCGTCCTCAAACGTGGCCCGATGTTCGCGCCCGTCCGACAACCAGCTCAGTTCCCCCTCATAGCTCGGAAACAGAATGGGCCGGCAGACGCCTTCGCGGATGGCTTCGGCATAGCCATAGGTGAAATCGGCCTGGCTTTCTCCGTGATCGTACCGGACAAAAGGGATTGGATTGTTATCAGAGCGAAAGGGCGTGCCCGAGAGCGCAAGACGAAACGCCGCCTCGCTGAACGCCTCCCGCAACGCCCTGCCCCAGTCCTTGCCGTCGCCCGCATGGTGCAACTCGTCGAAGATGAGCAGCGTGCGCCGGCTCCGGCAGGCCCGCTGAAATACAGCCGGCGCAAGGCAGACCTGTTGATAGGTGACGACTGCCCCATGGTAATCGCGGGCTTCACAGGACTGCTCGTTCGTCAGCGCCGGGTCCAGTTGAATCCCCACCGAGCCGGCCGCGGCCGCCCATTGTCCGCGGAGGTGATTTGTGGGACAGATGACCAGCACGCGGCCGGCCACTCGGTCGGCCAGATACTGATGGGCGATCCGCAACGCGAACCGCGTTTTTCCCGCTGCGGGAGTCGCGGTCGCCAGAAAGTCCGGGCTGGGATGGGTCAAGACCGCCGCCACGGCACGGGCCTGCCAATCGCGCAGCTTGGCGTTCCAGGGAGATAGTCTCACGACCACCGTTTCTCCAGTTGAAGACTTTGATCGTTCATGACAGGAACGGCAGGCCGGAACCATCAGCGATGAACATGATCCCAACCGGACCCGCCGGAGTCGAGATGTAGGACGAGCGATGCATGCAATGAGGACTTGAGAGGAGGTTTCTCCCGTTCGAGGTGGTACTTAGGATAAACAAGGCGGAGGAGGACCACACTGAGGGTCGAGCACTACGGCTTCTTGCCCTTCTTGTCTTTCGGTCCCTCGGAAAACAACAACCACGCCAGGACGGCAAATCCAATGGCGACCCCGGCGATGGCCAACCACGTTCCCAGTTTTTCCATTGGCGCGTAGACTCCTAGCCGGACCAGAGTTGGTCGACGAACACCTGCTCCAGGCGTTTGACTTTGCCTGCCAGATCGGTGGCCGCCAGCTTCGCTGATCCTTCGACCACCACTCGTTGGCTCGTTCGCTCCCGGATCACGTGTGCAAAGGTCAGTGAGGCCCTCGTCACCTCAGCAAGGCGTGTTTCGATCGTCAAGGTCTCCCCATACCGAGCCGGCGCTCGGCAATCCAACTCGGCATGGACCACAACGAACTGGGTGCCCTGCTGCAATTGCTCGGTAACGGAAATCCCTCTCGATTCAAGGTAGTGGGTCCGCGCCCGCTCAAAGTACCTGAGGTAGTTTGCATAATACACGACCCCTCCGCAATCGGTATCCTCATAATAGACGCGAATATCGATCGTGTGGGTGTGCGCCACTGGTCACACGTTCAGCACGGGAAATTTCGGCAGCGAGGTTTCGGGGATGTCGGCCAATTTGACGACGATCTCGCACAGTTGCTGGAATCGTTCCATTTTCACCGGCTCGAATCCATGACCCAGCACCGCCCGGTTCGCCGCATCCAGCAACGGTTTCATCTTGGGCCATTGCGCAAGAAACACCTGCCCCATCTGATCGCCCAACCCGGCCAGTGCCCGGAATTGCGCCTGGAGCGGCAGTTTGTATTTGCCGTCCACGTCATCGAGATAGCACGTACGGCAGGTTTCCCGGAGCCCATCCGGCAATTGCTCCGGCTGCACGTCCCAGGTCTTGATCTTGTATCGCTTGAACAGTTGCCGCTGGGCAAACGCTTCCAGCGCACGGAGCAGCACGATCATGGCTTCCTCACTGTCCCCGTGCTGATCGCCCCGACGCCTCGCCTGAGCCAGCAGATCCAAGGCGGCCTGCTCCTTCACCTCTTGCGGGTCGAGGACCAGCCGTTCGAGAAACCCCGCATTGGCCTTGAGGGCCGGGATCAGCTCCTTGAGCCCCGGGGGCCCGCCCCAAACCGACGCCATCTCGAGCGCCTTGTGCGAGGTCTTCAATTTATCCCATGCCGGACGGTACTGGAACCGGTGCCACAATCCATATCCTTCGGCCAGATCGGCGAACGCGCGATAGAGCGGCTTCTGCCCCCCGCTCACCCGCTGCTCGAGTTGCTTGAACAGGGAGGTCGCCGCTTCGTACGAACCTTTATTGAACAGATCACTTGCCTCCTTGCGCAGCCAGACCGAGCCCTCGTCCCAGGGATTCCCCTGTATCCACTTCCACCGCTCCTCGGTTGCCGCAGTCAGCGAGGCATCAGCAGGTTCGACCTGTGTCGGCAGGTCCAACAGTTGGACGACGCGCGACGCTCTATCGAGCCCGGCCAGGATCAGCGCCCCGACCATGGCCGGCGAGGCATCCGCCCAGGCGACGACCAATTCTCCTCGGTGGACCTCCCAGGTCTGAAGCAACGTCGGAAGGGCACGGACGAGCGTCTGATACGAGGCGAGAAACTCCTGTGAATCGGGTGTGACGAGGATGTCCCAACGCCGGGGCATTTGCGCCAGCTTCGGTTGAACCTGCTGTTCGATAAGGGGCTTGCTGGATTCGGGAGCAAAAAAACAGAGGAGGTCCGGCTTCAGCCGGTTGATCAGGTGCGCAGCCGCCTCGACGTCGTTGCCGAAACCGCACAAGAGCGCTTTGACGGGAGACTCGAGGGCCATGGAGCGCGGACTATAGCACCGCCCCCGCCATCGATCAACGACCGGCTCGCCCGGCAGCGCACGTGCCATTCTCCGGTCTTCCCGCGGCAAAGCCATGCCGAAAACCTGTCGCTCCTTGACCGTATCACCTGACGTGACTAGACTGACCCCTGCTTGGCGCACCGCGCCCGTCCACCGGTCGCCAATCGCGGCGCACTGTTCTCTTCCCAGCACATCAGGCTCTGTTGCGGGGCGTCAATGTTGTGGTGGCACTGGATGTTCGTGGGGCTTGTGCTCCTAGGAGCCGAGCTGGTCACCCCTGGAGGATTCTATCTCCTGTTCTTTGGACTCTCGGCCCTCATCGTGGGGTCTGCGCTCGGCCTGGGACTCGCTCTCCCCGACTGGACACAGTGGCTGCTCTTCTCCGCCCTGGCGGTGCTCTCGCTGGTCCTGTTCCGAGGCCGGCTGCTTATGATGATGAAGCGTGCGGCCCCTTCCGGTGAGGTCGATACGCTCATCGGCGAGGAGGCGATCGCCTTGGAAACAATTGCGACCGGAGGGATCGGGAAGGTAGAGCTGCGCGGTTCTGCATGGTCGGCAACCAACATCGGACCGAGAGAGATCACGAAGGGCGAGCGGAGTCGAGTCGAACGGGTGGACGGCCTGACCCTCTGGGTCACGTCCGGCTGAATCGCAAGGCATCGCCACTCTATGGAGGAATCGACCATGTCCGGTGGATTGTTCGTCATGTTCATCCTCGCGATCCTGGTGGTCGTCACGATCGCCAAGACCGCGCGCGTCGTACCGCAACAGAGCGCGTTTGTGGTCGAACGATTGGGGAAATACCATTCGACCCTGAACGCGGGCTTTCATATTCTAGTGCCGTTCATCGATACCGTGCGCTACAAACATTCCCTCAAGGAGACCGCCATCGATATTCCGGAGCAGATCTGCATTACTCGGGACAATGTGCAGGTCGGCGTCGATGGGGTGCTCTACCTCAAGGTGCTGAATGCGGAACGTGCGTCGTACGGCATTTCCGATTATCAGTTCGCGCTCACGCAACTCGCGCAGACCACCTTGCGCAGCGAGATCGGCAAGATCGACCTCGACCGCACCTTTGAGGAACGGACGAATATCAATGTGCAAGTCGTGAATGAACTCGACAAGGCCTCCGAGCCCTGGGGGGTGAAGGTGCTGCGATACGAAATCAAGAACATCACGCCACCCAAGGATGTCCTCAACGCCATGGAGAAGCAGATGCGGGCCGAACGGGAGAAGCGGGCCGTGGTGCTGACCTCCGAAGGACAGCGGGATGCAGCGATCAATGAAGCCGAGGGCGAGAAACAACAGGTCATCAAGGCATCGGAGGCCAAGCGACAGCAGCAAATCAACGAGGCGGAGGGTGCCGCCCAGGCGATTCTCACGATTGCCACGGCCACGGCGGAAGGCATACGGAAGGTGGCCGAATCCACTCAGATTCCGGGCGGCTTCGAAGCGCTCCAGCTTCGCGTCGCCGAACAATACATCGCCAAATTCGGCGAACTGGCGAAGTCCAGCAACACCTTGGTACTCCCGGCCACGGTCTCCGATGTCGGCTCCATGATCGCGCTTGCGATGAACGTCATCGCCAAGCGACCCGCGTCGGCGGCCTCGCCTACGACGACCCCTGGAGTTTGACAGGCTGGAACGCCTTTCCTAGAATGGCGCGCGAATGAAGACTCGCATCATCGAACGGTTCGACGACAGCGCGGAGGTCAAACGCCGCTTTGTGCGCACCTATATCGATCGTATTGCGGACGTTGCCGGCATCATGGCCCGCGCATTGCGAGAAGGCCGGAAGGTGCTGCTGTTCGGCAATGGAGGCAGCGCCACCGACGCCTCGCACCTCGCGGCGGAATTCGTGGGACGGTACCACAAAGATCGCCGCCCGCTGCCTGCATTGGCTCTGGGTTCGGACATCGCCGCGTTGACCTGCATCGCCAACGATTACACATTCGATGACATCTTTGCCCGTCAAGTTCGCGCCCACGGCCACAAGGGGGACATCGCCATCGCCATCAGCACCAGCGGCAATTCACCGAATGTCTTGAAGGGTGTCGAGACGGCGCGCGAATGCGGCCTCATCACCGTCGGTTGGACCGGTCACCAAGGCGGAAAACTCGCCCCGCTCGTGGAGTACAGCTTCATCGTGCCCTCCACGGTGACCGCCCGTATCCAGGAGTGCCATATCACGCTGGGGCATGTCCTCTGCGAGTTGATCGAGGAAGACCTCTTTGCCACGACGCCCCGGTAAGATTCCCCGTTCCACCCGCCCTCGCCCGCCCGTCATGCCGATCGATGTGAGTCGGCTGAAGACCTATCCGCTTCAGCGGCGGCACAGCAAGGTGCGCATTGCCGATTTCGCCACGCCATGGAAACCCGGAAGCCGCTTCGGTCAGTTCTTGGAGTGGCTACCCAACATTCTGGCGGTCAAGACCCTCCGATCCGTAGCGCTGGCGATCGCCCGCGCTCATCGGCGGCGACGCCCGGTCATTCTCGGAATGGGCGCCCATCCGATCAAAGTGGGGCTGAGCCCCTTGGTCATCGATCTCATGGAACGCGGCATTCTCACGGCGATTGCGCTCAACGGCGCTGGAATTATCCATGATTTTGAAATCGCGCTTCTCGGCCAAACATCGGAGGACGTGGAGACCGAGATCGACTCGGGCCGGTTCGGCATGGCCGAGGAAACCGGACGCCTGCTCAACGAGGCGATCGTGCTGGGAGTCGAGAAGGGCAGGGGGTTGGGCGCCGCCGTCGGCGACTATATCGCTTCGCGGAATCGTACGTTCCCGCACCGCTCGCTGAGCGTGCTGGCAACCGCTGCTCGCCTAGGCATCCCCGTTACGGTTCACGTGGCGATCGGCACGGACATCATCCACATGCATCCCGCTGCAGACGGGGCAGCGATCGGCGCCGCCTCGTTGGTGGATTTCAGAAAACTGGCGGCGGTAGTGGCGGGGATGGAAGGCGGAGTTTACATCAATCTGGGGTCAGCCGTGATCCTGCCGGAGGTCTTCCTCAAGACCGTCACATTGGGCCGGAATCTTGGGCACCCGCTCACGAACATCACGACCGTCAATATGGACTTTATTCCTCACTACCGTCCGTTAACCAACGTCGTGAAACGGCCGACTCAGAAGGGTGGAACGGGCTACTCGCTCATCGGCCATCATGAGATCTTGTTCCCTCTCCTCATGGCGTCTGTTCTCGAACAACTCCGATAGGTCTTCACGGGAGAAGCCCGCCAAGACTCCTGAGACAGGAGCCTTGGCGGGCGGGTGCCCTCAGCCCGCTACGGGCGTTGCGTTACGAAAACGTCGGCAACGCCATTGAGGTCGTTCGGCACAAGATTGGTCGCGGACGAGGTGTACGAGACAAACCGGGCGTCGGCGCTAATCGCGGCAAAGAAACTCGCTCCTCCCACCGCCTCAACGCCCGCCCCATCCACGGATACGCGACGGACCGCGTTGGTCGCTCCCGGCTGGGTATCCACGACGAAGATGTCGGTTTGACCGTTGGTATCCTGCCCGGCGCCTATGAGATTGCTTGCATCGGATTCGTAGACCACGAATCTCCCGTCTCGGCTCAACATCGGCACACGGCTTTCACCGTTGCCTTCGACACCGTTCTGATCCACCGAGACCCGACGCATCAAGGGGGACGGAGACTGCCAGTCCACTACGAATACGTCTGCCACACCGTTGGTATCGTTCGCCACGAGATTGTCGGCCAAGGACCAAAACGCCACGATCCGTCCATCGCGACTGATGGAGGGGGTAAAGCTGTGATCATTTCCCTGAACCCCGCCCGCTCCGACCGACACGCGCGTCGTCTGTCTCGTGGTGCGATCGTGCACGAAGATGTCCGAGAACCCGTTGGTGTCCTGCCCGGCCCCGACCAAGGTGGTTCCTTTGGATTCAAATACCACGTACCGGCCGTCCGCGCTGATGCCGGGATTGCCGCTGAATCCGTCGGATTCGAAGCCGGCTGGTCCTACCGAGACTCGCTCCGTCACTTTGCTCGATCGATCGTGGACAAATATATCGGCTTGATCGTTGGTATCACTCGAGACCAAGTTTGAAAAAGTAGAACCGAATACCACGAGATTGCCATCGGCATTCAGATGCGGATCAAAGCTCGTGCAATCGGAGCCGCCGGCGGGAGGTAGGGCGCAGGTTCCTTCCTCGCCTGTTACCGTCCTCACAGAAACCCGAGTCGTGAGTTGGGTCCGACGGTCCAGTACGAACACATCGCCTTGGCCATTCTGGTCGCCGTTGACCAGATTCCCCGCAAAGGAATGATAGGCGATAATATTGCCATCCTCGCTGATCGATCCGAGTGGACTTTCTCCGTCGGCTGGCACTCCACCGACTCCGACCGACACAAGGCTGACCTCTCCGGTCGCTCGATCATGAACGAATATGTCTCGCTTCCCATTTGTGTCGGCGGGTACGAGATTCCCAGCGGTCGAATTGAATACGACAAACCGCCCATCACCGCTGAGTTCGGCCTCTCCCCCATAGGCCGGAGGGGCCCCACTCTCAGCATTGCCCTGCTCTCCCGTGCGACTCACGGAGATCAAACTCGTCCGTGGCCGGACCGTAAGGACCAAGAGCTTCGTATCGGTGCCCCCCGGCCCCACAGCGCTTATGCTCACAGGAAACTGTCCCTCCTCGGTTGGTGTCCCAGAAAGTGTACCTGTTCCTGACAGACTGATCCCTGCCGGCAATACCCCACCGGAGATGGACCAGTCGATATCGGGACTCCCCGTGGCGCTTAGGGTTGAGTCATAGGGGAGGGAGATATCAGCCACTGGCACCGCTGTCGTGACGATACTTGGCGGGATCGCAACCCCTTTCCCTTGTATCGTCCCTCCACCGCCACCTCCCCCATCGCTACAGCCGGCCAGGACTGCCATTGCCCCAAGCAAGACCACCCCGTGGATCATTTCCCAATTCCGACGGCTCTGTCCCATGTGTTTCCTCCATCCCGTTGGTACGACATGCACAGTTTCGGGTCTCTTCCGCAATGCATGCGGCTACTGTCCTATGAAGACGCCGAACCGTCTATACCGTGGATGTATCAGTATTCCCTCGAGAGGATGACCAGAAACCCAGCAGGGCAGAAGGCTCGACGAATCGGTTGGACTGCACGCGGTCGGGAAACACGATGGCAGATGTTCACCGCGAATAAAAAAGCCGGTGGCCCCCTTTTGGAGGCCACCGGCCAAAACACGCGAACCTACATCGTTACCTATCGTTGTGCGACGAACACGTCACCGAAACCATTCGTATCGCCGGCAAAAAGATTCGTCGCAAAGGAGCTGAAGCCGACAAACCGGCCGTCATCACTGATTGCGCCGGATCGGCTGTCTTGATCGCCATCGAGACCGGCACTATTCGCCGACATGAGCTTCATCCAGACCCCGCCGGTGGTGTTGAAGGCTCGGTTGGCGACGAACACTTGCCGGTTGCCGTTTGTGGCGGCTCCCTGCACGAGATTGGATGCGAACGAATCGAACACCACAAGAGTCCCATCCGGGTTCAGGAACGGATTGGCGCTCTCTCCGTTTCCTTCGACACCGGTGACATCAACAGAGACCCGTTGAATAGTTCCCGTACCCGTCGGCTGCCAGGCTTTTACAAAGATGTCCTGTTGGCCGTTGTTGTCGTTGGTCGCGAGGTCGCTAGCCAAAGACGAAAAAGCGACCAACTGGCCGTTGGCGCTGATCGAAGGTTGAGCACTGGCCATATTAGCAAGGCTTCCCGTTGACCCGGTCGATACCCTCGTAATTTTTCCTGTGGCCCGGGACCAGACGAAAATGTCGGACACCCCGTTCGTGTCTGCGACGAGGTTGTCCGTGACGAGATCGCTCGCCTCCGATTGAAAGATCACATAATTCCCATCGGCACTGATCATCACCCCGAGGCTGTCGCCGTTCGTATTGTTGTTTGGCTGCGCACCGAGCGAGATGCGCGTCGTCGTTCGGCTCTGACGGTCATGAACATAGACGTTCGAGAAGGTATTGACTCCGTTGGCCAAATTCTGAGCATAGGAAGAAAATGCGACATACCGCCCGTCTGCGCTGATCGTCCCGCTGAAGCTATTACACTCGACTCCCCCTGCAGGGAGCACGTTGCAGACCCCTTGATCCCCTGCACTGTTCAGTGTGACCCGTTCGGTCGTGCCGCTGTTCCGATCGTGGACAAAAATGTCCCGTCCGCCCCCGCCTTGACTGCTTGCATTGGTATCGCCTGGAACAAGATTGGTCGCAAATGAATCGAAGACCACAAACCGACCATCCGGAGTGATACGAGCATTCTGACTGGCCCCTCCCAATGATTCAGCTCCCCCTGTTGCCACCGAGACCCTTGCTGTCAGCCCGGTCTGCCGGTCATGAACGAAGATATCTCTCAGTGCATTGGTGTCGTTGGGAACGAGGTTAGAGGCGAGTGATTCAAAGGCGACGTAACCACCGTCCCGGCTAAAACTTGGAGTACCACCGAGCCGGGCCGGCGGAAGGCTGAACCCGCTGTCTCCGTTCCCTTGAGCCCCGGAACTGTTCACAGAGGCCGGATACACCTTGTCACGGACTAAGAGTTGTACGTTTGTAGGGCCGTCCTTCCCGCCAGGGCCGGTCACCTCTACCTGAAATGAAGCCGCGCCGGGACTCGTAGGCGTTCCGGAGATCGTACCATCTGTAGCCAAATTCAGTCCCGCCGGCAGTGCTCCACTCGTTCTCGTCCAGGTGAATGGGCCGGTGCCGGCGGCGCTTAGTGTCGCCGAATAGCCCAACCCTACATCGGCAGGCTGCAAGGCGGTTGTCTGGATCGTCGGTGGGACAGGAGGAGCCCCGTCGTCGCCTCCTCCACATCCAGTCAAGAATCCAATGACACTCAGCGCGACCGCTATGTGAGTAATTCGCAGTACCTGCGATTGGCTGCTCATCTGTTTCTGCCCTCCTCTGTCGGCACCATAAGTGCTGGTCATCAACTTCGGTCCCAGCGCGGTGTCCCCAAAGGTCTTCACCTAGGCCGGAGCGTCGGGTTGAATCACTCTCGATAGGCGCTTACTCTACCGATATCTGGAGAAAGTGATCAACCCCCTGGATATGCTATTTTCACTCGAAAGGGTCAGAAAAAGATGATTCTTGGGCTCTCACCAGAGTAAATTTGAAGGATCTACCCTACACTCTCACATTTGGCCTTTTTGCGTAAATGTTCAGTCTACGTTCGGAAACACCTCAGGGCCTCGTTGAAACCTTTGATGTCCTTGACCTCTGGAACCGGTTGAATCGCCTATATTTTGACGGATGCCTACCGCCGATCTCCATTCAGTGGAGCAGGCGGCTAACTTCCTCCCTGGGCCTCTTCATGAATTGGATGGGCCCCAGGACCGAGACATCGACACAATCGATGCCGGACCTTGCTCGCCGTTGCATCCGACTGTCGCTACCCTTGATCCAAGAGCTTCCGCGCGGACCGGTGAGTCGGGAACGGGTCGTCCTTAATACATTGGCCCATGAGATGATCCATCAATGGCAATACGACATTCTCATGCGTCGAGCCGACCATGGCCCCGACTTCAGAAGAAAGATGCAGGAAATCAACCGACAGGGGCTCCTCGGCATTACCATCTACCACTCCCTGGCAAATGGGGTGCGGAGCCTGGCACGATATGCCTGGCGGTGCCAGCGATGCGGGGAGATCTATTGTCGCCGAAGGCGAACCATCTACCCTCGCCGCCACGTTTGCGGTTTGTGTCACGGGCCCTTGAAAGAAGCTCCTGAACAGATCGACCGGCATACCGGTTCGGTCAAGCACCGAGACAAGACTCATTCCAATCCTCCTAGGCAACAAGAGCCCGGCCTTGTCTCGCATGCGGACCCGCTCGGCCAATTGCCGCTCCCCTTCGAAATCTTGGCCGACGTCGAGCAACCAACGACATCGTCTCGACAGAGGACACGGGGTCCCTCCGCTACAAGTTATGTCAAGTCGGTCAACCTCTAGCTCGTATTGTTCATGAGGGTTCGTGACGATTCACCCGTTACACTTTGCTCACACGGATCGCAGGGCGGTTGCAGCAGTACCGGTCAGGAATATGGTGGGCTAGGATTCCAGGCCGACTCTGGGTAAGATGCCGTCCATGAACGCAAAGGTCTTCTCAGAAGCGGAGCTGGTGCGAGAACTCGATCTCAAGCGGCAGGCCGGCGCGTGTATCGTATTTACGAACGGTTGTTTCGATCTTCTGCACGTGGGACACACACGATACCTACAGGCCGCACGTGGATTGGGGGACGTGTTGGTGGTCGGAGTGAACACCGATCGCTCCGTCCGAGGCCTCCAGAAGGGATCGGCGCGCCCGATTGTGCCCGAGTCCCAACGGGCGGAGGTGATCGCCGCGCTCGGGTGCGTCGATTATGTCGTGCTGTTTGACGAGCCGGACCCCTATGCATTGATTCGGGCGGTGCAACCCGACGTGCTGGTGAAGGGGGGGGACTGGATGCCAGAACAGATCGTCGGGCGGGAAATCGTGGAGGGTCGCGGTGGGCGCGTGCTTGCAATCCCGCTCGTCCCCGGCGTTTCGACCACCGCGCTAGTAGAGAAAATCCGCTCACAACCATCCAAGCCCGCATAATTCATGAACGCTTCTGCTACAATTACGGATTCGCCGCTGCGATATGCTGGCATGCGGATTCGCGGCATGTCAGCGAGCGGGCTTGCCGCTTCGTCATTCGACGTACTGTTTCAAGTACGCCTCACCGCGCGCGGCTCTACGCGCCCATCGCGCTTGGCGACTGCGCGACTTTGCGGCGAACCGTCATGAATCATGCAGGCTAGGTTCTCCGGACTCCGTGTCTGAATCATTTCACATCCGATATTGGAACGACCTGCTCCGACCCATCCGAGAAGCACTGGCGGACGGAACTCGGACCCCCTGCCTCACGGGCCTCATCGGGTCAGGCGCGCCCTTTCTCCTCACGCTTCTCGCGAAACCCGAGCCTCGGCGAGATCATCTGCCTCGCTCCTGGGTCTTGGTCACCGCCAGTCAGGAACGGGCGGAACAGTTGTTCGATGACCTGTCATTCTTTCATGACCTTCTCGGCCTGCCTTCCGAGCAGTTGACGTTGTTTCCCGCTTGGGAACTGCTTCCCTATCAGGCCTCGACTCCGCATGTGCAGGTTATCGCGAAACGGATGCGCGCCCTCCTCCAGCTGTCACAAGGCACCCCTACGTTGCTGGTCACCTCCAGCCAAGCGATTCTCCAGCGGTTGCTGCCGAGCCAGCTCTTCCGTACGAGTATCCTGTCGTTGGCCCTGAACCAGGCGCTCGGGCGAGAGGATCTGGTCGGTCGCCTCCTTCGACTGGGTTATCGCCAAGCTTCGGTCGTGGAGATTCCCGGAGAGTTCAGCATTCGTGGCGGTATTGTCGACATTTACTCCACCGCCTATGACGACCCCCTACGGATCGAGTTCCTGGGAGACACGATCGATTCCATTCGCTGCTTCGAGATCGAATCGCAAACCTCCTCGGCCAAGCGCCGCGAGGCCTGGATTCTTCCCGCCCGCGAAGCCATCTTGCCCGGAGACGACCCCGACTCCCCACATCCCTTGGACCCGGATGCCGAATGGCGAGCGGCTTCGTGGTATCCCCGGATGGACACGCTCCTCGACTATTTCGACAGCCCCCCCATTCTGATTCAGGATCAGCCGGCGGCTCTCGCACACGCCGCAGGGTCTTTTTGGCAAACGATTGAGGATGAGTACCTTCGCCATAGTGAGTCGGGGCAACAGGAATCCTATCCGACCCCTGATCGCCAGTACTGCCTTTGGGAACACCTCCTGGAACAAGCGCAAGACTGGCCCAAGCTCATGCTGGAGTCTGTCGTCGCACCCGGGCCGACATGCGAGCCGGTGGTGGAGTTCCCCGCGCAAAGCCCAGCCAGTACCGGACTGGGGCTCCGGGGCACGCCCTTCATCGAAACCCTGACCCTCCTGGACCGCCTGCGCAATGCCGGCTTCGTCATCTTGGTGGCTCGATCGCGCGCACAAGTCGACCGTCTCATTGCCCTGTTTGCCGAACACGATCTCCCAGCCGCACGCTGGACGCCGACAGCTTGGTCCGTCACAGGACAGAAGCTCCCTTTCTACATTCTCGACGGGGGTGTGTCGGCAGGATTCATCGGACGGGATGAGGGTCTGTCCCTGATCACTGAGGAAGAAGTCTTCGCCAAAGGCGCTCGTCACAAACCGCCTCCCAAGAGCAAGACCGCGGCATTCCTATCCTCACTGGAGGAGCTTCACGAAGGCGACCATGTCGTCCATGTCCAATACGGGATCGGCCGCTATCGAGGCCTCAAACGTTTGGCCGTGCAGGATTTCGAGAGCGACTATCTCGTCCTGGAATACGCCCGCAACGACACGCTCTACGTCCCACTCGACCGACTCAACCAGGTCCAACGGTATATTGCCTCGGAGGGCAGCGCCCCACGACTCGACCGCCTAGGAGGAACGGCCTGGGAGAAAACCAAGGCGCGCGTCAAGAAGGACATCGAAGAGATGGCGCACGAGTTGGTGGAGCTCTATGCCAGCCGGGAGGTGGTGCAACGCGGGGCATACGACGGGGAGACGACGCTGCTGCACGAATTTGAGGCCGCCTTCGAATTCGAGGAGACACCCGATCAATTGCGGGCGATCGACGACATTAAACGGGACCTTGCGTCCACAAAACCGATGGATCGACTGGTCTGCGGCGACGTGGGATACGGCAAGACCGAGGTCGCCATGCGGGCAGCATTTATGGCGGTGGAACACAATCGACAAGTCGCCGTCCTCGTGCCGACCACGCTTTTGGCGCACCAGCACTATGACAACTTCGTACAACGATTCGCCCCCTTCCCGGCGCGGGTGGGCCTGCTGTCGCGCTTCCAAAGCCCAAAGGAGTCGAAGGCGATTCTTCGCGACCTCGCCACGGGCGCCATCGACGTCATTATCGGCACCCATCGCCTGCTTCAAAAGGACGTGACCTTCCGCAACCTGGGGCTCGTAATCATCGACGAAGAGCAGTGGTTCGGCGTCCGCCATAAGGAGCGGATGAAGCAGCTTCGTACCCAGGTCGATATCCTCACCCTGACCGCGACGCCGATTCCGCGCACATTGCAGATGGGCATGTCGGGAGTCCGCGATCTATCGATCATCGAAACTCCTCCTGCCGGACGGTTGGCGATCCGGACGGAGGTCGTGCGCGTGAATGAGACCGCGGTACGCGACGCCATCGTCCGCGAACTCGGCCGCGGCGGCCAGGTCTACTTCGTCCACAACCGCGTCGAAACGCTGCAGAAGACCGGGAGTTGGCTTCAGCAGCTCGTCCCCCAGGCCCGCCTGGTCATGGCGCACGGGCAGATGGATGGCCGGTTGCTCGAATCCGTGATGCTGAAATTCCTGCACCGCGAGGCGGATGTGCTGCTGGCAACCGCCATTATCCAATCGGGTCTGGATATTCCGAACGCCAACACCATTATCGTCAACCGGGCCGACATGTTCGGTCTGGCCCAGCTCTATCAACTGCGCGGGCGCGTCGGACGAGGAGGACAGCAAGCCTATGCCTACTTCCTCGTTCCCGACGAAGGCGCATTGACGTCGGATGCCCAGAAACGGCTCATCGCCATTCAGCAGTTCACCGAGTTAGGGTCCGGGTTCCGGATCGCCGCGGCTGACCTCGAGATCCGAGGAGCGGGCAACCTCCTGGGACGCCAGCAGTCCGGCCATATCGCGGCCATCGGACTTGATCTGTATCTGCGCATGGTGGAACAGGCGGTGCATCAACTGAAGGGGGGCTTCATCGAGGAGGAACCGGACCCGACCTTGCACCTCAACGTCTCGGCCTACATTCCCGAAGAGTACGTGACCGATGCCCATCAGCGGTTGGCGCTGTACAAGCGGCTTGCCTCCTGCTCCAAGGTCGGAGAACTGGCGTTGATCCACAGCGAGGTGCAGGATCGTTACGGCGCACTGCCGGACGCCGTCGAACGTCTATTTGAAGCGATGCAGATCCGCACCCTGGCCAAGGTCCTCCGGCTTGCGTCGGTTGAGATCGTCCACCAAGCGGTCGTCCTGTCTTTCCTCCCCAAAGCCTCGCCTCCGGAGCGCGGCATCCAGGCCTTGATGGACCGATACGGCCGACGGCTTCGGTTCCTCACTCCCACCTCGGTGGAGATTCAGATGCCGACCGACGAGTGGGCGTCCCTGTTTCCGGAATTGAACCTCTCCTTGCAAACCCTCCAGGGCTGTGATACCAGTGAACCAGTACCTCGCAGGTGAAGTCCTCTCCCGCTTGGACGACTGATCTTCCATGAACAGAGCATTGTCGGGGAACTCGACGAAGGCGGCGACGGCGGTCTGGTGTGTGGCGTCCGTCACGAGGTGGTCGCTCAGGGGCCGGCCGCTCATATTCGCCTGTCTGCTTGGGCTGATCGGTTTCGGTGTCACCGGGTGCCAGCCGGCTTCAAGCGATCCACCGGTCGTCGCCATCGTCAATGGACGGATGATCACCCAAGAAGAATTTGACTACCGCTGGCAGGAACTGGCACAGGCAACGCGCGCCCGCTACGAACGAGCGGGCGGTAAACGGCAGTTTCTGGAGGAATTGATCACCCACGAACTCTTCATGCAGGAAGCGAAGAAACTGGGGCTCGATCAAAGCCAATCGATCCGCGATCGGACCCACCAGTATCGCGAAAAGCTCATTCTCGACGAGCTGGTCCGGCAGCGGGTCAAGACCTCTGTGGAAGTGTCCAAGAGTGAAGTGGACGCGTACCTGGCCTCCCACGCCCATGAACTGCTCTTGCCCGCCAAAGTGCGGGCGGGCGTGATCGTCTCGGCCAACATCTTCGCCTCGAAAGACATCCGGCGCATGCTGGCCGAGGGGGCGGATTTTGGAAAGCTGGCCGTCCGCTTTTCGGTGGATCAGGCGACGCGCACGAAGGGTGGAGACTTGGGCCCCCTTCGCAAGGGAACGGCCCGGCCGGAACTCGAGTCGCTCATCTTGTCGCTCAGGCCAGGGATGATCAGCGACCCTGTGAAGATCGACGACCTCTACTATGTGGTGAAAGTCGAGACACTCGATCAGGAGACAATCCAGGCAGATCTGGCCATTCGCGAACGGCTCCGGCAGGAACTCTTGAACGAAAAACGACGGCAGCGCCTGGACGATCTCGTCGCAGAATTGAAGAAAACCGCGACGATCCGGTATTCGACGGCCGCCCACCATCTGACTGAGCCGCCGCGCGAATCCACCGCCGCGGTCAGACGCTGACCCGCATCCGCCTTCCACCCCCGTTTCGGCATTCCCGGTTTTCTACGCCATTCCAATCCGGTATCATCTCTTATTCGAATGACATCGGGTGGTTGTTCTCTGTGATTCTGCCATGCGATTGAGACATCTGTGCCGGCCCGCTGAGCAGTTTCTCTCATCCGGCCGAGCTTCATTTCTACGCCTCAGGTTTTCGTCCGCGCTGGCCGCTTGGCTCCTGCTCTGGTTGACGTTCACGACGCTTCCGGGATTCGGCGCACGGATGCAAGATCGGATCGTCGCAATCGTCAACTCGGAGGTCATCACCTTGAGCGAGGTGCTGGACGAAATTCAGCCGGATCTTGATCGGATCTCGCAGCAATTTCACGGAGAGGAGCGCGAGCGTCGGCTTCAGTTGGCACACCACATTGGCCTGACCCGGATGATCGAACGCAAGCTGCAACTTCAGCAGGCCAAATCCAAAGGCGTCGAGGTCGCGGACGCCGAGGTACGACTCTCCCTCGCCGAGCTGAAAAAGCAAGGTGAGAAGGTCAAGGAAAGCGATCCCCGCTATCTTCAGGCCGTCAAAGAGCAGTTGATCCTTATGCGAGTGGTTGAGCGCGAAGTTCGGAGCGGTATTACGGTCGGCGCGACGGAGATGCTCCGCTATTTCAAGGAACACGAAAGCCGATTTGCGCTTCCCGAAGAGTACACCCTGAGCCAGATTCTGATCCGTCCGCGCAGCTTCGAAACTCCCGTGGAGACTCGCGCCAGGGCGGAGAAAGTCCTGGCGGCACTGAAGGGTGGCGAAACATTCGAAGAACTGGCGCTTCAATATTCGGACGGCGAGAACTCCACTCGTGGCGGGCTCCTGGGGCTCGTCCGTCAAGGAGAACTGCATCCCCCGATCGAGCGAGCCCTCGCCGCCATGAACCCGGGAGAAACGACCGATGCAATCGAAACACCGGAAGGCTTCCACATTATTCGCGTGGAGGAACGGAAGCCCCGACAGTTTCGTCCGTTCGATGCGGTCAAGGCCGAGATCCAAAACCTCGTCTACGCGCAAAAGAACGAGGATTTGTTCCAATCCTGGATGGCCGATCTGAAGAATAAGGCCTATATCGAAATCAAGTTCTGACCTTCTCGCAGATCGCCTGCCAGAGACCGATCCGCCCTTCCCCCGTGACGGATGACCACAGGATCACCGGATCGGCGCCGGTCAAAGCAAAAGTTTCGCGGACGGCCTCCTCGCAGGCCCGTCGCTCCCCTCGCTTCAGCTTGTCGATTTTCGTCAGGACGACGATCACGGGAAGGTTCACGCTTCGCAGCCATTCGAAGGTTGCGACGTCCGTCGGCTCGCTGCCACGGGCGTCGATCAGGAACAGGAGGCAGGCCAGCGACCGGCGTTCGTGTAGATACCGATGGATCAGCGGCCCCCACTGAGCGCGCAGTGTCTTCGATACTCGAGCATAGCCGTATCCGGGGAGGTCGACCATGCGGAATGGTGAGAACGCCCGATCGGTGGTCCGCAGGTCGAAAAAGTTCACGGCCTGGGTCTTCCCCGGCGTTCGGCTGACGTGGGCCAGTCGTTTCTGTTGGACCAGACGATTAATCAACGAGGATTTCCCGACATTGGACCGGCCGACGATCGCAAACTCGACGCCCCGATCCACGGGAAATTGTTCGACCGCGACACAACTTCTGGTAAACTCTGCCCCGACGATGCGCATGAGATCCTTCGTCCAGCTCTTCACCCCGTAACATCCGGGCATGGCGAAGTCAACGGGAAGATGGTCGATCGGTCGCCTCCTCGGCACGGCAGCACTGGCGGCTCTGATCGCGACCATCCTCGTCGGCTTCTACTGGCTGATCACGTTTCCCGATGTGAGGGCCTTGAGGACAGCGAATCCGCATACCACGGCACTGATGGATGCGCGGTCGACGCAGGCTAGGGCGGCCGGGCAACACTCGGTCCCACGCTGGACCTGGGTGCCCCTGGCCCGCATCTCGACGCATCTTCAGCGCGCGGTCATTGCCGCGGAAGACGCCCAGTTCTTCTCTCACGAAGGGTTCGATTGGGAGGGCGTCAAGGAGGCGGCGATCAAGAATCTCGAGGCTGGAAAGGTCGTCCATGGCGGCAGCACCATCACCCAGCAGCTCGCCAAGAATCTTTACCTTTCATCGGAACGGTCTCTCCTCCGCAAGGCTCGCGAGGCGCTCATCACGCGGAGCTTGGAACATCATCTGTCAAAACGTCGAATCTTGGAGCTCTACCTCAATGTCGCGGAATGGGGCCGGGGGGTGTACGGTGCCGAAGCCGCAGCCCAACACCATTTTCGCAAGAGCGCGCTTGAACTGACGGAGGAGGAAGCCGCCACCTTGGCCGCGATCCTCCCGTCTCCGCGCCGCTATGATCCGCTCCGAATCACACGCCATGTGGCGGCCCGCCAACGCACGATTCTCCGCAACATGGACAAGGTACGAACTCGCGTGTCGGCGTCGCCGACTTCGTAATCGGGAGCCGGCGGGAAACCGCACTGGCCGGACGCTACTCCGTATCGCCCACTCTCGTATGGTCCCGTTCGCCGAAGATGGCCGATTCGTGGGTATAGTGCTTGAATTCGAGGAGATTGCCGGAGGGATCTTCGAGGAAAAACGTTCGATGCTCGATCCTCGCGCCCGGATAACGCACGCGAGGCTGTTGGTAGAACGTCAGTCCCTTGCTCTTCGCTCGGTCGGCCAGCGCCTGCCAATCCGACTGTTCGGTAAACACCAGCCCAAAATGGCGAGGGTAAATGCCCTTCTGTGCCGGGATCGACTCCTTGATAAGATGTCCAACCAGTTGGTGCCCGTAGAGCCCCAAGGTCAGAGCGGATGCGGATTCACGACCCAAGGTACAGCCCAGACCCTCCACATAGAACAGCTTCGCGGCCTCACGGTCCGTCACAGGAAACGCCAGATGAAAGAGAACGCGCTCCATACTTCAGTCCTCGAATCGATCCCGAATGACCGGTTTTTTTCGGCCGTCCCAGTGGCCGGCGGCCATCCGGGGAGTCGTATGCCTGATCGCAAACCTGCCATCCGGCGCCAACACCAGGGCACCAGCTTCTCCCCTTATTCGCGAAATCAATTGCGCGAAGACGACTCGAGCAGCCTTACCGGGATTGGCGCCGCTCCCCATCCGGTCCACGATAGCCTTGGCGACCGCCACCCGGATAATACTTTCTCCCCACCCCGTCATCGAGACGGCCCCGGCCCAATTGTCCGCATAAATCCCGCACCCGATCAAGGGGGTATCGCCCACGCGGCCCGGCAACATGACATCGATACCTCCTGTCGACGCCCCTGCGGCAAGTGTCCCGCCACGGTCGAGTGCGACGGCCCCAACCGTCTCGCGTCCATGCCTCTCCCTCAATACGAGCTTGGTTCGCGACATGGCCTCAAAAAGCTTGGCGGTTCGCAGAGCACGCTCAGTCAGTGGTTTCCGTCTCGATCGCCTGCGAGCCTGCTTGAGCGCAAGCGGCCGCGGCGCCAACTTGAAATGCCGGGCCAACTCCGTCGCTGGTGGGCCGACGAGCAGCACATGCGCAGTCTCTTTGAGCACCAGATGCGCCGCAGCAATGGGGTGCGCCACATCCTCGATCGATGCGACCGCTCCAGCGCGAAGCGTCAGGCCCTCCATGATTGAGGCATCCATCCGCGTCTCACCGTCCAATTGCCGATTGGAACCCAGACCGGCGTTAAAAACCCCTGAACCCTCGAGGATACGGATGCTGGTCTCCACCGCGTCGAGTGCCGCAGCACCCCGCCGAAGCGCGCTGTGCCCTTCCACGAGCGCCTGCTCGAGCCAGCGCCGTTGCGCGCGCGACAGGGCGCGGGCTCCCGCCCCTCCATGGATCAGTAAAATCGGACGGTGTTCGTTCAATTCAGGAGGATATCTTTTGCGCGTCGGTAGGATGGATTCTGCAGACGTTCGAGATCGGTTCGCACAAACCCTAGACCCGTGACGCACCATTCGAAATTTTCGGAGAGGCTGCGAAAAACCGGAGAGGTCGGCTCGGATTCAACCGCCAATGATTGCGCCACGATCCCGTAGGATCGCTTTCCGGTCTTGACGTAATCCACAAGAAAATCCGGATGGTGGATCTGGCTGGCCGTCTTGAGCCTCTTGAGATATTCCGGAAACAAGCCGGCCATGAACAACGTGAAATCGCCGATCTGTCGATGCACTTCGCATTCTCGGTCGAAGGAGTGCGCAGCGAGCAAAACCTCCGATTCATACAGGAGTTCGACGACCGTCTCCACCCGCTGGTTGCGGGCGTCACGAATCTTATACAGTCCGTCCACGTGTGCGAAATCGACCAGGAGGTTGGACACATACTCGGTTACGGTCAGGTCCGTCCAGCCGAGCTTGTCCGCAAAACTGCGTTCGGTGAGAGCTCCGAACAATTGGCGTAACGGATGATGGTCGGGAATGCGAAGCCCCATGCGAGCCTCCGATTGACCTCCGGTTCCGTCGTCTGAAGTATAGCAAAGATCGGCCAGACGTGGCTCCTGTTTCGTTAGCTGCTATCTACTGTATCGGCCTCCTGATGAGACGCTTGAGTCCCTGATCGGCGATCCCGACTATCTAGCGCAAAGGTAACCGGACCGTCATTGCTCAAGGTCACAACCATATGCGCGCCGAATTGGCCGCTCTCGACCCGAGGTACGAAAGCCTGTAACCGTTCTATCACCTGCTCATACAGCTTCCGAGCCTCACCGGGAGGCGCCGCCTGCTCAAAGCCGGGCCTGCGTCCTCCGCTGGTGCTGCCCAACAGCGTGAACTGGGAGATCACCAACAGAGCCCCCTGTACGTCCAACAGGGAGCGGTTCATCCTGCCGGCTGCGTCGGAGAATATCCGCAAATTGACGACCCGATCAACCACATAATCGAGATCCTGCCGGACATCTCCTTTGGCGATGCCGAGCAACAGCACCAATCCATGACCGATGGAGCCGATCTGCTCGCCATCGACCGAAACGGAAGCGCTCGTCACGCGCTGAATGACCGCTTTCATCGTAAAGGCGTCAACCGATGAATCGTTCCCGATCAATGCAACTGCGCCAACGATCCTTCGAGCGCAAGCAGCTTTTGCTTGATCGGCAGGCCTCCGGAGAACCCTCCCAAGGATCCGTCATGTGAGATGATGCGGTGGCAGGGCACAATGAGGGGCACGGGGTTCGCCCCCAATGCCATGCCGACAGCCCTGGCATATCGTCGCCCTCCGAGCCGGGCCGCCAGCCATCCATAGGAGCGGACGCGCCCGTAGGGAATCTCGGCGGCGAGGAGCCAGACTTTCCGCTGAAATGGCGTCCCTTTCCGAAGGTCCAGACGAAGATCGATGGTTCGAGCGGTCCCATTAAAATACCGTTTCACCTGTCTTACCGCCTCCTTCGCCCAGCGTTCGGCGCCCGATCGTCGGGCATCCGCCTTCGGGACCTCTTCTGCAAACCCTCCCTGGCGCAACTCCCGCACAAGGGCGCGCTGAGTCTCCTGTCTGGACCGGCGAGGCAGAATGATAACGCAGAGTCCCTGATCGGTTGCCGCCACGCCTGCCCAGCCCCAGCGGGACTCGAACATCTGAGAAACAGCCGGTATGACCTTGTTCATCTCCGCGTCATCTTTTTCTTCACCAACTCCCACAGCAGGTCCAACTCCGCCGACCGAAAGAGCGCCTGGACCGCTAGATACCCACTGATGCTCAAGCCGATCCCGACTGCCAGCATGATCGATTTAGCGATCCAGGCCTCGGGACGATGCCAGACGGCCAACCCAGCGATCCACAGACAGGCCGCAACCACAGGGATCGTGGCGAGAAGGGACCGTCCGGCGGATCGAAGTACCGATGGCCAGGCCATCCCGCCGAGTCGTCGATGCAATACGAAGACCAGTACCGCTCCGTTCAGCATCGACGCTAGAGCCGTCGCCAAGGCCAGACCGGCATGTTCCAACGGCCCCATCAATAGCAGCGAGAAGAGCAGATTCGCCACGACGGCCGCCGCAGCCGTCACGGCCGGCGTGGTCGTATCTTTGAGCGAGTAAAAGACCGCGACAATGATCCGCACACCGGCAAAGGCCCACAGCCCCACCGCATAACAGAGCACCGCCGTCGCAGTGGCCGCCGTATCGGCCGCTCGAAACGTCCCATGCTCAAAAAACAGATGGACGATCGGCTCACGCAGCAAGATCAAGCCGACCATGGCCGGAATGATGATAAACAGGATCAACCGCAGCCCGAAGTCCATCGTGGCCCGCAGTTCCTCCAACGCTCCCTTAGACGCCTGTGTCGAGAGCGTCGGCAGAATCGCTGTCGCAAGTGCGACACCGAATATTCCGAGCGGAAACTGGATCAACCGCATCCCGTAAAAGAGATAGGTAGGGCCGCCATGAAAAAACGACGCCATAATCGTGCTGACCGTAATGTTGATCTGCGTGACCGACAATCCGAGCAGCGAGGGAACCATGAGCCACCCGATCTGGCGCACCCCTGGGTGCCTCGGATCGAACCGCCATCCGAACAACATCCCGCGCCGCCGCAGCCCCGGAATCTGCATGGCAAACTGCGCGGCGCCGCCTGCCACAACCCCGGCCGCGACGGCCAGAATCGGCTCCTCCACCAGCGGGGAGAGGAATAGCGCACAGGCAATGATAACGAGATTGAAACACACCGGCGAAAAGGCCGGAGCGGCGAACGCACGCAACGAATTCAGAATCCCCATAGCCAACGCCGCCAAACTGATGAAGATCAGATACGGAAACATCAGACGCGTCAGGAGCGTGGTTAACGCCAATGAAGCCGGATCATCTCGGAATCCGGGCGCGATCAGCCAGACCAGTGCTGGAGAGGCCGCGATGCCGGCGATCGTCACAGCCGTCGCAAGCGTGAGGAGCGTCGTGAAGGCAGCGCTCGCGAGCCCCCAGGCGTCTGACTTGGATCTGAGCGAATGATACTCGGTGAACACGGGGATGAATGCGGACGACATGCTCCCTTCCGCAAAGAGTTCCCGGAGTAGATTGGGAATGCGGTAGGCTACAAAGAACGCATCCGCAGCGGGGGTCGCACCGAACAGACGAGCCAACACCATGTCGCGAAGGAAGCCCAGAATTCGACTCGAAAAGGTAGCGACACCGATGAGCCCGGCGGCTTTCACCACCGAATGATTGTCCTGTTGAACCGGCATGGGTGAATCGGCGGGTGCAGGATCGGCCGTCATCGAGGCGGATTCTAGCGAAACAAGCGCGGAGCGTCCACGATCTTCGAGCAGCCTGTTGGATCTCTCGCGGTGCTCCGTAGGTCCCTGACCGAGCTACGCCGCCTGGTCTGTCTTGCGGGTTCCCGAGCCGCCGCCACGCGCGTGCGCCTGAATGAACGAGAGGAGGGATTTGCTTTCCTGCGCCTGTCGCAGAAACTGAAAGGACACTCCCCGCGAAGTGACGGATCGGACGATCGCGGCCAATTCCAGAGACTTCTCCTGATTGGGCAGGGTGATATGAAGGTAGAAGATGTCGTCCACCTTGACGTGGGTGGAGCATTGGATCATGCAGCCTCCCATGGACATATCGGTCACAAAACCCTCCCCTTTGATACGCCCTCCCGAGAAAGACAGGAAAAGCCGGACGGGAATCCGGAGATGTTCTCGACGATCGATGAGGCTGGACGGATACTCAAGTCCCAACCGGAACCGGAAGAATCGATGATGACAGCACTGGCATCGGAACGGGGCGATGAAAAGCCAGGTCAGGAACGATTCGGACAGCGTGCGCGTCTGGGCTCGCAAGATCACATTCTTGCCGCACAGGGGGCAGCGCAGCCGCTTGGACATCACGGACTCCCGGTCATTCCCGCACGAGGTCGCGAGCTCAGCGGGCTCTTACCAACCGTTCGCAGGTAGCGTTGGATCCATGTCACGATGCTCCCACCTTCCGATCCGTCGAGTCGGATTGGGCTGCGACCGCTGCTGCACGACCTGCCGGCAGGCCTCGCAAGATTCTCCACACCCTCGGTCATGAAACTTTCGGTGACCTCACCGCCGCATCCGCAGAGCATCGCCACACGTTCCTTCGGCTCATTCAGAGGTCCCGCGAGCCAGATAGTAAAGATACCAGATCGCCTTTCCAGGTAAAGCCTCTCCGCCATTCCTACAACCGATCTTGTGCGGTCCTGCTCTCCCATGGTAGCGATATGATTCGTGACGATTCGTGACGGTTCACCCGCTGCATCTTCGGAGCAACGGGTCCCCCAACAAAGCTGGCGGACGTTTTCAACATCCTGCTATGATCTCGACAAGTCGACCGGCCGAATAGCCCGCCGCCCGCTTGACGCGCGAAGCCTCGAGATCGATCAATACCGCGATCCAGCCGCCCCGACACCAGACGATCCACATCGGATGCTTCCTCTTGAGGCGGGAAGCCAAACAGGGTAGAAGTCAGCCATGGTTCCTTCGATGGATCCGGGCTTGCGCCGCAACCGCCCCTCCTATTGCCCGTTGGCTCCATTTGCCTTGCTGATGGCCTGCCTTCCGGCCGGCTGCGATCGAGATGGGCAATCTGTACACATCGCCGTTCAAGACAATCGTTTTGTCCCGGACCGCTTGATCTTCGCCAGCAATCGCCCGGTCACCCTCACGCTCGTAAACGAAGGTCACGAAGTCCATGAGTTCGACAGTCAACTGTTCACCGACTCATCGACCAGAATGCTCGCCATCGACCCGCCAGAGCGTGGGAACCACCGACCGTGGCGCCTGAATCCGGGAGACAGACTGTCCATCCGCATCACGGCTCCTCCAGGAACCCATGTGTTCTACTGCGCGCGTAAGGGCCACCCTGGAATGAGCGGCACGTTGGTCCTCGAACCTGACGTCAGTTCACGCCCATCTTCTTCCGGTTCCGGCCGGTCAGAGACGCCGCCGCCGCACGTCCGGCGATAAATCCCGTGGCCCAGGCCCATTGAAAATTGAACCCTCCGATTCGGCCATCGCAATCCAGCAGTTCGCCGACCAGATACAGTCCCGGTACCAGCTTGGATTCCATTGTGCGGAAATTCACTTCCACGAGCGGGACACCGCCCGCGGTGACTTCCGCAAAGTTCCAGCCTCGATCCCGCACCACAGGAAGCGTCAAGCCCGTCAGCGCCTGGACCAACGCAGTCCGACGCGCTCTCGTCAACCGACCGCCCGTCGTCATCGGATCGAGCTTGCACAGCGTGCAGAGCGCCTGTGCCACACGTTCAGGCACATAGGCAGCAACAAGTTTCTTGATGGAGAGATGCGATGAGGTGTTTATTCGTCGTATCAATTCACGGTCCACAGCCTGCATATCGGACCCCGGCACCAAACTGCACCGCAGTTCCACCGCTTCTCCGGCCTGCTTCGAGAGCGAATAGAACCGGCTCGCATCCATCACGACCGGCCCGCTGACACCAAAATGGGTCCAGAGGAGGCTGCCGCTACGCCGGTCGATCACGCGACCGTTGACAACCGTCAGGAGTTCGGCAGGCATCGAGATGCCGGATAGAGTCGCGTGAATGAATGCATCCTCCAGTACCAAGGGCACCAAGGCCGGAGCGGTGGGCATCACACTGTGCCCGAACGAACGGGCGATCGCCCATCCGGAGCCATCGCTTCCACTCCTCGGCAATGAACACCCGCCTGTCGCCAAGAGAACAGATCGAGCCCGTATCGTTCCGCGTTGGTGCCGGACGAGAAAGGTCCGTTCAACCGACTCATCCGACTGAGTGCCCGTGACCTCAAGGACTCGATGGCCGGCCAGAATGGCGACATCCAGGTCGCGGCACCGGCGAACCAGCGCATCCAACACCGTCCGGGATCGATCAGTGACGGGAAACAGCTTGCCCGTTTCCTCCTGCTTCAACGGAACTCCGAGCGAGGCAAACCAACCGATCGTGGCTTGGACGGGAAATGAAGCCAGCACATTTCGGATCAACACGCGCGGCCCATGATAGTCGTCAGGATGCACCTCGCGATGGGTGACGTTACATCGCCCCCCACCTGAGACCAGAATCTTAGCCCCGATCATCGCGGCCCCATCCAACACCACCACGCGACATGTCGTTCCTGACAAGGCCTCTGCCGCGAAAATAGCCGCGGACAACCCTGCGGCTCCTGCCCCAATGACAATCAGATCAGATTGATTTTGCAGCGCTTTTTCTTCCATGCCCGCACATTAGCACTTTCTAACTTGGTCTTAATGGACGACTAATGTTTCCGCCTTACCATCTCGGCAACGAACTTGGTCCTGACAGGTCGGATCAATGAGGATGGAGAGGAGGTGGAGGATGAGCTGTCGCAAATGCCAAGGATTCATGGTGGAGGAATGGCGGCCTGATTTTTCTCCGGAGACCTATATCTCGCGTTGTATCAACTGCGGACTCATCGAGGATGCGCTGATCACACAGAACCGCCGCCTCCAGGAGCGAGGCAAAGAGCCGGTGGGCAAGGCAGCGTAACAGCTCCTTCCCGCCCGCTGTTGTTCCGTCCCGGCCGGCAGAGGGATGACAAGTCTGCAGATGTCAATGAGATTGTGGACGTCGCGCACGAGGCTAGATCGAAAACTCCGCCCAGAGAAACGTATGGTCTGATGGGTCTTTCGCTCGCCTCGGCCCGACGTCCACCTCTACCGTCCGACAGCGTGCAGCTAAAGGTCGAGTCGCCAGGATATGATCGATTCTCCATCCTTTGTTGGCTTCCAGTGAGTTCGGCGCGCGATAATCCCAAAACGTATATCGCGTAAGATCCGGGTGCAGCTTACAAAAGACGTCCTCGAATCCCCACCGGACCGTTTCCTCGTACGCTTTTCGCGCCGCCTCGTGATAGCAAACATGTTTCAGGTGTTTTTCCGGGCTATGGACATCGATTGGCCTCGGGGCGACATTCATGTCCCCGCACCAGATGGCCGGTTGATCGGGAGAGAGATATCTGTCGAAATATTTCCGGAGGCGTTCGTACCACGCCAGCTTGTATTGATACTTAGGCGAATCGATCTCGAACCCCTGCGGCACGTACGTATTCACGATCGGCAAACCAGCAATGACCACGCGCAACAGGCGTGAGTCATCGACCTCGTCTCCCTCGTGGAACCCGTGAAACACCTCCTCTGGTTTTGAACGGCTCAGGATCGCCACCCCGTTGTAGGACTTCATGCCACGAAAGGTCACGTGATAGCCCGTCGGCTCAAACGCGAGCAAGGGAAAGTCATTGTCTTGAACCTTGGTCTCCTGCAGACAGAGGACATCCGGGCGATGTCCTTCCAGCCATTCCAGCACGATCGGCAGCCGCTTTCGTAGCGAATTGACATTGAAGGTAGCGAGCTTCATTACCTGATGTCCCTTTCTCTGCCTCTCCGCTGTGATGGGCGGCAGGACTCTGCCTGGATCGGCCTCTCGAATCACCCGTTGCTCACGGCCGTCAAATACCGGCGCAGAATCGCCTGTTCTGTTCGGGCACGGCCCCGCACCGGAACCGGAAATCGCAGCACCAGATTGACCCGACCCGGCTGGTCGAGTTGGAGCGTGACCTTGGGCTCTGGATTAGGCGCCTCGAGGAGATTTCGCTCCTCCAAATCATGGAGATATTGGGCGGCTCCTTGAATATACTCCGCACACTCCGTCCGTGCAGCCTCCAGCAAGAACCGCTCAGCTCGACGCCAATCGTCCCCGGCCGCGAGAGGCACAACCGTCACATGGTACACATAATCCTTCGAGAACGTTTCGTTCACCAGAGGGGTCGTGAAAAACAAACTGTTCGGGAGCACCACAACCCGGCCGGTAGTCAGGTGCGAGGCCTGGCCAGGACCGATTTCGAGCAGCGTGGTCGCAAACAAATCATGATCTAGCACGATGCCGCGATGAGCACTGATCTGAATGCGGTCGCCGATGGAGAAAAACCGCGCGCCCGCGCGCAAAGCCGCTCCGCTCATGCAGAGAATCAATTCCTTCGTTGCCAGCACCAGCGCCGCGGCAAGCGCGATTAACGATACGGCAAAGGCCTGGAGTTCATGGGCCCAAATTGACACCAACCCCACGGTGAAGCCGAACACCATCCCGTTTCGGATGTTGATGATCCATCGTCGGCGTTGTTCGACAGTCAACCCCTTCTGGTTGCTCACCCATCGGACCAGCAGAGCGCGGAGGACCAGCACCCCAAGGAGCAAGGTCAGCGATGTGACGCCGTCGACGAAGAGGGAGCTGTCGAGCGAGGGAAGCCAAGCTGTCATCGGAACAGCTCCGTCGAGCGGTACATCGATCGATCGGATACTCGTCGACGCGTGATGACAGAAAGAAATCGAAATGTCATCGGGCGAGGGATCACGGCGCTGAGGGGGACGTGGCGGTCTGAGTCGGAGGCACACAGGGTTGGCGTTTCCAATCCTGAAGCACCTTCTCCCTGTTGAACTTGAGCGTGTACTTCATGCAGAGGAGCCGCTGATGAGAGGCGCCGTCCTTCCCCTGCCCAACCGCCGAGGCGGCGGTGTCCCTGGCGCTGGCGGCCGTTCGTCCGAACCGGCCCCAGGGATCGATTTCATCTTCGGTCATAGCGTAGCGGTACGTCCAGGTGGATTCCTCATCGAGAAACGAGGTCTTCGCCGTATGGGGCGGCCCGAGCATTTGCTCAATCTCCGCCTGCGTCGCCTTGCTAATGCCCTTGTCAAAGTATTGGTCTCGCCAAGGCCGACTACAGCCGCTCAGGATGAAGGTCACGACGAGTCCGATGAAGAACATCGTCAGGGCAGAAGCAGCGCATCGAGAGGACACTTGGCGGATCGGTTCCATTTTGGTTACCGGCGATCGGATTCCTCACGTTCCCACAACCGCCGCGCGGTGCAGACCAACGCATACCCTTGGGCCAAGAGTCCGGTGACGATCAGGCCAAGCGAGGTGCGCAGCCATATGGTCTCGGGATGCTCCAGCCCGTATATTCCCCCGATGAATCCTCCGGCGATAGCCACGACCCCAGCGGTGCGGGCGATCATGGCGCTGAATCTGGCTCGGCGGACCCGCTGCTCTCGATCCGGCATGGCCTCACGCTACACCGACTGCGCCGCGACTGTCCATATGGTCTCCTCCTAGCTCAACGCGGTGATCTCGTTGGACGAGGCGCGCCTTGCACCCGAATGCCTTGGGCACGAGATTCGAGTGGCAACGCCTCCTTCTCGCGTCCCATCGTCCGGAGCAGGACGGCATAATCCTCCAGACTCTTGGCAACCTCCGGATGTCTGTCACCCAGGACCTTCTCCCGCACGGACAGCGCGCGCCGATAATACGGTTCGGCCTCGCTGAACCGCCCTTGCGCAGAGTAGAGTTGCGCCAGGTTGCCGAGAGTGACGGCCACCTCCGCATGGTCGGGCCCGTAGACCTTCTCCTTAGTGGCCAACGCACGCTTCAGAAGCGGCTCCGCTTCGCTGAACTGCCCGTGAAGGCGATGCATTACGCCCAAGTTGTTCAGCACCGCTGCAACGTCCGCATGGTCCTCACCGTATACCGCCTGATAGACGGCCAACGCCCGTCCGTAGATCGGTTCCGCCTCGACATACCGTCGTTGGACGGCGTAGACCTCCGCCAACTGCGAAAGCGAGACGGCCACACGCCGATCTTCCCGCCCAAAGGCCTCTGCCTGCTTCACCGCAGTCCGAAACCGTCGCTCGGCACTTGCGTAGTCTTGCTGTTGAAACGCCCGCTGCCCCGCCGCCATGGTCTCCTCCCATGACTCGCTGCTGCATGACATCGCCAGCGCCCCAACCACCAGCACGGCCATACAGGACAGAATGAATCTCCGGATAGGAATCAGCTGCATCACCATTCGGCCGATCCTCGTCATTCCGGTTGGCTACCCGAATGGGCCTCAGACTGAAGCCGACCCACCAGTTCTTCGGCAGGATAGGTGACAATCTCGGCCAATGTCGGATGGTAGTGCGGGATCCGCAACAGATCATGCACGGTTCCGCGGTAATACATGACAGCCGCCAGTTCGTGAACAAGTTCCCCCGCCTCTGGTCCGACGATCTGTGCGCCAAGAAGCTGGCCGCTCCGAGGTTGGCAGAGCAGTTTCACAAATCCCTGGGTCTGGCCGGCGCAGAGGGCCTTCCCATGATCCGCAAATGGATGGGAGGCGACGTGATACGAGATGCTGCTTCGGCGGCATGCCGTCTCACTCAACCCTACGGCCGCCACCTGCGGATCGGTAAAGATCACGTCGGAGTTGAGCCGGTTGTCCACCCGCTTCGGGACGGCCGTTGGATGGGTGGCGTTGTAGCCAGCGATCTCTCCTTGCTGGATTGCGATATGCACGATGGGGTTGAGATCGTTGACATCACCGACCGCGAAAATGTGTGGCTGCGACGTCCGCATTTCCTCATCCAAGACCAGGCAACCCTCCCGGACAGCCACCCCAGCCGCCTCCAGATTCAGCCCTGCAATATTCGCCTTGCGCCCGAGGGCTTGGAGGATTCGCTCACCGGTGACGCTTCGGACTCGCCCAGCCTGTTCGAATTCGATCAGGCTCGCTCCGCCTTGACGTGTCACACGCGTAACATCACAACCCAAGTGCACCTCGATGCCTTCATGCCGAAACGCCGTTTCCACGGTGCGCCCAACTTCGACGTCAAAATCGGACAGAAGCTGTTCACCTCTTTGGAGGATCGTGACCCGCGTGCCGATTCGTGCAAAGAATTGCCCGAACTCCGTGGCGACGGCGCCGCCCCCGAGGATGACCAACGAGGCGGGCTGCTCGCGAAGATCGAGAATGCTGTCGCTGGTTTCATAGCCCGACTCCCCCAGGCCGGGGATGAGCACATCGCACGGTATCGATCCGGTCGCGATAATGAATGATCGGGCCGTCAGGATATGCCCCCCGGCCCGAATTTCATGTGAAGACGTAAACATCGCGCGTTCTTGATAGAGTGTGAAGCGGCGATCTGTCAGGGCTTCGATTCGGTCCTTCGCAAATTCCTGCACGAGGCGATTTTTTCGATCCACAATGGCGCTCAGATCCGCGCGCACCGGGACCGGTTCCAACCCGAATTCCTTAGCCCGCCTCATCAACGCTGCGATCTCCGCCGACCGCAAGATCGCCTTGCTCGGCATGCAGCCTCGCAGAATACAGAGCCCGCCGAGAGGACCATGGTCGACGATTCCGACTGTGGCTCCCGCATCGCGAGCCGTTCGCGCCGCCGCGTAGCCCGCCGATCCGCCGCCGATGACGATGACATCGTGAGTCATGGATCTATCCTGTTCTCAAGGAGCGCATCGCCCACAGGTTCGGCGACGCACCCTAGATGTATTGTAACGGAGTCACGTGCAGCTTGGCGAAGGCCTTTCTTGCTTAGAACCGGTCGAATCGATGCACTGTCGCGGCTTGGCCTCAGGCTTTTGCCGCCTCCTCAAACGAAGGAGAACCCCCTCTTCATATTTCGGCACCGTTGACTCCGGCGACCCGGTTCCGTGTCACTGTCGGTTGTGAAGAAGTTGATCCCTTTGCTAGAGTGCGCAACCATGGATAGGAAGAGACGCCGTCAACTCCGCTCCCAAGGCATCAGCCCGAGACTTGATCCCGAAGACGCCGCTCCCAGGACCGCTTCCGGATCTGGGCGCTCGTCGCTGCCGCTACGTGTCTTGCGTCTCCTGCCCTTCACGATCGCCTCCGTGATGCTCCTTCCCTGGAACCTCCCGTAAACCGACGAGATGATCGCATTTTGATCGGCCGGTTCAACCCATGAGGTATACTAGGGCCATGTCGGGAGGATCGACCACCATGGTCACCGTGCGACCAGGACGATATCGCCACTACAAAGGGAAGGAGTATCGCGTCATCGCCTGTGCGAAACACACGGAAACGGAAGAAGAATTGGTGGTCTATCGAGCGTTATACGGAAATTTTGACTTGTGGGTGCGGCCCAAAACGAAGTTTGTGGAGGCCGTCACCGTCAACGGCAAAAGTGTCCCCCGGTTTACCTACCTGGGTACGCGCTGATCTGCATCTAAAAACGTCCAGGTCGTGAAGGTCGCCGCCTGTCCTCGCCGTTGCCTCTGCAGATCCTGCACATTCCACACCGTCGCACCCTCCACTAAGAATCGACGTCCTGTCCGTGAGATACGGATGCCATGATAATCGTCGATATATCCATGTCTCACAGCGCGCATGAGCATCCGTTCCCGCTCAGCTTGGTCGACCGGTTCCGCTGTCAGGCGCGACGGCGTGCGGATGAGGTCCGCCCATGTCATCTCCCACAGGATAAGCGCCTGTCGATTCCCATAATTGAGGACCGGATCGGCTTCCATTCCATGCGAGACCACGACGCATGGTGCGGAAAAGAGTGCCGCGGCCTGCGCTGCTTCCGACCCTTCCCGAGCGCACAACTCTTTCCCCGTCAAGTCCCGAAAGCTGTCCAGTAACCACTGCGCCCACTCGACGAGATCGGGTTGCAACCAAGGCATCTCTAGGGACCGTGAATCCATTCCGCTTGACCTCAAATCAGGATCGACTGGTAGGGATCATCTCCGTCGAGGCGTCAACGCCATCTGCACGACTTAGTTAGCACGGATCAGGGACAAGGCTCAATCGTCAGCGGCGTGAAGGCTTGCGGAGGTAGCGAACAAACAGCGGTTCTCCATTCTTTCCCACAAGGGTCATCACCAGGTCGCCAGGTGAAGCAGGCACAGGGCGATTCTGGTCAGCTTGGTCGGAGGTGATTGTGAGACATTGCCACGTCTCCGCTGCGGTTCCGGAGCCGTTCGACCTCACCGTGACCCGTCCGGGATGGTCAGCGTCCATCTCGTATCTGAGCACTGATGGGACCTTGTCCAGGATGTGGCCGGGCGACCCAACGAACGCCTTGGGTGAGTGCGCCGATTTCATCGACCCATCCACAGAGAATTGAAAGACCTGATGCGGATAGAGGTAGGCTGCGGTCGGATCTTTGGCTCGAAACCTGGCCGTAAATGTGACCAGCTCCCAAGTGCCCAGCAGGTCCACTCGGCGGCAAGAACGGGTTGCGAAGGGATCGGATCCGGCTGCCGCGACGATGGAATGGAGCGCCGTCGGTTTCGATGGGTGGCCGGCCGCCCAGCCGAGATCCCATTCGGCATAAAGGCTCAGGAGCCCCAACCAGGCAATGAGAAGGGGCGGACGGACAAACCACAACGGCCACGGTCGCATGGGATGAATTTACTCGTGCTGGTCGTTGTGCTCTTCTGCGCGTCTCGTTCGCTTCCGTGAGGACGCCGCTTGCCGGTCCTCGATCATTCGACATTCGCAAAAGGAGACCTGGCGAGCGTCCGCCTTAATCGATACGATGATCGAACCGCAGTGGGGGCAACCCAGCGGTTCGGCCTGGCGCCAGATGGTCCACCGTGGAATTCTGATGCGTCCGACCTCAACGGATCGTGATTTCATACATGCTCTTTCGGTTCTTCGCGCTCGACACTGAAGCGCTGATGCCGGTCAGACGCCCCTTGCCTCTTTGGCCCACGACACATGTATAATGCTGGGCCTAAGTGTAGCACGCTGTTCATCACGTCAAGACCGAATTTGGGGATTTTAGGATGGCCGGCAAGACCATGTTCGAAAAAATTTGGGACGCCCATGTGGTCCGCCAGGAACCCGATGGCACGACGTTGCTGTATATCGACCGCCACCTGGTTCACGAGGTGACTTCTCCACAGGCATTTGAAGGACTCAAACTGGCCGGACGAAGGTCGCGTCGACCCGGCTCCGTCTTGGCCGTGCCCGATCATAATGTTCCCACCACCGACCGTCGTCTGGGGATCGCGGACCCCATCAGCGCCAAACAGATTGCGACGCTTGAAGAGAACTGTCGCGATTTCGGCATCACCCTCTACAAGATGAACGATCCGCGCCAAGGAATCGTTCACGTGATCGGACCGGAGCAGGGCTTCACCTTGCCCGGCATGACCATCGTCTGCGGCGACTCGCATACCTCTACGCACGGAGCCTTTGGAGCGCTGGCCTTTGGCATCGGCACGAGCGAGGTGGAGCATGTCCTCGCCACCCAATGTCTCATCCAGAAGCGACCCAGAACCATGGAGGTCCGCGTTGAAGGACTGCTTTCACGGCACTGTTCGGCCAAGGACATCATCCTGGCGATCATCGGCAAGATCGGCACGGCCGGAGGTACGGGCTATGTCGTCGAATATACCGGGTCGGCCATTCGTGATCTCTCGATGGAAGGGCGCATGACCCTGTGCAATATGTCGATCGAAGCAGGCGCACGGGCGGGGCTCGTGGCCCCCGATCGTCAAACCGTTGACTACCTCAAGGGTCGCCCCTTGACCCCCAAAGACACCCTCTTCGAGAAGGCTGTGCAGGCCTGGAAGGAATTACCATCCGACTCGGACGCTCAGTTTGATCGTCGGGTTGACCTGAGGGCGGAGACGATCGCTCCTCAAATCACCTGGGGCACGAGCCCGGGCATGGTGGCGGGCGTCGACACGAAGGTCCCGGACCCGCGCGACATGCCGGACGAGAAATCTCGTGACTCGACCAAGCGAGCATTGGAATACATGGGCCTCACGCCGGGCACCCCATTGTCCGAGATCATGATCGATCGAGTCTTTATCGGTTCGTGTACAAACTCACGGATCGAAGACCTTCGTCTAGCCGCGCAGTTTGCAAAGGGCAAGCGGGTAGCGAAGACGGTCCGGGCGATGGTCGTACCTGGCTCCGGCTTGGTCAAGCAACAGGCCGAGGAGGAGGGTCTGGACCGGATCTTTAAGGAGGCGGGGTTCGAATGGAGGGAGCCGGGATGCAGCATGTGCCTGGCGATGAATGCGGACGTGCTTCAGCCTGGTGAGCGCTGTGCCTCCACCAGCAACCGAAACTTCGAAGGCCGTCAAGGTGCCGGCGGCCGGACGCATCTGGTGTCCCCGGCCATGGCGGTGGCGGCGGCCGTGGAAGGCCATTTCGTGGACATTCGCTCTTGGCCGTCGCCGTCCATGAGGAACTGATGCAGCCCTTCACCACTCTGACCGGTTTGGTTGCCCCGCTCGATCGAGTCAACGTCGATACCGATCAGATCATCCCCAAGCAGTTTCTCAAGACCATCAAGCGGACTGGCCTCAAGGAGGGTCTGTTCTACGATTGGCGACGCCGGGCCGACGGCTCGCCCGACCCCGGTTTTTTCCTGAACCAACCGCGGTACGAGGGCGCCGCGATCCTACTGACACGCGACAATTTTGGCTGCGGCTCTTCCCGCGAACATGCGCCCTGGGCCCTGCTCGATCAGGGATTCCGGTGCCTGATCGCACCCAGCTTCGCCGACATCTTCTTCAACAATTGTTTCCAGAACGGGGTGCTTCCGGTTGTGCTCAAGCCGACAGAGGTGCAGACGCTGTTCAGGGAGGCGGCCGAATCGCCCGGCTACCAACTCACCGTCGATCTCGCGACCCAGTCCGTGTCGACCCCCCACGGCAGCCGCTATCAGTTCGAAATCGATCCATTTCGCAAGGACTGTCTACTTCATGGGCTCGATGCCATCGGCCTCAGCCTCAAGCATGAACCGGCTATCGCCGCTTACGAGACGAGGCGAAAAGCGGAAGCCCCGTGGTTGTTCACCGACCTCTAGGGAGGAGCTGGTACGGATGCATGACTAGAAGGTTCCTCGGCCAATCATGGTGAATCGGTACACTACAAATTTGCATCAACAATCTCCGTGTCCATGCTGAAGACGATCGCTTCGTCGCTCGCGATCGCATTGGTTGCGGGGAGGGTTTCTACCTCGCTGCGGTCCTCAACGTGAGCTATTCCGACGGCGACCGACCGGACCGGCTACCTCCAGGAATTTTCCCGCAAAGGATGGCTGTGCAAGACCTATGCGGGTGACCTCGCGATGACGACCATCCCAGGTGTCTTGCCCATGCTCTGTACATTCTCCGTGTGGGACGAGGAGGTGGCGCATGAAGTGAGCACACGACTGGGCAAGCGCGTCGCGGTGCACTATCTGGAACATCGCGGCATTCCGACCAATTGTCTTGGCGAAACCGCGCATTACGTGGACCATATCTCTGACGTTCCCGAACAGATGGACTAGTTTTTCTATTTTCCCTCCCCTGACATCCCCCTGGGCTGGTATCCTGAAATCGAAACCAAGCAGTTGAGGCTGATGATGACCGTGCGTCCAGTTAAACCAGAAAGGCGATCCATGGAGCGTGAGCAAGCGGTCTTGTGTGAAGCCGTGGTCGAAGCCGGACAGCGAGCCCTTCAGTTGGCCAGCGCTGGATTCGAGACCATGACCAAGTCCGATGCCTCGCCGGTCACCTCGGCCGATCTTGAGGTCAACCGAATGCTGGAACAGGCGCTGTTGAACGCGTTCCCCGAAGACGGCTGGCTATCGGAGGAGTCACCCGATTCACCAGCGCGACTCTCCAA
>JANRMO010000038.1:0-37961 GCA_040981105.1 Nitrospiraceae bacterium
CGTCGTTTGGCGCGGCGAATGTCCGCCGTGTCGCCGGTCTCCAGAGAATCGATCCCACGGAAACAGGCGTTGACGGTCGCCTGGACATGAGGCGTATGTGAACGAGCTCGACGAGAATATCCGTAGTTCGAAGGAAACGCGCACGGAACCGTCCGTTCCCTTCTTCTCGATCATCATTCCCACCTGGAATCGGCCGAAACAACTGCGGGCCTGCCTCCTGTCGTTGGCGAAGATGGAGTATCCTCCAGACCGTTTCGAAGTGATCGTGGTGGACGACGGAAGCGACCCGCCGATCGGCGCACCGGAGGATCGCGAACGGTTGGGCCGCTCCGTGACATGGCTCCGTCAAGTTAATGCAGGACCGGCGGCGGCCCGTAACGCAGGGGCGGCCAAAGCGAAAGGTCCGTATCTGGCCTTCACCGACGACGATTGTACGCCGGCCCCGGACTGGCTCCGGCGGCTGGCCGGCATATTCGAGGGTTCGCCGCAGGCGCTGGTCGGCGGGCACACGATCAACGCCCTGTCCGACAATCTCTACGCGACGGCCAGCCAGACCATCGTGCAGGCCGCGCACGAATCGTTTCAGGCCGGATATAGCCGATTGCAGTTCTTCGCCTCAAACAACATGGCTGTGCGAGCCGATTTCTTCTGGGCCGTCGGGGGGTTTGACCCGGCCTTCAGGACGTCTGAAGATCGGGACCTCTGCGATCGGTGGGTGCGTGCCGGTTATCGGCTCATGTATGCTTCCGATGCGGTGATCTATCATCGCCATGAGCTGACCTTGGTCGGATTTTGGCGGCAACATTTCAACTATGGGCGGGGCGCCTATCGCTTTCATCGAGCACGCGCCAGACGAGGAGCCGGTCCCTTTCGGCCTGAGCTTTCGTTCTACCGACACGTCTTCCGCTACCCCTTCAGCGGAGGCGGACACGGTCGGCGGTGGTCGCTCGCCATGTTGTTCGTCCTCTGGCAAGTCGCGAATGCAGCAGGATTTCTGTGGGAGAAGTGGTGGTCGGGAGAACGGCAGACCGACGAGAGGGTGCCGTGAGTGATGCTTCGTCACGACCGGGACGTCACTTGCTGGATGGAACCGTCTGGGTGTTGCTCGCGGAGGCGCTGTTCCCTCTCACCGCTCTGGTCACCTCCGCGTTTCTCACGAGGCGGTTGGGTCTCGACGGATACGGTCACTGGGTCCTGGCTGTCTCGCTTGTCGTCTGGGTGGAATGGAGTCTCGCCTCATTTTTTTCCAGAGCCACGATCAAACACGTCGGAGCGGCCAAGGACTGGCGGCCGCTCGGGACCGCTGCCGTACAGCTTCAACTCAGGATGGGGCTCGGGGCGATGGCGGCAATCTGGGCGTTGGCGTGGCCGCTCGCCCAATGGCTCAGCGAACCGTCGCTCGCGGCGTATCTCGCGCTCCTGGCGCTGGATGTCCCGCTGTTCGCGCTCGCACAGGCTCACCGCCAGATTCTGGCCGGAACCGGTGCCTACCGCGAGTGCGCCTGGGCCGGCGGGGGTCGGTGGCTTGCACGCCTGCTGCTTGTTGTCCTCCTGGTCACCGCGGGTCTGTCGGTTGTGGGAGCCATCCTAGGCGTCATCGGTTCGACGCTGCTGGAATTGTGGCTGTATCGTCGGACTCTGCGCCCGGCATGGTTTTCGCGGACGGGGACCGCGACGTGGTCGCTCTGGAGCTACTCATGGCCCTTGTTTTTCTCGACCGTGAGCCTGATGGTGGTGGGGCGCATGGATCTGTTCGTCATCAAAGCGCTGGGTTCCACGGCCGAGGAAGCGGGGCTCTACGGGGCGGCCCAGAACCTGGCGTTGCTTCCCACTCTTCTGGGTATGGCAGCCTCGCCGTTGTTGCTGTCGAGCCTGAGTCGGGCGCTGGCTAGCGGCGACGCTGCGCTCGCCAGGACCATGACGAACCAGGCCATACGGATCGCCGTGATGATATTTCCGATGGCGGCGGCGGTTGCGGGGTCGGCGGAGGATATCGCCGAGTTCCTGTTCGGGGCGCCTTTTCGGGGAGCCGGCCGCTTTCTCCCTATGCTTGTGTTCGGAGCCGCTGCTACGCTCCTCCTGTCGGTGGCGCTCACCGTGCTGATCGCGGATGGACAACCACGGATGACCTCGATGCTGACAGTGCCGCTCGTTCCGCTCGCGCTGATAGGTCACCTCATCGTCATCCCTCAGTACGGACCGTTCGGCGCCTCGGTGGTCACTGCATTGGTGGGCTGTATGGGAATGGGCATCGGATTGGTCACCATCTGCCGCCTGTGGCGAGTCGTGCCATCCCTCGGAACCGTCGTCCGCACTGTGGCAGCCGGCCTGCTGGCGCTGTTCGTGTCGACGGTCTGGCCGACGTCCGGGGCGATGGTGCTCGTCAAGCTGGTCGCCGTCGGCGGTTTGATCCTCGTCGTCTACTGGATGCTGCGAGAATTTACGGCGGACGAAACGGCTCTCGTGCGCGAGCTGATCGGTGAATGGACAAGAACCAAGAGACCGGCGGACACAACGGCAACCGGTCTGAGGTCGGAATCGCTGATCGAGTCGGAGGGGACCGTGGGTCGGGGAACGTTGGCGCCGTAGATAGACGCCGGAACCGGGACGCAATGGGAGGGGAACGGGCGGACTATCCGGATACGAAGCTGCTGACTGGAGCGGTCCTGTCACCGATGTCGCAGGATCGCCGGTACGATCTGATCGCCATCGCGTCTTGTCTCTTCGTCGGGATCCTTGGCCTCTGGGTGGGCGCATCGCGCGAAGTCGGCAACTGGGGAGTGGAGGCCGATTTCTTTTCGAGAGACGTCGAGCAGACTTCCCGGATTCTTGCCGGGGAACCCTACACGAACCGACATTACCCACCGGGCTATGCTTACCTGCTGGCCCTGTCGTCGCGTTTCACCTCCGACCTGTTTGTCGCGGGAAAGATCCTGACCAGCCTGTCGGCCGTGCTTTTTGGGGTTGTGACCTATCGGCTCCTTTCGAGCCTATGGGGGAAACGGCTGGCGTTGGCCGCAACCCTCTTGGTCCTGCTCACACTGGTGCCGTACACCTTCCTCGCCTCGGTCGACATGCCGGCCAACCTGGCATTGGTGTTGTCGATGTGGCTGCTGCTTCGACGGGAAACCAGCCTCGGGCTCTGTCTTCAGGCCGGCCTGGCGGCGGGGGCTGCCTATCTGCTCCGGTACAATGCGCTCTTCCTGCTGGCTGGCATCCCGCTCGTCCTCCTGACAGTGGCTGATCCGGCCGAGCCCTGGCGGTCTCGGCTGACGAAGGTCGGATGGTTCTTGGGCGCGGCCCTCGCGGTGATGGCGCCATGGCTGCTCGTAAATTGGTATCGGAACGGAAGTCCCTTCGCCAGCGATCTCTATCAACAGGTCGCCGCGCGATTCTATCATCCGCAGAAGGATGCCTTCGTCTGGGCGACGGACGAAATGGGAAAGAAGTTCAACTCGGCATGGGAAGTCCTGTTCTACGACCCTTGGCGGTTCACGAAAACGTTCCTGAAAGACGTCGTCTACGGCAAAGCCCACCGACTCGCGTGGCGGGTTCTTGAATTTCCCTCGATCCTCTTTGCCGGGGCAGGGCTGCTGTTGTATGTGCACCACCTGAACAGGCGGCGGGCGGCTTTTCTGATCCTGTGTCTGGCCGGATATCTGCTGCATGGGCTGGCGGGGTTCGCCGTCCGGTTTTACTTCTTTCTCTTTCCGCTGCTGTTCCTCGCGGTGGTGCTGCCGGTCTTTCAATGGGAGCGGCTCCCGTCGCCGTGGTCCGGTGGACGGGTGGAATGGGCCGCCGGCTGGTGGATCTTCGGGATTTTGGCGCTCGCCTCCGGCTACCATGCCTATGTCAGCACCACGTGGTTGTTGCAGACGCAGCCCACGTATCTCATGGAGGCAGCTACGGAGGTCAGGTCCCGTGCCGTCGCCGGCGACCGGATGATGGCGATCGAGCCACACCTCTCCTATCTGAGCAAGTTGCCGTTCAGATCCGGTGCGGTTGCGAATTCGCTCGATCGCTATGTTGAAATCGTGGCGGCCGAGGGCATCCGCTTCCTCGTCTACAGCAAGCACGAGGAAGAGTACTGGCCGGGTTTGCGCGTCCTGAGTCAGCCGGATCACATGCCGAAGTCTCTTCAGGTCATCTATGAACACAAGCCCAGCGGCACGATCATCTATGAGGTCGTGCCGCCTCGCCCTGATTAATCGCTCCTCCTGCCGATGCGCGACAGGGACGGTTCAGATGGCCCGAGGATCGCGGTCGTCTTCATGCTGATGTCCTGTTGCGCCGTCCCCGGCCGCACATTTGCTTCCGACCCTTCCGATCTTCCCATCCATGTTCATGCCGACATCCCGACACCGCCCGGCTGGTTCCGAGGAGGTCGATGGCCGGGCGGAAGCCATCGATGCAGGTTTCGACCGGAGGTGCTTCGATGGCGTCCCCTCCGACTTGACCGACCGCCGAGCAAAGGGCTAGGCTGAGCGCGCCTCTGATGAGATGAGGAAACGGGAAGATCATGGTGACCGCGGATACAAAAGGTTCGGTCCTTGTCGTCGACGACGACCCGGATATGGGGTCGCTGGTTGAGGACATCATGTCGGAACGGGGGTATGCCGTCACGGTCGTGACGAATGGACAAGACGCGCTGAAACATCTGGGACAAGCCGACTACGAAGTGGTGCTGACCGATCTCCGCATGAAGGGAATGCAGGGACTGGAGCTTCTCTCGGAGGTGAAGCGGTCCTATCCCCATACCAACGTCATTCTGATGACGGCCTTCGGTTCGGTCGAAACGGCCGTGGACGCCATGAAGCACGGAGCCTACGACTACCTGACCAAACCGGTGAAATCGAACGAACTGGTCCCGACGCTGGAACGAGCGATACGGGAAGCGAGGCTCCGTCGAGAGGTGGCGGCCCTACGCCGCGCCGTCGGCAAGGAATATAGCTTTCATCAGATTCTCGGGAAGAGCAAGGTGATGCGCGAGTTGTTCGACCTCATCCAGCGGGTCGCGGACAGCCCGACCAACATCCTGATTTCCGGAGAAAGCGGGACCGGCAAGGAGCTGGTCGCCAAGGCCATCCACTTCAACAGCGATCGGAAGAATGCCCCGTTCATTCCGGTCAATTGTGCGGCGATTCCGGAAACCCTCCTTGAAAGCGAGCTGTTCGGGTACGTGCGCGGCGCCTTCACCGACGCAAAGGCCGACAAACGCGGGCTGTTCGAGGAGGCTAACCAGGGTACGCTCTTCTTAGATGAGATTAGTGAGATTCCGACCTTACTGCAGGCCAAGTTGTTGCGAGCCATCCAAGAAAAGGAAGTTCGTCGGGTGGGCTCTGCCCGCTCGCTGTCGGTGGAGGTCCGCATCATTGCGGCAACCAACGTCAACCTGGCCGAAGAGGTTAAGGCCAGGCGGTTCCGGGAGGATTTGTACTACCGGTTAAACGTGATCGAGATCCGCCTCCCGCCCCTGCGCGAGCGTCGGGAGGATATTCCCCTGATGGTCGAGGCGTTTCTCCAGAAATGCGCCCAGACCGCTCATCGCCCCGTGCGAGGCGTGACGGAATCGGCCTTGGCACTCCTGATCGACTACGCCTGGCCCGGCAACGTGCGCGAGCTCGAAAACGTGATCGAGCGGGCGGTGACCCTGTCGCGAGCCGACAAGATCGGCGCTGACGATCTTCCACCCATGATTCAGGGGGCCCGAGGCGACCGTCGAGTGATCGACGAGGCGGCGGAACGCACGCTGCCGCTCCATGAAGTCGAGAAGGAGTATATTCTTCGCATTTTGGAAAAGACCGCCGGGAACAAGTATCAAGCCGCCAACATTCTGGGGATCGACCGCAAGACGCTCTACCGCAAGCTCGGCGAAATCGAAGAGAGCAAATCACAGCATTAGCCCGTCCCTGCACGTCTGCACGCCCGCCCGGCCGAGGATAGGAAGCCACCGCATGAAGCCCGAATCGGCGCTTCAAATTGGCACCGTGATCCTTCTCACCGGGGCCGTCTTCGCCTTGGACCTCATCACCCCCCGGGCCTGGGCGGTCCCCATCCTGTACCTGCTGCCGCTGTTCCTGAGCTATGACTTCCCCCGTCCCCGGCTCGTGTTCGAAGTCTGTCTCTTAATGACCCTGCTCTCGGTAGTCGGGTATCTCTTGTCGGAGCCGGCGCTTGATCCGAGGGCGGCACAATTCAACCGACTCACGACGATCGCAGTGCTATGGACTGCGGCCATCGGCATGCAGAGCCGGAAGCGTGCCGTCGGAATGGCGGCGGCGGAAGCCGAGCGGCGTAAGCGGGAGGCGGAACGGGCTGCAGAGCAGTTTCAATTGTTGGTGGAATCGACGCCAAGCGGCCTGTTGCTTGTGGACCAAAATGGGCGTGTCGAGATGATCAATCAGGTGGTGGAACGACTGTTCGGGTACGAGCGGGCCGAGCTGATTGGGCAATCGGTAGACGTGCTGGTCCCCGAACAGGTCCGACCGGAGCATGTGGTGGAACGGGAGCGGTTTATGCGGGCGCCCAGCGCCCGCCGTATGGGGAAAGGGCGGGACCTGCAGGGTCGCCGAAAGGACGGGACGGTATTCCCGATCGAAATCGGGTTGAACCCGATCCGGACAGCGGAAGGTCTACGGATCCTCGCCGTCCTGGTGGATATTACGGAGCGCAAGCAGGCGGAGCAGCTCCTGAGCCAACGGGAAGAACAATACCGGCGATTGGTCGAAATGTCACCGGTCGCCATCCTGATCAGTCGCGACAATCGGGTGGTGTACATCAATGAGCAAGGCGTGAAACTGTTTGGAGCCGACCGACCCGAGCAGCTCATCGGGAAGTCCCTGTCCTCGCTGGTTCATCCCGAGGACCATGCCGTGATACGAGAACGGATCCACGGCTTAGTGGAGGGGATCCGGACGGTCCCGTTGGTCGAGGAACGGATCATCCGGCTGGACGGCTCGACCGCGGATGTGGAAGTGACGGCGGCGCGATTCGTCGACCACGACGGCCCGGCGATCCAGGTCGTGCTACGCGACATCACGGACCGCAAGCGCGCGGAGGAAGCGCTGCGTGCGAGCGAGGAACGCTTCAAAGCCTTCATGGACCATAGTCCCGCCATGGCCTATATGAAGGATGAGCAAGGTCGATATGTCTATATGAACGAACCGTTCGAACGCCTGTTGTCCAAGCTGAGCAACCGAGAGTTCGTGGAGTGGGAAGGGAAGACCGACGAGGCCTTCTGGCCGGCGGAGACCGCCCGACAGTTTCAGGCGAACGATGCGGAGGTGCTGTCGGCGAACAAGCCTGCGACGAAGGTCGAGCAGACGGTCGATCTCCGAGGGGGCACACAACATTGGCTCTCCTTCAAATTCCCGCTGGTGGACCCGCAGGGGACCAAGTTTCTGGCCGGCGTGTCCGTGAACGTGACCGAGGAGAAGCGACTGGAGGCGCAGTTGCGAAGAACGGAGCGCATTGCGGAGCTGGGCACACTGGCATCCGGGATGGCCCATGAAATCGGAACCCCGATGAACGTGATTCTTGGCCGGGCCGAGTACTTGCTGCAGAAAACCTCGGATGAAACCATCAAGAAGGGGTTAATCACGATCATCACACAGGTCGAACGGATCACGAGGGTGATGAACCAGCTGCTTGCGTTCGCCCGCCGCAAGCCGCGAGAACGTGGTCCGGTTGAGCTCAAGGACCTGATCGAAGACGGGCTGGACATGTTTCACGAGCGCTTGAGCCACCACCATATCGCCGTTGAGTGGGCGGTGGACGGGTCGCTCCCGACGATCATCGCCGATCGGGATCAGTTGATGCAGGTGTTGATCAACCTGATCGTCAACAGCCTGCACGCGATGGACCAGGGAGGGACGTTGCGCCTCACCGCGGCCAAGACCGGCGATCAGGTGCTGCTGGAGATTGCCGACACGGGACAGGGCATTCCCCCTGATGTCCTGTGCAGGATTTTCGAGCCGTTCTTTACGACCAAGGAATTCGGAAAGGGAACGGGTCTCGGTCTGACCGTGGTCAAGGGAATTGTCGAGGAACATGGCGGGAGCATCTCGGTGGACAGTCGGGTCGGCGAGGGCACGACCGTCACGATTCTCCTGCCTCTTGATCCGGATCAAAAGCCCAGCTAAGACCGGCAACACGACCGGTCTGCCCAGGGCCAGGCCTTCCTGGCGCAATCTGCGACAGGCGTCGCATGGACAATGTTGCGCTTTTCATCAGTCAAGCCGACTCTTCCGTCTGGGCGGGCCGTGTAAGCCGTAGAAAACAGGCGACAATTGTTTGCCATTGCGTCGTAGCGAACAGAGTGACCGTCGGCGGTGCTGGCATTTTCCTTGCGAGGTCCTGCCATCCGGAATCGCTCTCATCCGGCATCATTCCTAATGGCGGAGAGTCTCGGTCGGTCGAGAGAGGGAGAGGGACAGTGCGCGTCATGCTGATCGTGGAAGATGACAGGGAGATGCGCAGCTTGCTCTGTGACGGGCTGTGGGACCTGGGGCTGTCGATTCGTGAAGCTGCGGACGGCGACGAAGCGCTGCGGGTGGTGCTCGAATCCTGTCCGGACCTGATTATTACCGACTTGAGGATGCCGGCGGGGGGGCTGGATTATGTGGCGCGGCTTCGTACCTTCGTGCCGCAGGCGCCCATCATTCTCATGACCTCGTTCGGGGACGCCCAAACCAAGGCGGAGGCCCTCGCCTTGGGGGTCTCTGCCTACTTCGACAAACCGCTTCGGATGAGCGAGCTTCGAGCCAAAGTGCAGGAGATCTTGGGACCCTTTTCGGTTCCATTGTCGTAGGAGACAGGATGTAGCCTGGGCTGGATCAAGCCCGAATCAGCCATTCATTGGCAATAAGCGGTGGTGTATAATCGGGGCGCCATGGCCGGAAGCTCCCCTGAAATGTCCGACATCTCCATCGATCCAGTCCTTGCGGCGCGAGTCGAAGCGATCCGCGCGTTGGCTGACCATCAAAGCGAACGGGTGATGGTCGTGGGCCCGAATCTGACGGTGATCTATGCCAACCAAGCCGCATGGCCGGGTGGAGAGATACCGATCACTTCTTCGAATCCCGCCAAGTGCTACGAAGCCATACTCCATCGGAAGGTCCCCTGCAGTACTTGTCCGGTGACGGAAGTTTTCGCGTCGGGCGAGGTGAAATCGGTGGTCTGCTCGGCCGAGGGGGTGAGACACGCCTGCGGGATATCGCAGGCCTATCCGCTGAAGGCCAGTACCGGTCGGACCGATTCCGTCCTGGTTCTCTTCCGCGACGTACGAGATTCGGACGCCGGTGCTCAGACGGGCACAGATCGCCCCTGGTCCGTGTCGAATGAGCCGCAGGGTGCCGGGCTCGGTGACCTGGTGGGTCGCGGGCCCGCCATGCGTAAGCTGTTCGATACGATCACGCTCGTGGCCAACAGTCAGGCTACGGTGCTGCTTCAAGGAGAGAGCGGAAGCGGGAAGGAACTGGTTGCCCGGACCATCCATCGCCTCAGTCCACGTCGGGAGAAGCCGTTGGTGGTCGTGGAGTGCAGCTCCCTGCCCGAGACGCTGCTCGAAAGCGAGCTGTTCGGCCATGTCAAGGGCGCCTTCACCGGAGCGGTGACGACCAGGCGCGGCCTGTTCGAAGAGGCCGACGGGGGCACGATCTTCCTGGACGAGATCGCCGATACCGCGCTGACCTTTCAAGCCAAGCTGTTGCGCGTATTGCAGGAGGGAGAGATCAAGCCGGTCGGGAGCAGCCGGTCGGTGAAGGTGGACGTGCGGGTCGTCTCCGCCACCAACAAGAATCTGTTCGATCTGGTGAAGGCGAAGCTGTTCCGTGAGGACCTCTATTACCGGTTGGCCGTGTTGCCGATCTTCATGCCGCCGCTCCGCCAGCGGGCGGAAGACATCCCGCTCCTGATCGACCGGTTTGTAGCTCAGGCGAGCCGGCGGCATAATCGCCCCTGTAAGTCGGTGACACAGGAGGCGACGGAGGCGCTTGCGGCCCATGAATGGCCGGGCAACGTGCGCGAGTTGCTGAATCTGGTGGAACGGGTCGTCGTCACGGCCAAGGGAGATCGGTTGACCCTGGAAGACTTTTTCGGCCCGGCCGCGGCGTCACCCGGTTCGCAGGACCTGCGGACAGTTGTGCGCGACGTCGCCTCCCAGACGGAGCGGACCAAAATCGTGGAAGCACTGGCGCAGACCGATGGAAACCGCGTCAGAGCCGCGAAGCTGCTCAACATCAGCCGTGCAAGTCTCTATAACAAACTCCGCGCCTACGGCTTGGCCGACGCGTAGACTCGCACGGACGGCCAGGGAATCATCCAGCCACTCAGTCGTCTAACTCAACCTGTCAGCCCGGACACTAACTTCAGGCTCCCGAAAGAGGCCACCGAAAGGGGTCAGGTCTTGTAATCACGCAAGACGTTAGCTACATTGGCTCGTCTATGGCACGTCCATTGCGCATTGAGTACGCCGGGGCGGTCTATCATGTCACGAGTCGCGGGAACGCGCGGCAGGATGTGGTGGTGGACGATCGAGATCGGGGCACCTTCCTCGCGCTGCTGGCTCACGTTGTCGATCGCTTTGCGTGGCGCTGCCATGCCTATTGCCTGATGGACAATCACTACCATCTGCTCATCGAAACACCGCAGCCCAACCTCTCACGGGGGATGCGGCAACTGAATGGACGCTATACTCAGGCCTATAACCGGAGACATCATCGCGCGGGGCATCTGTTTCAGGGACGCTTCACTGCGATTCTGGTGGAGAAAGACGCGCATCTCCTCGAGCTCTGTCGCTATGTGGTCCTCAATCCCGTGCGAGCGAGCCTAGTCCCCCATCCGGGGCGATGGCCGTGGAGTAGTTATCGTGCCACAGTGGGCGAGACACACGCTCCCCTTTGGCTGACGACAGATTGGATTTTGGGTCAGTTTGGTCAACGAGTCGGGCCGGCACAAGAGAAGTATCGGGCCTTTATTGCCGAAGGACGAGGCGGACCTCGGCCGTGGGAGCAGTTGAGGGGCCAGATCTATCTGGGCTCGGACGAGTTCATTGCCACCCATCAACCGGATCGGCCCATCCGCGAGATCTCGCGCCGTCAGACACAAGCCCAGCGGCCTTCCTTACAGACGTTATTTCATCGACAAAGCGGGACGGCGCGGCAGATCGCTGTGGCCTACCGACGCTATGGGTATCGACTGACGGAGATCGCGGACCATTTGGGCGTACACTACGCGACAGTGAGTCGCCGCCTGAAGCGAGTCGAGAGGGAGGATGTGTGATTGCAAGACCCCACAAGAGAAAATAATCAGCCACGCCCAAGGAAGTGAGAATCCTCGCCGGGCCATCGTAGCACGGCCGAATCTGTCCCATCCCGCCCCATTTGATATCTCCAACTGTCCAAATAATTAGACAGTCTAACCGCTTGAAATCTGGTAAGGCGGCTTTGGTTTCCTGCTCGCACTGTCTAACCCTTTGGAAATCGCGAGAGCCGAATTCGGTTGGAATCTTGTGGTCCGAACTAATCTAACTATGTGTTGTGTCTAAACAAAGTCATGGGTGGTGCTATCCGGATCCGAGATCGGCACGCCGATTGCGCTAGGGCCAAGCCGCTGGTGGAGGTATGGGTGATTAGGACCGGCCTCCGAATGACCCTGCCCATCATGCGATGGGACCCTCCACCGGCATTAACCGATGATCTCGTGAGGCGTCCGAGGTCGACAGAGAGGCGGCAGTGATCTGGAGCGAAGCGCGAGTCCGGGTGGAGGCAGGGTGGAGAGACAGGCAGGGGAGGGTTGCAATCCAAGTCCATACAACCGACCGCGATGTCGCGGTCTTTTTCAACACAAGGAGGCCGTCGTATGACGAGCTTGTTGCATCAACATAAGCGAAGGCGCCGCCGGGGGAGCTTGTTGCCTTTCCAAGCGGCGCTGCTGGCAGGGAGTTTGGCCGCAGGCCCAGGACTCTTTGCAGCCGGAGAGGGGGACCTCTCCCACGAAGGCCATGCCACCCCGGTGGCGTTGCCTGGATGGACCCAGGCCCTGAAGGGCCAGACGGTGGTCGAGGACGCCATCGAAGGGCGGGCCGGCCGTTCGGAGAAGATCGAGCTGCAGCACCATCGGGTTATGCGCAAGATGGAAGAGCAAATGGCGGCCGATGCGAAGGTGCAGCAGACATCCGGTGCATTTAACGGGATGTCGATGATGCACCAATACATGGGCCAGGATGGTTCGAGCTTCCTGCTCATGACGGACCCGGCCAAGGGAGAGCCTGTCTCGATGTCGGGCGGCAAGTGTCCGTCCGGGGTGCCGACCAAGCAGTATGACATCTCGATGATCAACGTCGAGGTCACGCTGAATCGCTGGTTGGATTTCTATCCCGGTTATATGTATGCGCTGACGAAGGATCTCGACAAAGTCCGCGCGGAAGAGGCCAAGAACAAGGCGGCCCGCGAGAAGGATGGGTATGACCCAGGAGCGGTCACGACCGGCCTCCAGGGCGACGCGATTCAACCGCTGGTGCTCCGAGCCAATCAAGGCGATTGCGTGAAGTTCACTTTGCGCAACCAGATGGAGGGGGAAGACGGGAGCTTGCACATCCAGTCTTCCAGCATGGTCGTCAGCGCTACCGGCAAGGCGGCCACGACCACCAATCCGGAGTCCATCGTGGAGCCGGGCAAGTCGGTCGAGATGGAATGGTACATCCATCCGGGGACTCAAGAAGGGGTTCGCCAGTTCCACTCCTTCAGTCATGATCGGGAATTGACGGTGTTGGGATTGTTCGGCGCGTTCGTGATCGAGCCGAAGGGCTCGAGGTATCTGGATCCGCTTGGGACCGGGCCCGCGCCTGACACGCAGAGCGGCTGGCAGGTCATGATCGACAACGGGACCGGGCCCGACTTCCGCGAGTTCGTGATCTTCTATCACGAGATCGGCGACGAGGCCTTCAGGCCGGTCAACAAGAAGGGCGACTTCCTCCCGCAGCGCGATCCCTTGACGGATGCGTATCGTCCGGGAGGCCGGGCGATCAACTATCGCAGCGAGCCGTTCGGGATCGATCAGATGCACCTCCAGCACGAGTACTTCGGCTTCGAGGATGAATCGTTGGCCTACAGCGCCTACACCTTCGGCGATGTGCCGACGACGATTCCACGCGGCTACCTCGGCGATCCGGTGAAATGGCGCATCGTGCACGGCGGGTCCGAAGTATTCCATTCGCATCATCCGCATAGCGGATCGATCCGCTGGCAGCGCAGTCCGGGCACGGAGCCCAATTCGCTTTGGGCCGCTGGACAGGATGGGCCGGTGAAGTATCCGGTCGTGCGCACCAAGTCCGATCGTGTGGACGTCGAAGTGATCGGACCATCCGAAGCGTTGGATCTCGAGCCGGAATGCGGTGGCGGTGGATGCCAGCACCTTGCCGGCGAGTTCCTCTTCCACTGCCACGTGGCGCATCACTATGTCGCGGGGATGTGGGGCTATGGACGATTCTACAACACCCTGCAGATGGGGGCCGGTCACACGGACACCATGCCCGACATGCGGGAGTTGCCGGACCGCGCCGGTCGCATGAAGTTGGGGGTCAGCTCGGCCGAACTGATCGGCAAGACGCTCGACTGGTTCGGGAAGACTTTCAAGATCGTCGACAAGAACCAGAAGAGCAACTGGAAGTCTGATCCGGTCGTCGTGAACATCAAGGACTGGGTCGAAATGTTCATCCCGGCGCAAGGCAAGCCGGGCCATACGGACGACGAGAAGGGCCAGATCATGGCCTACGACGCGACGGTGTGGGATTGGAAGTGGGACGGTAACGTCGCCAAGGGTGAACGGGAAAGCACCACGGTGCACCCCAAGTATCCCGCAGCGGCGAAGTGGGACGACAGCACCAGGCCGGTGATCCAGTTCGATCCGACCACCGGGAAGTTGGCTTGGCCGTTGTTCAAGCCGCACTACGGCAAGCGGGTGCCGTTCTCTGCCAACCACAGCGGAGCGCCCTGGCTGGAGCCGATCCACCAGGATGAAAACGGTGAGCGCACCTCCGAGCCGGCCAAGCCCGGCGAGCAGGGGAATTGGTCGCTGTGTCCGGAGAATGCGAATCAGAAGTTCTACAATGTCCACTTCATTCGGTTGCCGATCACCCTGGCCAAGAAGCAAGGGAACGAGCCTCCGATTGTTGACAAGGACGGGTTGATCTACGTACTGCATGAGGAAGAACGCATCACGCGGGCCAACGACGACATGAAGTACCCGCTGGTCATTCGTGCCAACGTGTACGATTGCGTCGACTTGATCCTGACCAGCGAGTGGGATGATGACGACTTCACGAATTTCCAAGCGTCGAAGATCAACATCCATCCCCACTTCTTCCAATTCGACACGGGGAACTCCGACGGCGTGATCTCGGGATTCGAGTACGAGATGTCCACCCGTCCGTTCACCCAGTTCTCGAAGCCGAAGAAGACCGGCTTGCCGGTTCCGATGAACAGCAAGCTGGTGGAGGGTGTGAAGGCGGGGGCCAAGTCCGTCAAGGTGAAGTTGGCCGCCGGTGCGAGCAAGTATCATGTCAACACCGAAATGCTTGTGGGGGCCGATTGTCTCCGCCCGCACAAGGATCCCTCGGTCTCCGTGGACCGCGATTTCAGTTGTTCCGAGGTCGCGCGCATCAAGGAGATCAACGGTGACACGCTCACGTTCTTCAAGCCGCTGAAGCACGACCATCCGGCCGGCGATATCGTGACGCCGGAGTTCGTGCGCTATCGGTGGTGGGTGGACGTGGATATGGGGACCGTGTTCTGGCACGACCATGCGTTCGGCGCCACGACTTGGCCGCACGGCGGATTCGGCGTGACCTTGGTCGAGCCCTTTGGTGCAACGTATCACGATCCCAAGAACGGCAAGAAGGTGTGGAGCGGTCCGATTGCGGACATCCACGCCAACGAGCCGATCGGCCACGGCGTGAGCGGCAGCTTCCGTGAGCTCATGGTCTCCATCCATGACACGGTGCCGCACACTGTGAACATCATCCAGGCCGGCAACCCGCCCGGGCAGCCGGTCGAAGTGGCGTTGGAGGCCGGGAAAACCGTGTCCTTCCAGATGCCGGAGAAGATCCAGAATGCGCCGAATCCGTACCTCAACGGCGGCACGCATACGACCGGCAGCGGCTTCAACTTCAGGGCCGAGCCGTTCCAACTGCGCCTGAACAACAACCCGGACACGTCGAAGTTGTTCAGCAGCGCGATCCATGGAGACCCGGATACGCCGCTGCTTCGTGCGTACGTCGGTGACACCATGGTGTTCCGTTTGTTACATCAATTGATGAACGAATCGCACGTGTGGACGATTGCGGGCCATACCTTCCTCACGGAACGGTACGCCGGGGATGCCAATCGGAAGAACTCGATCCACGTCGGGATCGCCGAGCGGTACGACCTGGTGACCAAGGCCGGCGGCTTCCAGGGTATGCCGGGTGACTACATCCACTTCAACGGCCGAAGCTCGCACTTCGCCGAAGGGGGATGGGGCATCGTGCGCGTGCTCGACAAGCCGGTGGCGGATCTGAAGCCGTTGCCGAAGGGTACGAATCCGATAGGGATTCCGCCCATTCCTTCCTCGGTCTGTCCGGCCGGCGCGCCGGTGAAAAACTTCAATGTGGTGGCGTTGGATCGCCCGTTGAAGCTGAATCCCAAGGCGCCGGACGCGATTGAGGTGGACTTCGAGCGCAAGATCGAGATGACCGTGCCGGAGGGCAAGATCTTCGCGCTGGAAGAGGAGGTCACCAAGGTGGCGGGGGATGTGATGCCGCATCCGCTCACGCTTCGGGTGAACCTCGGCGACTGCATCAAGGTGAACCTGAAAAACAAGATGAAGAACAGCCGGGCTTCCTTCTTCGCGCCCGGGCTGGCCTTTGACCCCAGGGACTCACAGGGTCTGAACGTCGGCAACAACGGCGGCGAGCAGACGGTGGGTTCAGGGGAGAGCCGCACCTACACCTTCTACGCGCATCCGGATAACAAGGAGACGACGTCGCTGGTGTGGGACGGCGGGAACATTGTCGTGAATCCGCGCAACGGTCTCTATGGGGCGATCATCGTCGGACCGCGTGGGTCGCAGTACCGCGATCCGGTGAGCGGCGAGGATCTCTCGCAGAAGAACGCCTGGCGCGCGGACGTGATCGTCGATGCGTCGTTGCCCGAAAATGCGGGCAAGCGGAACTACCGAGATGTGGCCCTCTTCTTCCAGGATGAGGACAACATCATCGGTACCGCGTTCATGCCCTATGTGCAGAACGTGGCGGGGTTGACGGCCGTGAACTACCGGTCGGAGCCCTACAAGTTCCGTGAAGAGCAGGGGTGCAACCTTGGGAAGATCTTCCAGCCTTGCACGGTGGATAAGCCCGAGGACCCGATCACCCCGCTCATCGAAGCGCACGCGGGCGATCCGGTTCGGATCCATGTGATCGGCGCCAACAGCGAACAGAACGGCATGTTCTCGGTGGAGGGCCATGAGTGGCCGATCGAGCCCTATATGCCGGGCGCCGACATGATCAGCGTGGTGGAATACTCCGGGTCTGAAACCCTGGACGTGTTCCTCCGCGGCGGGGCGGGCGGACCGTACCGGTTGGCCGGAGATTATCTCTGGTCCAATCAGCGGCTCCCGTACACGCAATCCGGACAGTGGGGGTACTTCCGGGTGCTGCCGGCGGGCGATCAGCGGGTGCTCCCGCTGGGAGCGGCTGCGGCGGCAGGCCGGCGGGCCGAAGCGGAACCGGCACAACCGGTCAGGGAAGCACAGGCAGTTCCCACGGCCGCACGGTAGTCCGGTTCTGACAGAGCAGTGAGGACCTGGGGGAGCTGCGTGGAGTCCATGCGGCTCCCCCGTTCTCTTTTAGAACGTAAAGGATTGAGTATTGAGGATCACGTGCTGGATGAGCGAAAGTTGGTGTGCAGACGAGAGAATCACCAAAGGCTGCTCTTCGGCGGCATCAATGAAGAGGGGCGTCGCCTAGTGAGCCGCCGGTTCTAGCAAAGCTCGGTATGAGAGAAGAAGGAAGTCGTATTGGAGGGTTTCTCCGGCGGCATCAATGAAGAGGGGCGTCGCCCAGTGAGCCGCCGGTTCTAGCAAAGCTCGGTATGGAGGCCGGAATGGGTAGTCACACAATGAGTAGATGGGTAGCGGCGTTGGTGCTGGGGGGGTGGCTAGGGGCGGGTCAAGCCCTTGCCTATGAAGAGATCACGGTATCGGACGGTGGAACCGTCATCGGTGCCGTCACACTTGACGGAAAGGTCCCGAAGCCCAAGGGATACAACCTGACGACGTTGCCGGACCCGTTTTACTGCGGGCGCATTTCGGATGGGGCGGGCTGGCGCATCTTGCAGCCGTTTCAGGTTGGGCCGGGAGGCGAGTTTCGCGATGTCGTCGTCTACTTGGAAGGTATTGAGAAAGGCAAGCCCTTCGAGGACACGGGGATCCCGCAGATCGAAGCGAAAGATTGTCTCTTCGTCCCGTTCACGACGGTGGTCCGGGACAATCAAACGGTGACGGTGGTCAACATGGACCCCGTCATGCACGACATTCAAGCCTACGAAACCTCGCATTTGGGTCCGCGCGTGCTGTTCAACGTGCCGTTGCCGATGAACCCGCAGCATCCGCGTGATTTGAAAGATCGGACCGACGCCGGCCTGTATCACCGGCACATGGCCGGCGCGCCGATGAAGCAATTGGTCAATCTCAGCAAGGGGCGCCGAATCTTCGTCATGCAGTGCGGCTTCCATGCCTACATGGAGAGCTGGGGTCTGGCTGTGAAGAATCCCTACTTCGCGAAGACGGACGAGGCGGGCCGGTTCACCCTGTCGGATGTGCCGCCGGGCACCTACAAACTGGTCGTCTGGCACCCCTATGTCCGTTCGGTGACGGAACGAACCGTGACCATCGGTCCGAAGGAGAAGGTGGACGTGACGATTGCGGTCTCGGCTCCAACGGGGAGGCTCTACGCCAACGAGGTGTTGGATCATCCGTACAATCGTTACAGCGTGACCGAGGAAACGCAGCAGGAAATCGATCCTCTGCTGCAGAAGCAGGATCGCTGAACGTCGCCAAGGCGTTGATGGCCAACGGCCGGTCGGGATGTCGTTCGTCTGGAAATGAGGCTTGACGAATGATGATGATTCAGAGGACGCCGCTGTTGCGAGGACGGTCCAGGCAGCCGATCGGCGAATGCGCCGGAGGTCTGGATACCGTGGACGAATCGATCGTTCGATGGAGCTGGCTCGTCCTGGGATGGGGTGCGGTCACATCTGCCGTTCTGCAGGGTGAGGAGGAGGCCGAACATGAAACCGAATGAAACCGATGTGCTCAAGGTGGTGGATAAGGTCGCCACGTTGTTGCTGGGGCTGGCCGTTCTCCTGATGGCGGCCAGCGTGGCCTGGGGGCTGGATACGCAGGACATCAGTGTCGAGTGGACGCCGGAGGGAAAGCGTCTGGCGATGGAGCGGGCCGCGCTTCCGACCAACGATGTGATGGTCCGCATCCCGGCCGGTGAGTTCCTGATGGGGAGTGTGCGCCAGGTGGATCGCAATGCCTACCCTGCCGAGTTCCCGCAGCGCCGCGTTTGGCTGGATGCCTACGATATCGACAAGTACGAGGTGACGGCGCTCCAGTACCTGAAGTTCGTCGTGGCCACCGACCGCCAGCCGCTGTTGGACTGGCGCTACGACGGGGGAAATTTTCAGGAGAACATGGCGCATCATCCGGTCATGCACGTGACCTGGTTTGACGCCGATGCCTATTGCAAGTGGGCCGGCAAGCGGCTTCCGACCGAAGCGGAGTGGGAAAAGGCGGCCCGAGGCGAAGACGGTCGTATTTTCCCCTGGGGTAATCAGATGGCCGGGTTGACGCGAGCCAACTACGGCCGGACCGGCCTGTCCGGCCCGGTCCGCGATCGTCCGGAGCGGCTGCTGCTCTATCCTCCGATCATCAGCGTCGAGAAGTATGAGAACTCGGTCAGTCCCTACGGGCTTCATCAAATGGCCGGGAATGTCGCCGAATGGGTGGCGGATTGGTACGACCGGGAGTACTACAAATCGGCGCCTGAACGAAATCCCAAGGGGCCTGACTCGGGCACAAACCGAGCCTTCCGCGGCGGTGGATGGATCGATAGCACGCCGACGGTCCGGGCGGCGCAGCGCAACGGGTCGCCCCCGGAAACGAAAATGAACTGGCTTGGATTCCGATGCGCTCGCGACGCGCAGGAATCATCGGGCGCGAAACTCTCTCTGGCTCGGCCCGAGGGAACGGGGTCTGCCGAGGCCGGCCCGAGCAGCGTGCGATGATCGGGCCGGGGTGATTCGTCAACCGTCATCCGCCACAGGTCGATCGAAATGAAGCGGAGGCGATAAAGGAGATCCGGTCTCTTCCGAACATGGCGATTGGCCATTGACGGCTGATGCCGGTGGTGGACGGCGATTGCCGCAGACATGTCGATGAATCGTGTGGGCGCGATGAGGGGACGACTCATGGCGATCATGCCGCCCGATGTCGAGTCGAGGCTTCAGCGGATTCGCAACGATCTGGACCTCCAGTTGGTACACAGCCAATATTGGCTGCAGGATGAATTCGTTGTGCTCGACAAGTTGCTGCCGCAGGATCTGATCGATGCGATCGTGGCCGAGGCCAGGCTCGTTCAATCCAGCATGAACCGCAACTACATCCCGGGTCACAAGAAGGGAGGGAGCGTCAGCTTCTACACCTTGCGGGAACAGGCGCCGGCCACGCTCAGCCTGTACCGGTCCCCGGCCTGGCGGTGGCTCCTGAGCCGCATCACGGAATCGGATCTCCTGTTGTGTCCGGAGGACGATCCTCATTCCTGCGCCCTCTACTACTACACCAAGCCCGGTGATCACATCGGATTCCACTACGATACCTCCTACTACAAAGGCCGGCGGTACACCGTGCTGATCGGCTTGGTCGAACGATCGGACCATTGCCGACTGGTGGCCCGGGTCCGCACCAAAGGTCAGGCGGAAGAGATCAGAGAAACCAGGATTCCCATGGGGCCGGGCGCGGTCGTCCTGTTCAACGGCGATCGACTCTGGCACGCCGTAACTCCCTTGGCGGAGGGAGAAGAGCGCATCGTGCTGACGCTGCAATATGTGACGAATCAGGCGATGGGACCGGCGAAGCGGCTATTCTCGAACTTGAAGGACGCGTTTGCCTACTTTGGACCGGCCGTGTTGGCGCGGCGCCGATCCGGGACTCCCGGGGGAACATGACCACTCGATCGCATAGGAGGGATGACAGGCGAACGAAACGAGTGTGACACGACGAAACAGGCGCTCGGGGCCGGCCGAACGTTCATGCAATGCACCGATCTCATACGAGGAGAGAGACGAGCATGGACAACCGGCGGTATCGCGAGACATGGATCTGTGTAGGTGTGATCGTGGTCGTGCTGGCCCTGACTGGGTGGCAGCCTGCCCGAGCGGAGGACGAGCTCGGCAACATGGTGTTTTTCAGGGGCGGCTATGCGTACATGTTCAGCGATCGGGCGAATGAAATTTTCACCGACACGCAGAATGCGTTAGGGCAGGGGAACAATACGGGCGACCAGGGGTGGTATGTCGGGGCCGGACTCGATTTGGTCCTCTCGAAGGACACCTGGGGGGCGATGAGCAAGACCTGGGTCGTGGGGGAGATCGGTCTGCAATTCAATCGGTTGAACTCGAAGACCGTCACCAGCGCGGTCCCGACGCTGACGGCACTCGCCGGTGTGCCGCTTGGTGGAGGGACGACGCCGGCTCAGACACAATTGACGATGGTGACGATCAATGTGGCGCCCAAGATCAAGTTCATGGAAGGGAGCCGGTTTCGCCCCTGGATTATTCCGGTCGGATTGGACATCCACGTCATGAGCCCGCCTTCCAATCAAACGCAGTACCTGGACGTGGGCGTGCAGTTCGGGGCCGGGTTCGAGTTTCAGCTCTGGAAGGCCTTCAAGCTCGGCGCGGATGCCCGGTACCATTTGACCGCCAACCTGACCAACACGACGAATAACTATTTCCAGGCTGGGCCGTACGTGGGCATTTCGTTTTGATCTGACAGGCGGGGTTCCATCGCCATGGGAGGATCGGCAATGCGCCTCGACGTTCGTGTGCCGGCCGCCGTTGTATGTGAGCGGCGGAATCTGTTCCTGCTGATGCTGGCCGCTTGTGCCGAGATGCACGACAGAGGCAGCCCCGGCGAAACAATCGCGACGCTGGACGACTTTCCCGCGCAACTGGATCTGGCCTTAGACCTGGTCGAAGCCGTGAAGCCGATTCCATCGGTCCGGGCGACCATGAATGGTCGCCCGGTCGCCAACCTCACCAGGCTGTGGCACACGCTCTCGTGCTATCGAGAAAGCTTGGGCGAGACGGATCCCCGGACATTCTGCAGGAGGCAGGCCGTGCGCGTCGGTGGGACAGAGGGCTGTCCTGATCCCGCCTGCGGCTCGTCCTGCTCCTTCATCTGCGCCCGGTGTAGCCAGCTTGTCGGAAAGGAGGGGCAGAGGCCGAGCGGGGATCGCCTGTCCAGGATCGCGGTCGATGCGGAGGTGGACTGGTGTCCCAATCTGCCCTTGTTCCGTTCGGATGAGAACCGGGAGGTCCAGGATGAACACGATTTACTATGAGGCTCCCTTCAGCGACGACATCAGACGGCGGCAGCTTTTCAGCGGGCAATTGTTCGTCTATGCTCCCCGTCCCAGCACCATCGCCTTTTGTGACTTTGCCAGGACACTCATCCAGGAGGCGTTTGGAACGCTTTATCCGCCCACGGCGCAGCACCATCTCTCGGTGGAGCAGTACGCGGGCATTCTCGGGAAGCTCAAGCCGCAGTTTATTCATCACGCGGAATCGAAGAAGCATATCCGAAATATTTTCTCCGAGATGGGCTGCGACTTAACCAAGTCCTACTTCGATGTGCCGAAAATGCGAAGCTCGACGAGCGACAACTATCTCACCACGGGGATCGCCTATGCCTGGCATCCTCATCGGGACACCTGGTATGCCGCGCCGGACTGCCAGATCAACTGGTGGATTCCGATTTATGACATCGAGTCCGACAATGCCATGGCCTTTCATCCCTGTTACTGGAACCGCCCGGTGCGGAATACGTCGAGCGGCTACAACTACTATCAATGGAACCAACTCCACCGGGGGGAGCATGTCGCGCAGTATCTGACGGAAGACCCGCGTCCTCTGCCTCGCCCCAGCGAGCCGTTCGAGCGCGAGCCGGAGATCCGCTTGATTTGTCCCGCCGGCGGGATCATCCTGTTTGCCGCCGCGCAGATGCATTCGAGCGTACCCAATACGTCCGGGCGGACCAGGTTCAGCATCGACTTCAGGACGGTGCATCTCGACGACGTCGTTGCCAAGCGTGGCGCGCCGAACCTGGATAACGAGTCGACCGGGACGGTCATGAGGGACTACCTCCGCGCATCGGATTTCTCGCGCCTTCCCGACGAGGTCGTAGCGCTCTACGACGACGGAACCGGAAGCTCCGGCGAACTGATCTATCGAGACCGAGAACAGGGTGTCTGACGCCGGTCCGCACGGCGACCGGCGTGAACGTCGAAGCGAGGGGCGCTTCCGACGGGCTTGCGACGCTTCACGTACGACGAGTAGCGAATGACGATGGTGCTGACGTGGTTGCACGTTCTTGCTGCGGTCAGTTGGATCGGAGGCATGATCTTCTTGTCGTTGGTCGTCGTGCCGGCCATTCGGACACCGCCCTTGGCTCAGCAACGGGCGGTCCTCTTCCCCATCGTGGCCCGCCGATTTCGCCTCGTGGCCTGGGGCGCCATGCTGCTGCTGCTGGCGACCGGACCGATTCTCGCCGCCGGGCGCGGTATCTCTCTCATCAATCCGTCTACCTGGCCCTCTGTCTTTACGATCAAGCTGATCCTCGTCGGTTTCCTCCTCGGACTGACGATTGCGCACGATCTTGCGTTGGGTCCTCGTGTGGCGGAGATCATGAAACGACCGGAGCCGGAACGCTCCGCATCAGAATTGCTGCTCCTTCGCTGGTCTCCGTGGGTGGCCAGAAGTTCGCTGCTGCTGGCCCTGGCCGTCCTGTTCTCGGCGGTCTCTCTGGCGAGGAGCTAGCCTGGCCTTTTTGGAACGCCTACGCGGTATTCACGGACGTGCAAGGGCGGCGCCCATCGATGGTCAACCGTGAACGGGAGGCGGCAACGCCACGATTGAAGGATCGCGGCAGGCGCCTGCCGCGCGCGTGCACTCCGACGAGCCGTCATGAGGAATAAATAGGTGGGACTTCCCATGTACCCATGTCCTCGCCTTGTCGACTGGGAAATGACGAAGCGTTGTAATTTGCAGTGCCTGGATTGTCGCGCCATTCCTCGACCGTGTGCTTCGCCTGAGGAGTCAAACACGACGGAGGGCTTGAGTTTCATCGACGCGCTGGCCGGTATGGGCAGGCCGCTTCTTGTGTTTACTGGAGGCGAACCGCTGTTGCGTGACGACCTGTTTGTCCTCGCACGCTATGCCCAGCGGCGTAGTCTTCCATTCGCATTGGCCACGAACGGCACCTTGGTGACGAGTGACATCGCTCGGCGCATCGTTAAGACCGGCTTCAAGAGGGTTTCGATCAGTCTGGACGGACCGGACGCAGAGACACATGATCGGTTTCGCCGCGTGTCAGGCGCCTTTGGCGCAGCCGTGGACGGGTTCATCCATCTCAAGCGACTCGGCATGTCGATGCAGGTGAATACCACCGTCACCGTGCAGAACCGGGAGCGGCTCGAAGAGATTCATGAATTGGTACGGAAGCTCGACGCCGACGCCTGGCACCTCTTTCTGCTGGTCCCGGTCGGATGTGGATTGGAGATTTCGCAGAGTACCCGGCTTGCGCCGCGGGATTACGAAGAGGTGTTGTATTGGGTTGATGATCTTGCGCGGCGCGCGACGACGGAAGTCCGTGCCACCTGTGCGCCGCACGCACAACGCATCCGGCTCCAGCGGCAGGCGATGTACTCCCTCACCGTCACTTCCCCTCCCTCAGGGGGGAGCGAGAGGGGTGAGGAGGGATTACAGACGCGACGCGGCTGCTCAGCCGGGACTGGGACTTGTTTTGTCTCCCATAGCGGCGAGGTGTTTCCCTGCGGCTATCTCCCGGTGTCGGCCGGGAACGTGCGCAAGCAATCCTTCGCCTCTATCTGGGCGGAGGCACCCGTTTTCGAGGAATTGCGTGATCCGGATCTGCTGTTGGGGAAGTGCGGAGTGTGCGAATATCGAAGCGTCTGTGGCGGCTGCCGGGCACGCGCGTTCGGACGGACAGGCGCCTATCTCTATGAGGAACCGTTCTGCAATTACCTTCCTGCTTTAGCGAACGGCAAATAGCAAACAGCCTACTGCGGATTGTTCGAGAATCGAAGCTGCTCTCTGGCGGCGTCGGCGTACGCGGTGGTTTTCAAGCCCGGCGCGCCCGCAGCGAGGGCTGTCCCGCTACCTTTCTATGCGACATCGGGGTAGAGGTAATCGGCGCCGACGGGCAAGCGACGTAGCCAAGTCAAAAACCGAGGCACCTCATCCCCACGGAAAATCGATCCATGCTGCGGCAGCATGGCGGTGACCCGGCGCTCCGCCAGCTTCTTGAGCATCCCGGCGACGGCACGTGTGCAGGACATGTACCGTTGGTGAAACCCCTGCATCGCTCTCGTATGGGCGTCCCAGTCGTCGATCACCAGGTGGAAGGCACTGTCTTTATACATAGATGCACCGACGTCTCCGCTGAACAAGAAGCCGCTCTCGGAATCGAACAAAAGGATATTCCCGGGAGAATGGAGATAGGGAGCGGAAATACATTCAAGTCGGCCCCCGCTCTTAAGCGTGATCGTCGCTCCTTCGTCTCCCACAGGTATATAGTTCAGTCGATAGCTTTTCCCGGTCACATCCCGTGATTCGTAATGCGGCATGAACCGCGTCCAGAGCGACGACACCACCAATTGGACATTATCGTTCCATTTGATCCAGCTCGGAAATGACGCGCAGATGTCGGGGTCTTGGTGGCTGAAGTAGAGGTGCGAGATGGCGCTCGGCGACATGAGGCGACACACCTTCTTGAACACTGGAGCGAACCGGTCGAAGCCGCCCGGTTCCAGCAGGTAGCCTGAGCCACCATCAATGATCAGATAGGTATTGCACTCGATTTCCTCTCCGCTGGAGCGGGCCCCGACCCAATAGATCTGATGATCGGCTCCGTCATAGAGAAGGATGGGTTCGTCAGAGTTCACCTTCACGTTCGTGAGATCGAGCAATGGAGATGTGGCCACTGGGCACCTCTTGCAATGGTGTGATGATGCTCGGCCTCCGTGTCTCATGCTAGTCAGTGACCGCACAGTTGCAAAACGATTTCATATTCCTTGCACGGCTCTGCAAGTTCGAGCGGACTGATTTGAACCCGTGTCATTGCCAAATCATCAATTTCACCCAATCATGCATGCTCTCTTCATCGTCCATGGCCTTGGGTATACCGAAAGCCGAGGTTGAAAAACGCGCTCGCCGGTCCGAGGTAGGTCCGGTTGGTCGAACGCAGGTTGTAGAGCATGTCGTACCAGGAGCCTCCGCGCGCGACCTCGCTCCCGCAGCGAGCGGGTTCGGTCGGATTCCGAGCGGGGCTGGTCTTGTAGGATTGGTGTCGTGTCACCCTGCGCCCCACTCCCAGGCCCGGCCGGCCAGGGCGTCAATCCCGTAGGGCCCTTGCCCGCCTCCTCACCTCCCGCCGATATCCGTGGTTCATGCCGATCTGGAAGAGACGACCGTGTTTATCGATCTCCGCGACCCGAACCGACTCCGTGGCAAATGCGGCCATTGCGAATATCGGTTCGTCTGCGACGGCTGCCGGGCACGTGCGTTCGGGAAGAGTGAGATCATATTAGCGACGAACCCGCATGTCGCTCTGCACCGAAAGATAAGCGCTGCCCTGTCGCGATCCGCCACGGTCTTCTTCCGCCGGCCTGAGGCCTAATGCCCCGCTCGCGCTTGGCCGGATCCTCCCTGGCTCTGTTACAAGGAGCCGTTCCCGTACGCGAGGTAGGCCCGGCGCCAAGCCTGAGCGCGAAGGTACGGTCTTTGCTGTCTCACGCTGATCTAGGGTAAGCTGCGAATCGTCACAAAAGAAAATGGTTGGCGAGCGGCCGGTACGCAGGCGATCTGAGATGTGGAACGAATCGACGAGAGACAGGCGGGCATGGGATCGATCGCGAAGTTTCTGACCGAAGATCATCGACGTTTAGAACAGCTACTCGACAGGGCCGGCGGGCCGGCGGGTCGCATCGATCACGCGCCCTACGAGGAATTCCGGGCAGGGCTGTTGCGCCATATCGGGATGGAGGAAAAGATTCTGTTTCCGGCGATCCAACGGGCGCATCAGGACCGAGCCGATTCCTCGCTCGCATCGCCGCTTGCCTCCTCGCTTGCACAATTGCGGTTGGAGCACGGCGCCTTGGCGACCTTGCTGATGCCGTCGCCGACCCAGCCGATCCTGGCCACGATCCGCGAGATCCTCAGGCGCCATGACGAGATCGAAGAGTCCGCCGATGGACCCTACAAGGTCGCGGACGATCTGTTGGGTCAAGAAGCCGAAGCGTTGCTGGCCGCTCTCTGCGCCGCTCCGTCGGTCAACGTAATGCCCCATTCCGACAGCCCTGCCGTGGTCGCGACCCTGCATCGTGTTCTGGCCAGAGCCGGTTACAGCCTCGATGGCGGACAGGAAGAGACGGATCATCGGGAGGCACAACCGCCTGAACGGTAACGGGAGAGGCCGGCCACGGCAGCCGGCCTCAGAAACGAGATGGGGGACGCATGAGAGACCAACCGTCCTTGTTCAATCGAATCCTCTTCGCGACCGATTTTTCGGCCTGCGCGCGCCATGCCGAGGACTATGTGACGTTTCTCGCTGCAGCCTATGGGGCTGCGGTGACGGTTCTGCACGTGCTGGAAATCTACGAAGGGACGTATGTCACCACGGTGCAGGATCAAAACGAATCGGGATCGCGGTTGGCCAATATCGCTCGACGCCTAAAGCAGCCGGGCTTGCTGGTGTCCCATCAGCAGAGGGCCGGCATCCCCGACGCCATTATTTGCGACGTGGCCGTGGACACTCAGGCGGACCTGATCGTACTCGGCACGCATGGACGAATCGGGCTCAAGCATATTCTCCTTGGGAGTACGGCGGAACGGGTGCTGACCATGGCCCCTTGTCCGGTCTTGACGATCAGGCAACCGGATAGGGGCGAAGGAGAAGGGGCGAAGCGGCCGATCCAATTGAAGCACGTTGCCGTCCCGATCGATTTCTCGGAATGTTCCATGGAGGCCCTGGAGTACGGCGTCCGAATCGCCAAGACCAACGGCTCATCGGTGACGCTCCTGCACATCTTGGAGCCGCTCTCCTACGGCATCGATTTGACGTTCGGACATGCGGCGGAACAGAACCGGCAACAGGCCGTTGCCCGGCTTAAACAGGCGGCGGACGAGGTTCAGTCGCAGGGGGTCGCCGTGCGTGCCGTGATGCGCGGGGGAGTGCCGGCCGATTCGATTCTGGACTTCATCTGCACCTCCGATTGCGATCTCTTGGTGATGGGCACGCATGGTCGACGCGGAATCGCTCATGTGGTGAAAGGCAGCGTGGCAGAAGGTGTGTTGCGCCGATCGCCCTGTCCGGTCCTGGCCGGAAAGCATTTCAAGCTGCTTGCCAGCGGCCGGCTTGCCGCACCGGTGTCGTAGATCGTGAGGGTTGGTGCGAGGCGAGCGAAGTTTCTCCTGCGGCGTCAACGAAGATGGGCTCCGCCCGATGAGCCGCCGGTTCTAGCAAAGCTTGGTATAGAGGGGAGGTCTGATGGGAAAACCGACGATTGCCGCGAAACAGCCGGCCGTGCTGACGCTCGATCCGGGCACCTATTATTGGTGCCGATGCGGACGGTCCAAGACCCAGCCATTCTGCGACGGGTCTCACACGGGATCGGAATTCGCTCCACTCGACTTTACCATCGCGGAGCGCAAGCAGGTGGCCTTGTGTCAATGCAAGCATACCGGGCATCCGCCCTTCTGCGACGGCACGCATAAGACGCTGTAATCGCCACGCCAGGTGAACGGACGGACCGATGCCCCTTTGCCAAGGTGATACTGCCTCCGCCGGTTGATCGCAATCCTCACCATGAGCATGAGACGTGGCGTCCTCATCATCGGGCTGACGATCGTGCTGGCCGGGATTGGCGGCGCGTGGTTGTTCGGTCGAGGCCTCTGGAATCCCCGCCTGTCGGAGGGGCTGATTCAGACGAACGGCCGCATTGAAGGCGATCATCTCACCGTGGCGAGCAAGTTTCCCGGGCGCATCCAAGAACTCTTGGTGCGGGAGGGAAACAGGGTCACGGCGGGCCAGGTGATGATCCGGCTCGATGACGTGCAGACCAGTGCTCGGGTCGAGCAGGCTCGCCATGGCTGGGCGGCGATCGAAGCGCAGGTGCAGGCAGCCCATACGACTTTGGCGGTCCTGAATCTGGAGGTGCCGCTGGCCATCGAATCGGCGCAGTCCCATGTGGATCAAAGCAAGGCGGAACTGGAGAAAGCCAAGGCGGTCGAGCAGGAGGCGCGGCGCGACGAGCAGCGGTTGCGCAACCTGCTTCCAGAGGAGGCGGTCGCCCGACAACAGTACGACCAGGCCAGTGCCCGTTGGACTGTGGCGCGGAACGACGTCAGGGCCTCTCAGTCAGCGTTGACCAAAGCGACGAAGGAGCTGGCGCGGGCAGAGTTGGGCTGGAAACGGATTCGTGCGAAGGAGGAAGAGATCGCGGCGCTGGAGCGCCAGCGGGATCAAGCCGAGGCGGCGCTGAACGAAGCCGAGAGCATTCTGACCGACCTGACGATCGTCGCGGCGGCCAACGGAACCATCACGACCCGCATGGTCGACGTCGGTGAGGTTGTGACTGCCGGCACACCCCTGTTCGAAGTTGTCGATCTGGACCGACTCTACCTGAAGGCCTATGTGCCGGAGGTGCAGATCGGAAAGGTTCGCTTGGGCTTGCCGGCGCGGATTTATACGGACGCCTTCCCCGATCAGCCGTTCGATGCGACGGTCCGCTATATCGCCTCGAAAGCCGAGTTTACCCCCAAGGAAGTCCAAACGCCGGATGAACGGGTGAAGCTGATCTATGAGGTGCGACTCTATCTGGCGGCAAATCCGGATCACCGTCTGACGCCGGGCCTCCCGGCGGACGCGATCATTCGGTGGAAGGATGACGTGGCCTGGGCGAGGCCGAGATGACGGCACGGGTCATCGGTCAACGATCGCTGGCCGGGAATCTCGGTATCGTCCGTGACCCGTGACCCATGACGGATGACTCTTGACCCGCGACCGTCCGAATGACGAATCAGCCGATGGGTGACGACCCAACCATTGTGCGCGTGTCCGGCTTCGTCAAGCGTTACAAGAAGCATGAGGCCGTGCAGGGCGTGGATCTCGAAGTCCGCAAGGGCGATATCTACGGACTGATCGGGCCGGACGGTGCGGGAAAGAGCAGTCTGATGAAGGCGATCGCCGGGGTCCTGTCATACGAGGCCGGTGAAGTCGAGGTATTCGGGGTGCGGGTCGATTCAGAACGATCCGCGGAGAAGGTGAAACAACGGATCGGGTTTCTTCCTCAAGGGTTGGGGCTTAATCTCTACCCGGAACTCTCCGTCGAGGAGAACATCGACTTCTTCGCCCGGCTGCGATTAGTTCCGGAGGCTGAGCTTCGCGAGCGCAAGGCCCGACTGCTGACGATGACGCGATTAGAGCGTTTCCGCGGACGGCCGATGAAACAACTCTCGGGCGGGATGAAGCAGAAGCTCGGTCTGATCTGCACGCTGATTCATGAGCCGGAGCTGGCCATTCTGGATGAGCCGACGACCGGCGTCGATCCGGTGTCGCGGCGCGACTTCTGGGCCATCCTCGCTGAATGGCAGGGGGCGAAAGGCATGACGGCGCTGGTCTCGACCGCATACATGGATGAGGCGGCGCGTTTCCATCGGCTCTCGTTCCTCTCCCGTGGCCGGGTGTTGGCATCGGGAGGTCCCGGGGAAGTCCAATCGCTGGTTCCGGGCCTTGTCGTCACCTTTGAATCGACTCCGCAACTGGAGGCGGTCGCACGCCTCAAGCGGCGGTATGCCCAGGTCGAATCATTGGGTCCCTTGCTGCACGTGTTCACGCCTGAGCAGGAGACCGCCATCGCGGTTTCACGGATCCGGGACGCCTTGGGCGAGTTGCCGCTTGAGCGCGTCCAGACCGATGAACCGGAACTGGAAGATGTCGTGGTGGCGCTCTTACTCAAAGAACAGCACGAGCAGGGTGGGGATCCAGGCGGGTCGGACAAGCCGAGCCGCCCGCCCGGCAAGTCGCAGTTTGATGGGCTTGCCGTCGAGGCCAGGGAGCTCGTCCGGGACTTTGGGGGTTTTCGAGCCGTCGATCGGGTGAGCTTTGACGTGAAGCAGGGCGAAATTTTCGGATTGCTGGGCGCCAACGGCGCGGGCAAGACCACCGTCATCAAGATGTTGAACGGAATTTTGCGCCCGACCGGGGGGGAAGGGTGGGTGGCCGGCGCAGATATGCGGAGGGCGGGAGGCGCGATCAAGGAACGGATCGGCTACATGTCTCAAGCCTTCTCGCTCTATTTGGATCTGACGGTCATCGAGAACATCCGGCTTTTTGCCGGTATTTATGGGTTGGCTCGACGAGAGGCGCAACATCGGATGGAGTGGATCGTGGAAATGGCGGGCCTGACGAGCTATGAGGACGAGCGAACGGGGAGCCTGCCGATGGGCGTGCGCCAGCGCCTGGCGCTGGGTTGCGCGCTGGTCCACAGCCCACGCGTGTTGTTTCTGGATGAGCCGACTTCCGGGGTGGACCCGATCGGCCGGCGCCAATTCTGGGAGCTGCTGTCGCAATTGGCTCGCGAGGAAGGAGTCGCGATTCTCGTCACCACGCATTATCTGAACGAAGCGGAGCACTGTGATCGCCTGGCACTGATGTATGCCGGGCGCATCGTCGCGGAGGGGGCTCCGGCGGACTTGAAAAGCCAGGTCGAACGGGAGATCGGCCGATTGCTGGAGTTCGTGATCGACAGGCCGGGGAGCGCGCTCGCGCAACTGACGGCAAGCGGGTACACCAATGCGGCCCTCTTCGGTACAAAAATCCACGTGATGTCCGCCGATCCGCACCGGGACGAGGCGCGCATTCGGGATGTCTTGAGCCGCTCCGGTGTCCGGATCGAATCGGTGCGGACACGAACGCCCAGCCTTGAAGATGTCTTTGTGTCGCGGGTTCTGGCGCTGGAACAGGCGGCGCAGAAGGAAACATAAACCGGGTCGGCCGTTCTCTCGCTCCGCCATGCCTGTCATGAATCTTCGACGTATCAGAGCCGTGGCGCTCAAGGAATGGAAGGAGACGACGAGGGATCGGCCGTTTCTGTTGTTGGCCTTCCTGCTCCCTTCCTTGTGGTTGGTGGCGTTCGGCTATGGGCTGGTCCTGGATGTCGAGCAGATTCCCTTCGCGGTGCTCGATCGAGATCACAGCGCGCTGAGCCGGGATTATCTCTACCGATTCATGCAGTCGCGATATTTCTCGTTTCGCGGTTACGCCGATCACGAGCGGGCTCTCGATCGCCTGCTGACGGAGACGAAAATCCGGGCGGCGATCATTGTCCCGGAACGTTTTCAAGAGCGCTTGGCCGCAGGAGAGCCGGTGGCAGTCCAGACGTTGCTCGACGGGACCTTTCCGCTCCATACGGATATCGCGAAAGGCTATGTGATCGCCATCAACCAGGCGTTTACGGAGGAACGGGTGATCGATCATCTGCGTCGATCTCGCGGGTTCACGCAGGAGCAAGCCCGCCGACTGGTCCGTCCGCTGACGGTGGAGGTCCGGTACCTGTACAACGAGGAAGTCCGAAGCACCTGGTCCATGGTGCCGGCGCTCGTCATGTTTACCCTGATGTTGGCGACGCCGTTGCTCACCGCGCTGGGGGTCGTGAGAGAGAAGGAAACAGGTTCGATCTACAACATCTATAGCTCCACACTGAGCCGCGCCGAGTTTCTGACCGGCAAACTTCTGCCCTATGTCGCGATTTCGCTGGTGAACGTCTGGGTCCTGTGGCTGATGGCCGTCACGCTCTTTCAGGTCCCCTTCAAAGGGAGTCTGCTGTTCTTTTTCTCCGGATCCGTCCTGTTCGTCCTCTGCGGAACCGGCGTCGGGTTGCTGATTTCCCTGCTCGTGAACACCCAAATGGCGGCCCTCATCATTACCATGGTCGTGGCCATGGTGCCGACGATTCTGTTTTCCGGCCTTCTGGTGCCCGTGTCGTCCTTGAGCCGAGGGGCGCAGGTCCAGGCGCATCTCTTTCCCGCCATGTATTACACGGATATTGTCCGCGGGAGCTTCCTGAAGGGAGTGGGGCTGGACGTCATATGGATCGATCTGTTGGCGCTGGCTAGCTTTGCGACGGTCACGAGCGGGATTACGTATCGACTCTTCACGAAGAGGCCGAAGGCATGACGGAGGCGCCGTGACGAATATGCGTCGCGCCACCAGGTGGTGGCGTCGTCTTTCCGCCTTGACGTGGAAAGAGGTGTTGCAACTGGGGCGCGATCGACCGCTGTTGTTGTTTCTGCTGTACTCCTTCTCGCTCTCGGTGTACATCAGCGGCGCCGGGCTCACGATGCAACTTCAGAACGCCGGCCTGCTGGTGCATGATGCGGATCACAGCCAGTCTTCTCGCGAGCTGATTCACCGGTTTCAGCCCCCCTATTTCCGTTTCAACGGAGAGATCGCCGATCCTCGCCGGGGGATCCGACAACTCGACGAGGGCCGCGCGATGCTGATGTTGGAGATTCCTCCTCGATTTCACGAGATGCTGGTCGGTGGAGAACAGACGGCGGTGCAGCTTCTGGTCGACACGACGAATGCGCCACAGGGGCTCTCGGCGGCCGGTTATGCCGTGCGGATCGCCGGTGGGCTCGGTTCGGAAATCGGCTTGGCATCGCTCGGTCTTTCTGCAGCGAAGGCCAACCTGCCCATGGTCACCAGCGCCCATCGCGTGTGGTTCAATCCTAACCAGGACGAGACCTGGTTTCAGTCCATTTCCCATCTGTTGCGCATGGTCACCGTGTTCGCGGTGTTGTTGCCGGCCGCCGCCCTGGTTCGCGAAAAGGAGCGCGGCACCGTCGAGCAGTTGCTGGTTTCGCCGTTGTCTCCTTTCCACATCATGTTCTCGAAGGTGCTTGCGATGTCCGGCGTCATTTTGACTGCGACGGGCCTTGCCCTGTACGGCGTGTTGCGTCCCGTCTTCCATGTGCCGATGAAAGGGCCAGTCGGGCTGTTTTTCCTGTTGAGCGCGTTGCATATTGTTACCACTGCCGGATTGGGTTTGGTGGCGGCGACCCTCGCCCGGAACCAGGCTCAGGTGGGTATGATGACCCTCTTTCTCGTGGGACCGATGATGTTGCTGTCGGGTATTACCACGCCATACGAGTCGATGCCCGGATGGGTGCAGATGATGATGACATTGTCCCCCCTTCGATACTACATTGACGTGACATACGGCGTGCTGCTGAAAGGTGCCGGTCTCGACGTGCTGTGGAAGTCCGTCGGGGCGATGCTTTTGCTTGGAGGAGGGTTGTTTGGATTCGGAATGTGGCGGTTCCGGCGGCAATTCGAATGAGCGACAGGCGGTAGGCGTGAGATCTCGATGGGCGGGCGTCGACCGGCGGTGGTGGGCTGGCATCCTCTGCGCATCTGCGGGATACTCGACGGCGGTGCCCTCCCTGGGGTCCGGTACGGACTCCGATGTCGATGAGAGCAGGGATGAACGTCCTGCCGTCGATTGCCGCTACGAATCGGGGGCCGCCGGCGACGAGGCAACGGGAGCACTCTCTAAAGGAGTGTCGTTCCCGAGCGACGATGTGTTCCGCCCCCTCCTTGCCGATCCAAAACAGCCGCAATTCTTCGCGACCTACCAAGCGGTTCGCGTGAGGCAGGCCAATACCTCGGCCAACATCGGGTCAGTCGGGTTCGGGGAAAACTTTGGGTTGTATTCGAAACGGCGGGGATGCAATGGATGGCAAGTCGGGATCGTGGGAGGGGTCTTTTCGCAATTCAACCTGGATGCGCCCTCCTCGGATCTGGTCAACACCGACTACGTGATCGGTATTCCGGTGAGTTGGCGGAGCAGGCTGCTCTTGTCGCGTGGTCGTCACGGACAGTTCTTTGATTGGAAGATCGAGTCATTCGGCGTGGGGCTCTCTCTGACGTGTTGACCGAACCGTGGCCGTGACCCGGTGAAGCGGGACGTCCATCTGGGTGAGAACAAATGACTGGCTCCGGCCCATCGTTTCGGCGTAGGCTTGGGCTCTCGACGGAAGCTCTGCCGATGAATCAGCACGAGGCGCCGACGATCAGGGTGAATCAGGACGGGATCGTCCGGTGCAGCGGAGGTTGGACGGTCTCTCAACTGGCCGGTCTGGAACCGATCGTCGAGGCCTGCGTCTGGCCCGCGGTCAAACACTTGACGTGGGACACCAGCGAGCTGACCGCCATGGACGCCGGGGGCGCGGTGCTGATGTATCGGACCATGGCCGAACTGCAGCGGCGCGGGTATGCCGTTACGGTTCAGGGAGTGCGCAAAGAGTTCGGACGGCTGCTCGAACGGGTCGGCCAGACTTGGGCGGCGAGCAAGCAGATCACGGCGTTCCGCCGAGGGCCGCTGGAACGGGTCGGTGCGGCCGCCTGGGAGGTCGGACGCAATTGTGTCCAAGGCCTCGCCTTCATCGGCGAGAGCGCGAGCGCTGCGGGACGGCTGGCCACGACGCCATTACGCATCCGCTGGCGGACGGTGTTCCGGAATGTGGAGCGAGACGGCGTGAACGCCTTGCCCATCACGGGGCTGCTGACGTTCTTGATGGGGGTGGTGATTGCCTACCAGGGGGCGGAACAACTTCGACAGTTCGGCGCGAACATCTTTGTCGTGGATTTGGTCGGGATCTCGCTATTGCGCGAGATCGCGCCGATCATTGTGGCGATCCTCCTGGCCGGTCGATCGGGGTCCGCCTATGCCGCCGAGATCGGGACGATGAAGGTGACGGAGGAGTTGGACGCCATCCGCACGCTGGGATTGTCGCCGATCGACCTGCTCGTGATGCCGAGGGTGCTGGCGCTGATCATCGCCATGCCGCTGCTCACGGTCTACGCCGATGCGCTCGGGGTGTTCGGCGGCATGTTGATCGCGTTGAGCGAGCTGAACATCAGCTTCACGGAATTTATTTCCCGTTTCGAGGAAGCGGTCGCCCTACGACATTTCCTCATCGGCATCGGCAAGGCGCCGTTCTTCGCGCTGATCATCGCATTGGTCGGGTGCTACCAGGGCTTTCAGATTCGGGGCGGCGTGGACCAAGTGGGCCGGCGCACGACGATGAGCGTCGTGCAAAGTATCTTCATGGTGATCGTGTTCGACGCCTTTTGCAGTATCCTGTTCAATTGGTGGGACGTCTGAGTGATGCACAGGGAGCGGACATCCCGATGATTCAAGCCGACATCCCTCCGGCCGGCGAGGCAAGCCCGATCATCGAGGTCAACCATGTGAGCACTCGATTCGGGGACGCCGTCGTCCACCGCGACGTGAGCCTGTCGGTCAAGTCGGGTGAGATCTTCGCCATTGCCGGCGGCAGCGGCTGTGGGAAATCAGTCCTGATGAGAGAGATCATCGGCTTGCAACAACCGACCTCGGGAACCGTACGGTTGTTCGGATGGGACGGTGCCGCCTATCGGTCGGGTCGAGTCCCCGACCTCTACCAGCGTTTCGGGGTCATGTTCCAACAGGGCGCCTTGTTCAGCTCGCTGACCCTCGAAGACAATGTCGCGGTGCCTCTGCGGGAATTCACCTCGCTCAGCGAGCGGCTCATCCGCGACATCGTGGCGATGAAGATTGCCTCGGTCGGTCTGCCGGCAGACAGCGGGGCGAAATTTCCGGACGAGCTGAGCGGCGGGATGCGCAAGCGGGGAGCTCTGGCCCGCGCGATCGTGATGGACCCGGAACTGCTGTTTCTTGACGAGCCGACCGCCGGCCTCGATCCGATGAGTTCGGCCGCGATTGACGAGTTGATCCTCAATCTGAAGTCGCTGCTGGGTCTGACGGTGGTGATGGTGTCGCACGATTTGGACCTGCTCTGGCGGGTCGCCGACCGGGTCGCGGTGCTCGGCGACGGTCGCGTCCTCGGCATGGGAACCATGGCCGAGCTGTCTCGATCCGAGGAGCCGGCCGTCAAACAATATTTCCACGGGCCCCGAGGCCGCGAAGCGGCGGCCAAACACGCATGGAACCACGAGTCAAATACATAGTCGTCGGCACCTTCCTTGCGGCCTTGGGGCTGGCCACGCTCGCGGGCGTGCTGTGGTTGGGCAAATCGGACTATCGCGGCAAGTACGATCGGTACTACGTCTACACGCACGAGTCGGTCTCGGGGTTGAGCGAGAACTCGATCGTCCGCTATCGAGGGGTGGAGGTGGGGCGAGTGAAGGAGATCGTCTTGAATCCGGACAACCCGGAAGAAGTGCGGGTCACCCTCGATATCGTCAGCGGTACGCCGGTCAAGAGCGACACGGTGGCGATCCTGGTCACGCAAGGGCTAACCGGCTTGGTGACGTTGAACCTGAACGGCGGTAGCCGCGATGCCCCACCCTTGACCCAGGAAGGTCAGCAGGAGTACCCGGTGATCAAGAGCGCGCCGTCCCTCTTTGGCCGTCTCGACATGGCGCTCTCCAGGCTCCTGTCCGAGCAGGGACTCTCGCAACTGGTCACGAGTCTGACCACGTTAAGCCAAAGCGCCGCCGACGTGGTGGACGAGGACAATCGGGCCGCGCTGAAGCAGATGCTCAAGGATCTGGCGGACGTGACCCATACGTTGGCGGCCCGGAGCGACCGGCTCGATCGCGGCGTCGTCGGCGCCGCGCGAGCGGCGGAGAACCTCGCCTCGATGACCGAGTCCCTCAACAAGCAGCTCCCGCCGCTGGTCGAACGGATCAACAAGAGTGCGGCGGCGCTGCAAACCATGACGGAAGAATTGGCTCAGACGAGTCGGACCGTCGGTGCGGTCGTTCGGGACAGTCAACCGGAGATCCAGCAATTCACCCGGCAGACGTTGGTGGAGACCGGCCAACTCGTCACGGAGATGCGACAGTTGACGGCGAGTTTGCAACAGGTGGCCAGGCAACTCGAGCGGGAACCGAACTCGCTCGTGTTCGGCAAGGGCCGGGCCCCACGCGGGCCGGGAGAGTGAGAGAATGGCGACGGTGATGCGGTGGCGGGTGATCCGGAGGGCGACGAGTCTCTTGGCGGTCTGCGCCCTCTGCGTGGCGCTGGCCGGGTGTCTCTCGATCCCCCGTGAGACTCGGGACAGCGTTCATACGTTCGTGCTGACGCTGGATAGTCAGAACGCCGACAGACCGCCCGTCAAGTCGGGCGACGGTGTGTTGGTAGTCAGCATGCCCCAGGCCCAACCGGGGTTTGAATCGCCGAACATCGCCTACATGCAGCGTCCCTACGAGATCGGGTACTACGCGACCCATCAATGGGCCGAGGCCCCGGCGCGTCTGCTCCATCCGCTCTTGGTCCAGACGTTCGAGCGGACGGGTGCGTGGCGTGCGGTGGTGGCCATGCCGACGTCCGTTCGAGGGGACATCCGCCTCGATCTCGATCAGGTGGTGCTGGTGCAGGAATTTCTGCAACGTCCGAGCCGAGTCCTGGTGAGCCTACGGGCCCAGCTCCTTGCGGTGCCGTCCTATCACGTGATCGGGAGTCGGCGGTTCGAAGCGACGGAGCCGGCTCCGACAGACGATGCGTACGGCGGGGCCGTTGCAGCCAACCGGGCCGTGCAGGCGGTGGTGAAGGA
>JANRMO010000039.1:0-36620 GCA_040981105.1 Nitrospiraceae bacterium
TTCGCCTCGGCGCAGAGACGCCAGCGCTCTGCCTCGGACGACTGAACAACTTGCCGAAGCAGCGCTTTCGTGCGCCGCAGCGCCTGCGGAGCCAGTTGGAAGACCGATTCGATCAGCTCGTCGATTCGTTTGTCGAGTCCATTCCGCTCGACCACATCGTGAACCAGATCAAAATGCCGGGCTGTCGAGACGGAGAACGTTTCGCCGGTGAGAGCAAAGCGGCGCATGAACGACTCTCCGACCTTCCGCAGGAGAAACGGCGCGATCACCGCCGGGACCAACCCGAGCCGCGCTTCGCTCAATGCGAACGACGCATCCTCTGCCGCAACCACGACGTCGCAAACGGCGAGCAGGCCAACCCCTCCTCCGAAGGCCGGACCCTGCACCCGCGCAATAACGGGATACGGACACTCATCGATCGCGCGATACAGCCTCACGAGGCGCTCCGCATCAGCTCGCGCCTGCTGGGAGGAGACTGCGCCGCCCGCGCCCATCCATCGCAGATCCGCGCCGGCGCAAAAGACTGCGCCGGCTCCGCCCAGGACCACCACCCGGACAGCTTGGCCACGTTCCAAGGTTTCGAAAGCCTCGCACAGCTCGCCGATCATCGGCCCGTCGAACGAGTTCCGGCGGTCCGGTCGGTTCAAGGTGATCCGGGCCACGGCGCCCTGCTGTTCGATCAGAACGGTGGACTCGCTCATGAGGCTCCTTGTGTCATGGCTACATCCGGAACACCGGCGGATGCGATTCGCGCGTCGGCGCCGACATCGCTACGTCGAGACAGAGACCGAGCACCCGGCGGGTGTCGACCGGATCGATGATCCCGTCGTCCCAGAGCCGGCCCGAGCTGGTATAGGCGCTCCCCTCCTCTTCGTATTGCCGGCGGATCGACTCGGTGATGCGATCCCGTTCTTCGTCCGGCAGGGTCTTGCCTTCCCGCTCTAACTGTTGCTGTTTAACGGTCACCAGCACCTGCGCCGCCTGTTGGGCGCCCATGACCGAGATTCGCGCGTTGGGCCAGACGAACAGAAATCGCGGGTCATAGGCGCGCCCGCACATGGCGTAATTACCGGCGCCGTGCGACGCGCCGATGATCACCGTGAACTTCGGCACCTCCGCGGTCGCCACGGCTTGCACCATCTTGGCTCCGTCTTTGATGATCCCGCGCGCTTCGTAGTCCTTTCCGACCATGAAGCCCGTGATGTTCTGGAGGAAGACGAGCGGGATGCGCCGCTGCGAACAGAGCTGCACAAAATGGGCGCCTTTGAGCGCGGCTTCGGAGAACAACACTCCGTTGTTGGCCACGATTCCCACCAGGTGCCCCATCCAGTGAGCGAATCCACAGATCAGCGTCGTTCCATAGCGCGCTTTGAATTCGTGAAAACGGCTTCCATCCACCAACCGCGCGATGACTTCCCGCGCATCAAACGTCTGCCGCGGGTTACTCGGAATGAGGCCGTAGAGGTCGCCGGCCGGATAGAGCGGCTCTTCAACGGCCTCGCGGGGCCGTCTCGGCGGCTTCTTGCCCAGCGTGGACACGATGGAGCGACAAATCTCCAGCGCGTCGTGATCGTCTTCAGCCAAGTGGTCGCTCACGCCGGACAGTCTCGTATGGAGGTCGCCGCCCCCCAGTGCTTCGGGCGTGACTTCCTCGCCGGTGGCGGCTTTGACGAGCGGTGGACCGGCCAGATAAATGGTCCCGGTTCTCTTCACGATTACGTTCTCGTCGCACATGGCTGGGACATAGGCGCCTCCGGCCGTGCACATGCCCATCACGACCGCGATCTGCGGGATGCCCATTGCCGACATCCGGGCCTGGTTGTAGAAGATCCGCCCGAAGTGGTCTCGATCCGCGAAGACCTCGGCCTGCATGGGCAGGAACACCCCGCCGGAATCGACCAGATAAATCGCGGGCAGGCGATTCTCCAACGCGATGGCCTGGGCGCGCAGATGTTTCTTGATCGTCGCGGGGAAATAGGTGCCGCCCTTGACGGTGGCGTCGTTGGCCGCGACCACGCAGGGACGCCCGGCCACATATCCGATCCCGGTGAGGATTCCGGCGGCAGGAACTCCGTTGTCATACAGGCCGAAGGCCGCCAATGGACTCAGTTCGAGCCAGGGAGAATCGGGATCGAGCAGAAGGGCAATCCTCTCGCGGACGGTGAGCTTGCCGCGTTTCCTGTGCAAAGCCGTTGCATCGGCAGGTCCTCCGGCCTGGACTTGGGCGAGATGCTTCCTGAGATCCGCGAGGAGTTCCTCGTAATGTTGTCGATTGCGGCGAGACTCGTCGGACGTGGCGCTCATCCCGCTCTTCAGTACGCGCATCTGATCCCCCCGTAACCGCTCCTGTTGTTACGTATGCGGCTTGAGTCCCTTCACGAACTCCACAATCTCCTCCATCGGCGCGCCGGGCCGGAATAACGCCCTGACGCCGACGGCCTTCAGCCAAGGAAGATCGTCGTCGGGAATGATGCCACCGCCGAACACGACAATCTCCTCCGCCCCCCGCTCCTTGAGCAACTCGATCACGCGTGCGAACAGCGTCTTGTGCGCGCCCGAAAGAATACTGAGGCCGATCGCATCCACATCCTCCTGAATCGCCGTGCTCACGACCTGCTCCGGCGTCTGGTGCAGCCCCGTGTAGATAACCTCCATCCCTGAGTCTCGGAGCGCACGCGCGATGAGCTTCACGCCACGGTCGTGCCCATCAAGCCCAACTTTGCCGATCAGCACGCGGATCGGTTCCGTCGCTACTGCCATGCACGCACCTCTTCCAACACATACCTACCCGCCTGGTCCTTACGAACGTAGCCGGCCTGCACCAGCGGGTCATGTTCGAAGATGAGCAGCCAATGTTCCTCCAGCGCGCGATCCAGCACCCAACGTTTGGTCTCCAGCGTCTGGATCGGGAAGAGGTCGTATCCCATAATATAGGGCAGCGGCAGATGCGAGACAGTGGGAATGACATCGCCGAGGAAAAACGCCGTTCGACCTTCGGATTCAATCTTGACCCCCTGGTGATAGCGGGTATGGCCCGCCGTCACGACCGTGGTAATGCCGGGCAGCACTTCCGTGTCGCCGTGCAACAGTTCCCACCGATAATGTTCCGATACCGGTACGATATTCTCGCTACGGTAACTGGCTTTCGTCCGCTCGTTGGCCCGTGCCGCATCTTCGAACTCCCCCTGCTGAATGAAATAGGCGGCTTTGGGGAAGGCCGGCACAAGCGCCCCTCGCCCGTCGCGTTTGGTATTGCCGCCGGTATGATCGAAGTGCAGATGCGTGTTGATGACCATGTGAATGTCGTCCGCAGCCAACCCGTGCTCGCGAAGCGAGTCAATCACCGTCCGGCTTCGGTCCACCGCGAACATTTGATGAAACTTGTCGTCACCCTTGTCGCCGAGGCCGGTATCCACAAGGATGTTCCGGCCATGAGCCTTGATGAGCAGGCAGGTCAAGCTTAAGGAAATCCGGTTCAACTCGTCAGCGTCGCAACACCGTTGCCAGAGCACTTTCGGCACCACGCCGAACATCGCCCCACCGTCCAGCCGGAACCTCCCATCGGTCACGGGATAGATGTCAAAGTTGCCGAGTTTCATAGTTGCCGCCACCCGTCATGCGCCAATCGTCATTCGTTAGGCTTCGTATAGTCCCCCGTCCCTCACAGGGTGACGCAAGGCCGATAGCGGCGAGGTGTCATGACCTTGATCATCTCTCCGGCGGCAGCAACCGGGATGCCTCCAATTGCGCGCGTCACGACCCGGTGCACCGGCGGAGCAACGGGTCCTCCGGTCCCTTCTGAGGACGTGCGTTGCGCGAGCACAGGAGGCGCCTGGTCGCTATGCCGCCCCTCACAACACCACGGGTTCGCGGTACGTCCCGAACACTTCCTTGAGCGCCGCGCAGATCTCCCCCAACGTCGCCTTCGCCTTCACCGCCTCGATCAAGTACGGCATCAGGTTCTCGTGACAGGACGCCGCCTCCTGCAGTTCTTCCAAAGCCCCCGCCATCTTGAACGGATCGCGCGATTTCCTCAGATCGGATAGTCTGGCCACCTGCTCCGCCTCTACCTCCGGCCCGATCTGGAGAATCGGAATCTCCTGGGCCTCCGGCTCGACGAAGTCATTGACTCCGACGATGGTCCGTTCCCTCTTTTCCACTTCCCGCTGATACCGTTGCGAGGCATCAAGAATTTCCCGTTGCGGGTAGCCCAGCTCGATCGCCTTGATCATCCCACCCAGGTCGTCCAGCCGCTGGAAGTAGTCTCGCGCGCCTTCCTCCAATCGATTCGTGAGCGCCTCGACAAAGTAGGAACCGCCCAGCGGATCGACCGTGTTCACGACCTCGCTCTCGTGGGCAATCACCTGCTGAGTGCGCAGCGCCAACCGGACGGCGTGCTCCGTCGGCAGCGCCAGAGTCTCGTCCATCGAGTTGGTGTGGAGCGATTGAGTCCCGCCCAGCACGCCAGCCAGAGCTTGCAAGGCCGTACGCACCACGTTGTTCAACGGCTGTTGCGCGGTCAGCGAGCACCCCGCGGTCTGCGCATGGCACCGCAGTTGGAGCGACCGGGGATCGGCGGGGTTATAGCGCCGCCGCATTTCGCGCGCCCACAGTCGGCGTGCCGCCCTGAACTTCGCGATCTCTTCGAAGAAGTCGTGATGGACATTGAAAAAGAACGACAGGTTCGGCGCGAACCGGTCCACAGCCAGTCCCGCCTTCACCGCGGCCTCCACGTAGGTGAGCCCATCGTAGAGGGTAAAGGCCAGTTCTTGAACAGCCGTCGAGCCCGCTTCTCGAATGTGGTAGCCGCTGATGCTCACCGGATGCCACTTAGGAAGCGAGTCGGCACAGTACTCGATCGTGTCGGTGATCAAGCGCATCGACGGCTCCGGCGGAAACAACCATTCCTTTTGGGCGATGTATTCCTTGAGGATATCGTTCTGAAGCGTCCCACCCAGCCGCTCGAAGGGGATGCCACGGCGCTCCGCGACCGCAAGATACATCGCGAAGAGCACCGCGGCCGGCCCGTTGATCGTCATCGAGGTCGTGATCTGATCGAGGGGAATGCCCTCGAACAGTCGTTCCATATCGGCCAATGACGAGATCGACACCCCACAGTGCCCGATCTCGCCGTGGGCCTGCGGATCGTCCGCATCGAGTCCCATCAGCGTCGGCATGTCGAAGGCTACACTCAGCCCCGTTTGCCCGTGCTCCAGGAGATACGCGAAGCGGCGGTTGGTGTCCTCAGCCGACCCGAATCCAGCAAACTGCCGCATGGTCCACAGGCGCCCTCGATACATGGTCGGATAGATGCCGCGCGTGTAGGGGAACTCTCCCGGCTTGCCGAGGTCATGTTCCGCGGACCAACTCTTGAGTTCCTCCGCGGTATAGACCCGCGCGACCTCGTTCCCTGAGAGGGTGGTGAACCGGTGTTTCCGCTCATTCATAGCGCACGGCCTCCCTCAAGCATACGGCCATGCTAGGTCGAAATAGCAGTCGGTGTCGGCTGTTCGTCATAGACGTAAAACCCGCGGCCGGATTTTCTGCCGAGCCGCCCCGCCTCCACGTATTTCCTCAGTAACGGACAGGGACGAAACTTCGGATCGCCCAGGTCCTGATACAGCACCTCGCAGATGGCCAGCACCGTATCCAGACCGATGCGGTCGGCCAGGGCCAGTGGACCAACGGGATGGTTGGCGCCTTCCAGCATGGCCAAGTCGATCAACTCAGCCGAGGCGACACCATCTGCTAGAGCGAAGATAGCTTCGTTGATCATTGGGATCAGGACCCGGTTCACGATGAAGCCCGGAAAATCTTTACAGACCACCGGCGTCTTGCCCAGACGACGGACGAATTCCAGCGCAAGCGTGAGCGTGCGCTCGGAGGTCTCGAATCCGCGCACGACCTCCACGAGTCGCATCACCGGGACTGGGTTCATGAAATGAATCCCCAGCACGCGGTCCGCCCGCCCCGAGGCTACGCCCAGATTTGCGATGGAAATCGAAGAGGTGTTGCTGCCCAGGATCGCTGCGGGGTCGCAGATCCGGCCGAGTCTTGCGAACAGCTCCTGCTTCATCTGGCGATCTTCCGGGATGGCTTCAATGACGATCTGGGCCTCCACCACCTGTTCTACTTTCTTGATCGGCTGGATCAGCGCCAGGACCGCTCCGGCTTGATCAGACCGGAGGGTTCCCTTCTCCACGGCTTTCGTCACTGCGTGACCGATCTTGCCGAGGGCGTCCTTGACCGCCTCTTCCGTCACATCGGCGAGCAAGACCGCCCAGCCGGCTGCTGCGCAGACCTGTGCGATGCCGCGTCCCATCTGCCCGGCCCCGACCACGCCGATAGTCTTGACGTCGTCGATGCTCATCACGCACGCTCCGTCAGCCGTGATTCGCCATGCGTCAATCGAATCTGAGCCGGTCGTCACGAGACGGACGCCGATCACTCCGAGAGGAGAACGCCTCATTGATCGCGAACAGCTCGTTATCACACGGGCTCAAGTCCGTCATCTTCAGCATCAGTCTGATAGCCTCGACCGGCGCAAGCGTAAACCATTCCGGAGCAAGCACGGAAACCGGGTAGCCGACAATTCTGGCCATCGGTTTCAGACTGAGACAAGCCGGTTCGTCATCAGCCACGATTGCCAGCGCGGCGTCGCCCTTGTTACAGGACGGACGATCCTCTACCTTCGCCACGTCGTCCTTCTGAATTACCGGCTTCCACATGCGCAGGTTGCTCAGATCGACTCGATCGGTCCCTTCATCTCCACAAAGCAGCAGCGGCACTCCATTTCATATGCGGAATTTTCACTGCCGCGCCTCATTAGGATAGGCACCCGAACCCACCGCCTCCCCAGTTCGGCGAAAACTCTCCAGGGCGACCTCGTCCAGTTCCTCCATCAGGAAGCGGCCTGTTCGGACTTTCCCGAGCCGGTAGAGGGCGCGGCTCATATGTTCCATCCCGCCCACGACGATCACTTTGGCTTCCCCAAGTTGGACGGCGCGCGCGACCATGATCGCCGTCATGAGGCGTGAGCCACAGACGTTGTTCACGGTCGTCGCGCCGACAGCGTTCGGAATACCTGTACCGATGGAGGCCTGCCTGGCCCGGTCCCACGCTCAGGACGCACCCCCTAGCAGGCTGCGGAAAAACCCTCCGTTCATCCTTCGAGGACCTCAGGACGAACGAAGCAGTCATTGAACATGCTGCTGCTTTCCGATCGTGCTGAGCCCGTCGAAGCACACGAATCGAGTTTTCCGGCAGCCTGTTGGAGCTTTCTTCGGCGCGATCTGAACGCATGTCGAGGCGTTTCAAGACTTCGGCGACGGCGCGGCGGCCGAGCCCGGAGGCAGGCACAGGCCTCAAGCCACCGTCGAAGCTCCCCATCGGAGTTTTCACCGCACTCACGATCACGGCTTGCGATCGATGTGTCATAACCGCTTCTCCCAGTCATGCTGTTCAATCTCGTTCTTGATCTTGGCCATGAAGCGATCCGCTGTTGCGCCGTCGATCACTCGATGATCGAACGAGAGACTGAGGTAACACATGGGTCTGATCGCGATCGCGTCGTCGATGACGACGGCCCGCTTCTGTACGGCGCCGACCCCGAGGATCGCAATCTGGGGTTGGTTGATGATTGGGGTGCTGAAGAGGCTCCCGAATCCGCCGTGATTCGTGATCGTGAAGGTGCCGCCCTGGACTTCTTCCGGCGTCAATTTCCTGCTCCTCGCGCGCTCGGCAAGATCGGCCACCTCTTTGGACAGTGCCAACAACCCCTTGCGATCGGCATGGCGGATTACCGGCACCAACAGTCCATCCTCGAGCGAGACAGCGATGCCCATGTGAATCGCTTGCTTGAGCAGGATGCCCGTATCGCTCCAAGAGGAGTTGAGGATCGGCATCTCTCTGAGGGCGCGACTCACGGCGCAGATCACGAACGGCAGATAGGTCAATGACCGTCCCTGGCGAACTCTGGCGATTTCGGAGCAGTCGACTTCAAAGAAGGTGGCGACGTGGGCGACGGTCTGTTTGCTATTCACCATTCGCTCGGCGATGGTCCGACGCATCTGAGTGAGGGGGAGTATTTCGTCTTGCCCTCGCAACTCGTCCGGCGTTTCGCATTTCACCCCAACCGAGGTCGATTGCGTCACCGTGGTTTCGCGCTTGGCGACAAAGGCCAGCACGTCCTTTTTCGTCACGCGTCCTCCCTCACCGGTCCCGATGACCAGATGTAAATCCACTCCCTGTTCCTTCGCCAGTTGACGGACGGCAGGAGAATAATGTTCATCGGTATCGGACTTCGACGCTGCAGGACGCACCACCACTCCCCCGACCCGGTTGATAACTCCGGGTTCGGACGGGGCGCCTCCATCGAGCCGGGCGAGCAACGTACCGACGGGAACCGTGTTCCCGGCCGAGACCAGCACCTCGGTAAGCAGACCGCTCGCCGGCGAAGGAATTTCCAGCGCGACCTTGTCGGTCTCCACCTCGAGCAAGGGCTGATCCTTCTCGATCCTGCCGCCTTCCGGGACCAGCCACTTCACCACAGTCCCTTCCGCGATGCTTTCGCCCAATTGAGGCATGACGATGTCGGTCGCCATAACACTCCTTATGCGTCAATGGTCATTCGTCAATTGTCACTCGGCTCAGGGGTGAACATTCGGTTATCGGCTTCCGCGATTGACGCATGACGATTGACCATTGACGATCTTCAATAAGCTGCCAATTTCTTCGCTGCAGCCACCACATCGGCGGCCTTGGGAAGGAAAAACTCCTCCAGCGGTGGGCTGAACGGCACCGGCGTATCCGGCGCCGCAATCCGCATCACCGGTCCATCTAAACAATCGAAACAGTCCTCCGCCAGCAATGCCGCGATTTCCGCGCCGATGCCGCCGGTCTTGTTGTCCTCATGCAGAAGGATGGCCTTGCTGGTCTTGCGCACGGATTCGTAGATCGTGTCCTTGTCGAGCGGAATCAGGGTTCGCAGGTCGACTACTTCGAGATCGATGCCCTCTCGGCTCAACAGCTCCGCCGCCTCCAGCGCGACGTGTACCATCGCCCCGTAGGTCACGACCGAGATATCGTTGCCCCGCCGCTTGATGTCTGCTCGCCCGATCGGCACAACGAAATCTTCCTTCGGCAACTGGCCCTTGATGCGCCGGTAGAGAAACTTGTGCTCGAAATAGATGACCGGATTGGGATCGCGGATGGCGGCCTTCAGCAACCCCTTGGCGTCGTAGGGGGTGGAGGGGGCCACGAGCTTGAGGCCGGGCGAATGAAAGAACCAACCCTCGGGACATTCGGAGTGAAAAGGCCCGCCGTGCACACCGCCGCCGAACGGCGCCCGGATGACCATCGGCACCGGCGCACCCCAGCGATAATGATTCTTGGCCGCCACCTCGGTAATCTGATCGAAGGCACAAGAGATGAAGTCCGCGAACTGCATTTCAACAACCGGTCGCAGCCCCATCATCGCCGCCCCGATCGCCGCTCCGACGAAACCAGATTCGGCCAGCGGCGTGTCAAGCACACGCCATTCCCCATACTTCTGAATGAACCCTTCCGTGATCTTGAACGCGCCGCCGTAAACCCCGATGTCTTCCCCCATCAGGAACACCCGGCTGTCGCGTGCCATCTCCTCGTCCAACGCCTGAGAGATCGCCTCCAGATACGTGACTTCCGTGCGGGCTTCGGCGCTTGTCATGGTTGTGCTCATAATGCGACCTCTCGTTGAGAGGCGAAGACTCCATCCAAGGTTTCAGGCCCCTCTGGTAGGGGACTTTGCTCCCCGAACTCCACAGCGGACTCGATCTCCTTCTTAACGCGCTCCCCGACCTCGTGGAAATAGGGGCCGTCTCCATAGCCGAGTTGCGTCAGGAGCCGCTCCGCATTCAGGATCGGGTCCTTCCGTTTCCATTCCTCCAACAACTCGGGTGGTACGTACTTGGCAGGGTCGTGTTCTGAATGACCGTGCATCCGCATCGTTTTGAATTCCAAGAACGTCGGTCCCCCTCCGGCCCTGGCACGGGCGATAGCCCGCTTGGAAGACAGATACACGGCCGCTACGTCGTTGCCGTCGACGATCTCGCCCGGCATCCCATAGGCCTTGGCCCGCTCGACGACATCTTGAATCGCCATTTGAAAACGAATCGGCGTGGAGTAGGCATATTGGTTGTTGTTGCAGAAGATGACGACCGGCAGTTTGCGGACGGCCGCGAAATTCATCGCTTCGTGAAAATCGCCTCGGCTGGTTCCGCCGTCTCCCGTCCCGGTAAATACGACCCGAGCTTCGCCTCTCATTTTGAAGGCCAGGGCCACACCGGTCGCGACGGGAAGGTTGTCGGCCAAATGGCTGACAAAGCCGATGATTCCCCGTTTCAGATCGCCCATATGGACGTTGCCGTCCTTGCCTTTGGCAGGACCGGCACGTTTACCTAGGTACTGGGCGATCACTTCTCCCGGCGTGATGCCCCGGATCAGGAAGGCGCCCATATCCCGGTGGAAGGGTGCGATCACGTCGTCCCGCTCCAGGGCCGAGGCATAACCGACGGCGATGGCCTCCATCCCGTGGCTGGTGTAACAGCCGCCGACGATGCGACCCTGCCGATAGAGGGCACTGATACGGTCCTCGAGGGCTCTAGTGAGCCGAAGGTAGTAGTACATCTGCAGCAGGTCGGCCCGTTTGATATCCCGTTTCACCTCCGCCTGGTCCATGAGCTACCTCCTGCCGATGTGTGAGGGTGACGTCGTCTACAATTCTGGCATGTCTCTCCAGGACAGCAAGGGCTGCCGGTCTCGACAGAGCGGGCAACGATCCGGCTCCCATTGCGGCATGTCCAGATCCGTCGTGCAGTAGAACGGATAGGCGGCGATCAGTTCGTCCATGAGGGGGAATTGACCGCTGTCCCGTCTGGCGAAGACCATCATGCCGGCCAGATGGCCTCCGTGATCTGTAATCACCTTGCCGAGCTTGCTCACACAATTCCCTCGGGTGGTCACATCGTTGAGCGCCACGAACCGTTCGCCGGGTGTAATGCACCGCTCGGCGATCTCGATGCCGATCCGTCCCGTCTCACAGTTGTACGGCGTCAAGATCACGCGCAGTTCCATGCGGTTCTGCCGGTCATGGAGCAGCGTCACCACTCCCTTCGCCAGTTGCGCGGCTGCCGAAGTAGTCGCCACGATGCCGGTGATCGGTTCCTTGTCGAACGTGCGTGCCAACCATGTCGCCATGTCACGGACGATCAAGCCGATGAGTTCCTGGTACCGCGCGATCGATTCGAATCGCAGATAGGTCGCGGTGTGATGGCCGGACACGACCTCGACATGAGTATCGAACAACACGGCCTGTGCGGTCCGCAAAATGCGATGGATGTCCCACTCCGACAGATCCGAGTACGGTCCCTTTCGAATCAGTCGTTCCAGCTTCGCGTCGATCTCTGTACTCACATAGAGTTTGCGGTGCCGTTCTATCAATTCAGAAAGGGCCGACTCCTGCGTGAGGTTGACGCTCATTACCTTTCCTCCATACCGAGCTTCGCTAGAACCGGCGGCTCACTGGGCGACGCCCCTCTCTACCAACCTTCGTCGAGCCGCGGGCCCTTTATCGTTTCACGGAAACTGACGCCCGCGGAGAAACATCGCACGAGATTCTCTGCGTGCCCTCTCATTTTACCGCCTGTATTCTCTATTCCCCCTTCTTCACCACGCGGTTTCTCAAGATTCCGATCGGCTGGATCTCCAGTTCCACAACATCGCCCGGCTGCAGATATCGATCGAGTTCCAAACCGCAGCCGCCTCCCACCGTACCTGACCCGAACAGGTCGCCTGGATAGAGACTCTCTCCCCGCGACACGTGTGCGATCATCTGAGGGAAGCTCCAGTAGATCGATCCGAATCGCCCACGCGACCACTCCTCACCGTTGACCCGCGCGATCATCGTCAGGTCGTTGAGATTCGGTACGTCATCGGCGGTCACCAGATAGGGTCCGATGGCCGTGGCAAAATCTTTTCCTTTCGCCGGCCCAAGTCGGCAGGCCATCTCCTGGAATTGAACATCCCGCGCGCTGAAATCGTTCATGATCGTATAGCCGGCGATAGACTCGGCGGCACTCTGCTCGGAGAGGTCCTTGCCATGTCGCCCGATAACGCAGGCGAGTTCGAGTTCGTAATCCAACTTTGTGGTGGTCAGCGGCCAAGGCAGATCCTGATCGGGGCCGATAATCGTCCGGTGATTGCCCTTGTAATACACCGGCGCCTTGTACCATTCGGGAGGGATGGGTTGACCCCGTCGTTTGGACGTGGCGGCAATGTGGTCCTCGAACGCAATGAAATCACGGAGGGACGAGGGGTTGGGTAAGGGAGCGATCACCCGCACGTGTGCGTGCTCGTAAAAGATCGTCTCGCCGGCCGGTCCCTCCACTTCACTCCCCGAAGACACGGCATGTTCCAAAGCCCGGCGGGCCGCGTCCATCGCTGAGAAGCCTCCCTCCAGAAATTCCAGCATCGTCGCCGGCACCTGGGCTGCGGCCAACCGGTACGGTTGCGTCTCATTATGATCCGCCAGCCAACGCGCATAGGCCATGTTGAGATCTATCAGGTGGGCACCGTGGACAACTCCGATCCTGGTGAACACTCCCACCGGTGTGATGACCTGAAAGCTGGCAAGCTTCATAGCCGACTCCAACTGAGGACGTAGTCCTTTTGTTCGACCGTTTCGAGTTCGGACGAAACGACAAAGGGCCGGCGGGATTCGATCATCACGGCCACCTCATCGGTGTGCGTCCTCTCCTTGCTGGCCTCGACTGCCTGCGGTTGAGGGCCGTGATGGATGCCTTGCGGATGCACCGTGAGCATACCGGGCTGTATGCCGGCGCGGCTGAAGAAGTCCCCTCGGTGGTAGAACAACACCTCGTCATAGTCCATGTTCCGATGGTAAAAGGGGACCCTGAGCGCTTCGGGATCGCTTTCCAGCGGCCGTGGCACGAAGGTCGAGATCAAGAGCCCTCCGGCCTGAAAGGTCGCATGGACGGACGGAGGTAGATGATATCGCGGGCTGGTCACGGGACGAAAATCCCGCACGTTGAGCTTGGCCACCCAAAGGTCGCCTTTCCAACCGACGACATCCAATGGGTCGAACGGATACCAGACGCGAGTGTACTCTCCATGACGCTTGATCCGGACCTCCCATTCGCGTGTCTCGGCGGAGTGTTTGTCGGACGGGAACGAACCACCATCCACCTCCGGAGCGGCCAGGAGTCCACGATCGAAGAGCGCATGCTGCCCAAGCAGTCCCCGATCGGGCAAGCGGACGGCTTCCTCGGATTCGACGATCAGGAACAACGAGGGCGAGGAATCCACCATGACGCGATAGGTCGTGCCTTTGGGAATTACAATGTAGTCGCCTGGCTCGTAGGGCAGAGAACCGTAGTCTGTTTCAAATCGTCCTCGCCCTGCGTGGATGAACTGCACCTCGTCCCCATCCGCGTTTCGAACAAGATGGGGCATCGAGCCGGTACGCCGCGAGATGGAGAGGACGCTGTCCGGGCTGCGAAGGATTTCGGTTGGCCGACCGTCCGACGATCGTAGATCCGGTGTCGCGAGGTCGGAGCACGCAAATGCGCGGGGACGAAGAGGACCTTCAATGCGAACCCATCCGGTGGGTGGATGAGTGCGGTATAAATGAGAAACGGGACCGTTAAAACCCTGTCGGCCGTGCTCTTCCTCGTACAACCCCTCAGGGATGGCCACATGCGCCTGAACCGGCACTTTACCCTTTTTCAGCAAGTACATGACGGACCTCCGTCACATGCGGCAATCTCATCTCTACCAGATATCCCGAGACAAGGCCATCACGATGCTCGTTTGTGACTCGTCTTCCGCCTTCGATGGATCGACGCCGGACTCGATTTGTACTCGATGATCGTCTGTTCGATTCCATTGATCTGGTCCCGCTCGATGTCTTTATAGAGAGACTCGACCGTACTCCGAACGAAGGTCTTAGATGTCTCCCCACCGTGTTCCCGTTGCGTCAATTCAAGGAACACACCGGCCCCCGGGAACAGCGGGTAGGTGAACCTTTGCTTGAGGGGACCGAACCCGTCACGCCCATCCTTGAGTGGACCGCTGAATTTCACACCGTGAGCCTCCCACTCTCGGCAGACGACCTCGATGTCGTCCACTTCAACCGCCACGTGCTGCACGCCCTGTCCATATTTTTCGATGAATTCATTGATTTGAGACTTAACCACCTTATCCCGTCCCTGCATCAGCGCAATCTTGGCGTCGCCCCGCTGGACGACGACGGTATCCATGCTGGACTTGTCGCTGCCCACGTCCCGCGCCGACCAGATCACCTCAAATCCGAGCACCTTAGTGAACAGGTATTCCGCTGAGTCCAGGTCTTCCACGCAGAGTGTGATGTGATCGATGCCCATTGAGCCGCGCATGATGTGACCTCCTATTGCCGCTGGAGTCTTGCTGCTCCCGGTGAATCGTCGTGCAGGCATGTGAGAGGCGATGCATACTCAACGCTTGATTGAGTATAACAACATGTGTCGCAATATAACAATGGTATTCATATTGACCAATAGATTTTTGCTATTATACGTGCATACCTGAATTTTGCACAACAAGGCCGCTTCGTAGGACTTTCCCTACGCCATCGGCGGCAGCATCTCCATTACAAGAAGTTAGTTCTTGTTTTGGCAATATGAAAGTAATATCATCCATGCAGCTTAGGCAATACGGCGTCAGGAGGTACCCATGACCTTCCACGGAGAAATGCGGGAATCCGTCCTTCGCCACGGCGCGATCAACAATCCCTACCTGGACCGATTCAAGACCGGCGAGATCACCGACCAGGAATTGTGCGAGTTCGCCGTTGAGTTTTACAATTTCGCCCGTTTTTTCCCCCGCATCCTTGCCGCTCAACTGGTGAACACGGAAGATGAGCAAGTGGCGGACGAATTGACAAAGGTGCTGTATTCCGAACTGGGCGACGGCGAAACCCGAAATCGGCATGAGTTGCTCTATCGCGACTTTCTCCGTTCGGTCGGCATCTCGGTCCACGATGCCATGGCTCGCCCGATGCTGCCTTCCACCCGCGCCTACATCGACGGCATGGATCGGCTCTACAGCGACGGTAACCACGCCAAGGCCCTGGGCGCGTCCTTCGGTCTGGAGAACATGGCCATCACCATGTGGGACCACCTAATCCCCGGGCTCACTCGCCTGAGAGCGACCCGGCACCCTCAAATGGACATCACCTATTTCACGTTTCACCGCCAGCTCGAATCCACACATGAGGAGGCGATGGAACACGCGGTGGCAGCCGTGCATGACACAACCCATGGAGGCATGTCCGATCAGGACAAGGCCGACTTTCGGTCCGGGGTCACTACCGTCCTGAATTATCTGGAGGGCTTCTGGATGGGACTGGCAAACCGATCGGCAACCTCGGCAAAGACGTGGGAGCATCTGGCTCGACGGCGGGCCGGTTAAGTTCATATGTGGGCTGGATCTCCTCACCGGCAGATGAGTATACGACCAGACTGCCCGGCTATACGCTCCGCAGACCGCTGGCGCATGATTTGCTCGAGACTCACTTCGACGATCCTGCGTGCCTTCACCTCTTTGTCCATTTTGTCCATCAAGCGCCCGCCCGATATGGGTTGCATCCGCACATCCGTGACCGAAGACTCTGTCGGAGGCACTCCGACCGAAGTTCGGATGGGGATGGAGAGGTGGAGTACCTGATCGGCGAACTCTCGAAAGGATGATGGACTGGCCGGCATGACCGAGATCGCAGGCTATTTTGACGCGGTGAAAGAGCGATACGGGCTGACCAGCGATTATGCGCTGGCCGATAAGCTCGGCATCGCCCAGCCCGAGGCCAACCTGATGCGTCGCGGGCTCAAGATTCCCAAACCGGAACTGTGCATCAAGATTGCCAAGCTCCTCGATCGCAATCCGGTGGAACTGTTGCTGGTGGCTCAGAAGGACAAGGCTCCCGCCTCCGCCAAGCAATATTGGACGCTGGCTCGGACCGCGGTTGACGTGATGCTCCATGTCCCGAAACAGCCCAAATACCTCCCGAAGAAGGTCGAGGCGATCGGACGAGAGCTGCGGCAGCTCGAATCGCAGACGCTTGTCTATGACGGTGCGGCCGCCAATGCCGAGGCCGTCCGCTTGGTCGAGACCGCGGAGCGGTCGATCGACGCGGTCATGGAACGATGGAACATCTGGAAGAAAGGCGAAGCGCTGTACCCCAATTACCTCCTGGCCAACCAAGCCGCGGCCAAGCGGGGGGTCGTCATTCGCCGACTCCTAGTGCTATCGAGCGAGCAGATGCGCGACGAGTCGCTCGTATCGGACGCCATTGAAGTGATGGACAATCAGCAGCGCGCCGGGATCAAGATCTTTTTCTCGTTCCGGGAGGAATTGGATCGCTCCCCGGCCTTTTGTCGGTTCGAAGAGGATTATCGGAAACAGGGGGCGGCCCATGATATCAACGCGGCCATGTTCGACGGCGAGATCCTGATCTTTTCCCAATCATACGGACAGGTGCCGCTGGGCATGGTCGGCAAACCGACGCCGATCACGATGATCAGCCAACTCGAAATCACGTGGAAGCCGGAGGCCATCCGCGACTTGAATCCCGCTCCGCTGTTCGACATGACGCGGTACGTGTTCGAATATGCAGGACGTCAGGCTTTCAAAGCCGAACTGGCGCGCTTCCAGAAAGCCTTCCCATGAAGTTTCCTTCCGAGCCGTTCAAGATCAAGGTCGTCGAGCCCATCCGCAGGACCACCCGCGAAGAACGTGACCGCCTGTTGCGGGAGGCCGGTTACAACCTCTTTCAGGTTCCAGCCGACAGCGTCTATGTGGATCTCCTTACGGACAGCGGCACCGCGGCCATGAGCGACAACCAGTGGGCGGGCATGATGCTCGGCGACGAGTCTTATGCGGGCAGCAAGAATTACTATCATTTTGAAGAGACCGTGCGCTCGATCTTCGGGTACCGGCATGTCATCCCGACCCACCAAGGACGGATGGCAGAAAACCTGCTCTTCTCGACGGTCGTGAAGCCCGGTATGTGCGTGCCGAACAACATCCACTTCGACACCACCCGCGCCAACGTCGAACACCAGCAGGCCGAGGCCCTGGATCTGGTCATCAAGGAGGCCTACGACCCGCATTGCGACCTCCCATTCAAGGGCAATATGGATCTGTCTCGCCTGGAAGAGGCGATCAACCGGATCGGGCGTGAACGCATCCCGCTGGTGCTGCTCACGATCACCAACAACAGCGGGGGCGGCCAACCGGTCTCGATGGCGAATATCCGCGACACGAGAAGGTTGCTCACGCGCTACGGCATTCCGTTGTTCTTCGACGCCTGCCGCTTTGCGGAGAACTGCTACTTTATCAAGGAACGGGAATCGGGCTACGCGAACCGGCCGATCCTCGACATCGCCCGGGAGCTGTTCAGTTATGGAGACGGCTGTACCATGTCGGCCAAAAAAGACGGGTTGGTAAACATCGGCGGGTTTTTGAGCTTGAACCATGACCAATGGACCCAAGACATTACCAACATGTTGATCCTGGTCGAAGGGTTTCCGACCTATGGAGGATTGGCCGGACGCGACCTGGAAGCGATGGCCCGCGGACTGCGAGAGGTGCTCGACGAGGACTATTTGAGCTTCCGCATCGGACAGGTCCGATACCTGGGCGAGCTGCTCGACCAGGCCGGCGTTCCGATCGTCAAGCCCGTCGGCGGCCATGCCGTGTACCTGAACGCCAAGGAGTTCCTACCGCAGCTCCCCCAGGCTCAGTTTCCGGCTCAAGCGCTGGCCGCGGCGCTCTATCGAGAATACGGCATCCGCGGAGTCGAAATCGGGACGGTGATGTTTGGAAAGAAGGATCCGGCGACTGGGCAGGCGCTGCATCCGCAGCTTGAGCTGGTCCGGCTCGCGATGCCTCGGCGCGTGTACACGAACATGCAGATCACCTATGTGGCGGAATCGATCGTGGCGCTACACCGGCGCAGAGAAAACATTCGCGGATTGAAAATGATCTATGAAGCGCCGGTCCTCCGGCATTTCACGGCGCGGTTTGAAGAACTGCCTGCGGAGGCGTAGCCAGGGCGATCTCAACGAGCGTGCGTTCCCTGCATCCCGTTACTCCGCTGCTCCTAGTTCAAGAGGCGACCCGTTGCACACGAGCACGATCTTGCCTGTCACGCCTCCCTTCCCAAGCAGTTCGTGCGCCTGCCTCGCCTCGGCAAGAGGAAGTCGCTTTGCAATGAACGGCCTGATCTTTCGCTGTTGAAGGAGATCAAACAGGGCGATTAAATCCTGTCGAAACCATGCCGGCTTCCGCCGCTTGAGCCACTGAATGCTATGGGGGACCAGCTGTTTCCGGCGGGGGAGAAGCCAGCCGCCAGCAATGCACACCCCGAAAATGGCAAGTGCGCGAAAGCAGTGGCGGCGACCTGTGTAGTGCTCCCCCGAAATCAAGCCACCTGGGTTGATTGTTGTGCACGAAATGGGACCGGGCTTCGGTATCCGAGGGCTTGATGCGGCCGTCCGTGGTTGTACCCCTGGACCCAGTCGCGAATTGCCCGACGCGCCTCCTCAACTGTCTGGAACGTGTGTTGCCAGACACACTCTTCTTTCAGACTCCGAAAGGACCGTTCGATCATCCCGGTTTGCTCCGGTGTATACGGCGTAATGAACTCCTGCTGCAGACGGTAGTCCCGACAGGCTTGCCGAAACCGGCGGCTCTGGCAAATCAGTCCATTGTCACGGCGGAGGACCGGGGCCCCACCGGCCGTAGCGTGCCCAACCGCTGAAGACAGGCGGCTTCGCCGGCACGTTCAGCTTCCTTCGCGCGACTGCGCAACGCGAACTCGTAGCCGATCACTTCGCGATCATGACAGTCGATCCCCCCGGCCAGATGCGCCCAGCCGTCTTGACCACACGGGATATGCGTCACAGCCATCGCCCACCGTTCGTTGCTCCGACTCGCCCGACACACCCAGCCCCGCACGCGGGGCCGAGGCGTGGAGGCCCGTTGATGCACGACCCACCGCTTCTGCTGGAGCACACGATAGACCGCTTTGCGATTCACGACGATCCCGTCCTGGCATCGCAGCAGCACTCACAGCCGCCGATACCCGAATGTGGGATGCTGCTGAATCCACTGGCGGAGCCGATCTGTCCACGACGGGTCCGAAACTCCGCGTCGCACCCCGGTCCCTCCCGGCCCATGCAGGCTCGCATGGCCTACCTCAAGGACCCGACAACTGCGCCGTTCCGAGACATCCGGCGCGTGGTTCTCACGCGTCGGATGTCCTCCGGTCCACAGTCTTAAAATGGGGTCTGGCATGAGTATTGACTTAGTACACTCAGAAACAGTCATTGTTCAGAGGTTCCCTAGGAAACGGTGCGCTATCCCATGGCGTCCGCACGAGCGGTTTGTTAGACCTTAACGGCCGAAGCTAGGGCACCGGCAACGCGCTCTTTGCCGATATTCCACTGCACCGCTATTCTATCTGCGAGAATCGGCGAGTACTCATAGACATCCTTTTGTGTCACGTTATGCCAGATTGGCAAGATGACATTCTGTTTCTCAACCAACTCGCGAGTGAACACTGATTCATACTCGCGCTTTGCCCATCCGCCGTTTCCTAGGAAATTCGGTGTAATAACAAGAATGCATTTCTTACAGTCTTTAATGCCCGTCTCAATTCTGTTTCGCAGACTGTCACCGACTTTAAGCGAAAAATCGTCATACCAGACTGGGCAGAAGAGTTTCTGCAATTCCAAGGCCAAGGGCCGCGCTATTTCGTCCTTGTCGCGTGAGTCGTGGGATATGAATGCGAGTGGCTTCTCCCATTCCGCGCGTCCTACCGCGTAGCTCTGAAGGCGAAATTTCAAACTTTGACCAAGCTCCGTAGCGCGTTGGCTCATGTATTGCAGATTTTCCAGACTAATCGGATCCTCCGAATAAATGAACACACGACCAGTAAAATTCATTTCATCAGTAGTATGGAGTTTTTCCCCGGGAAATCCGCCATGCATTTGTACCTGTCCGGTCCACGACAACACTTCTTCTATAGTGTTGAGGATTATTCGGCTCGGGCATTCAAGACGCTCGCAACGAGGGATGTAGTAGGAGACGTATTTCGAGTTCGATTCGAAGTCGAGATGCAGGCGACCAAGCACCTCTAGTTCCACTTCGCCGCTCTGTGACTTGATTTGAATTGGGCGACTCAAGCAAACAGTTCTACTGCCGTCCTTGTCGAAGTATTCGCGAAGGGTCGCCATTTGTCGCCCCTAATATAATATGACTAACTAGCCAGTGAACCACTAGGCCTTCCGTGCTGAACGCGTGGGCGATCTCGATCGTCTGCGTCCATGCCTGAAACATCCGCAATATCTGTCCCTTAGGCGCTTTTGTCAAGATGCCACTTGTCGGGATGGACGGCGAAGCCGAGCGGTGTATCCAGATATCGACCCGGAACCTATCCAGCCATGACCTCGCTACGCACGGGGTCGGTTGGGAGTGGGGAACAGTGCAGCAGTCGAAGGATCGAGGACTTGGTGAAGATGCGGCGCGCTGGGTTGGTGGTACCGCCCGCTAGTGAAGCGTCCAGGATGTTCGTTCGTGGTGAGCCCGTCGAACCATGAACGCAACTTCTTGAAAGCGCGCGCCCTTCGACACACTCAGGGCGAACGGATCGTGAACGGAACCCAGGGCACACAACTCTAGCAGGCTGTTGAAAAACCTTTCGAGTATCCGCTGAAGTCGGAACGGCAGGCGATCACGAACGATGGCGGAACTGCGGGCAGAATGCTCAATAAGGACGTCCAGCCCGGCCGCAGCGAGCGACGGGCGAGGCGCACTCTTTGCCGTGCCTTGAGGTTCGAAGCGATGCGAGAACACAGCTGACGGACTTTTTCTGCATTCTGCTACACGTTGAAGCGGAAGAAGACGATATCGCCTTCCTTCATCACGTAGTCTTTCCCCTCCAGGCGGAAGAGGCCCTTCTCCTTGACCTTGGCTTCTGAGCCGCAGGCGAGCAGATCGTCATAGTGGTAGACCTCGGCGCGGATAAACCCTCGCTCCATATCGGAGTGAATCTTTCCTGCCGCTTGAGGAGCCTTGGTGCCTTGTAGGATGGGCCAGGCCCTGGATTCCTGTTCGCCCGCCGTGAAAAACGTGATCAGGTGCAGGAGGGTATAGGCTTCGCGCGTCAGACGCACAAGCCCAGATTCTTTCAGGCCCAATTCTTTCAGATAGTCGGCCCGTTCGCTCTCGGGTAGGGACGCCAACTCCGATTCCAACTGGCCGCAGATCGTCACGACCCTCGCTCCGCGCTGATCCGCAAATTCCCGCACCTTGGCGACCAACGTCTCGTCTGACCCAGTCCCTTCGGTCACGTTCGCGACGAACAGCACCGGCTTGGCCGCCAGGAGCTGGCACTCGGTCAGAATCGTCCGCTCGTCCGCCGCGTAGGAGAGGTTTCCGAGCCACTCGCCCTTGTCGAGCCGCTCCATCAACCGCCCGAGGAATTCCAGCTCCATGGCCGCCTTCTTGTCCCCGGACCGGACCTTTTTCTCGACTCGTTGCTTCCGCCGATCAAGCGTCTCTAGATCGGCCAGCATCAGTTCCGTTTCGATCGTCGCGATATCCCTCAGGGGATCGACCTTACCGCTGACATGCACCACGTCCGTCCCCTGAAAGCAACGGACGACATGCAGGAGCGCATCGACTTCACGAATGTGTCCCAGGAATTGATTACCCAGGCCTTCTCCTTTGCTGGCCCCTTCCACGAGACCCGCGATATCGCGGACTTCGAGTGTGCTGGGCGTAGTCTTCTTGGATGTAAAGATCTCGGTCAGTTTGACCAAACGGGGATCTGGCACCGGGGCGATCCCGATGTTGGGATCGACCGTGGCGAAGGGATAGTTAGCCGCGAGGGCGCCGCCTCCAACCAACGCGTTGAAAACCGTGGTCTTGCCGACGTTCGGGAGTCCGATCATGCCGCAGCACAGTCCCATCGTTCAGGCCTCCGACGCTAACGGGTTGAACCGGTTCATGGCTACCTCGATTCCTTCCGTCACCACACATTCCACCGAACGGACCGCGCGTTCTAGGAGGTCCGGGAGGCGCTCCGCCTCCTCGTCCGAGAAGGGCTCCAACACGTAGTCGGCCGAGTCTTGTCCCGGCGCCGGACGGCCGATGCCGATCTTGATGCGGCAAAAATCCGGTGTCCCAAGCGATTCGAGAATCGACTTGAGGCCGTTGTGTCCGCCCGACCCGCCGGAACGACGGAGACGCAGCCGCCCGAACTCCAAGTCGAGATCGTCATGAATGACGATCAGCCTGTCAGGAGAGACCTGATGGTCGTTCAGCAATGCACGGAGAGGTGGGCCGGACTCGTTCATCCATCCGAGCGGACCGGCCAGCAGCACGCGGTTGGACCCGATCGACCCTTCGCCGAACATTCGGGCTCCCGCCTGTCGGACCGGGATGCTCCACGACGACGCGGCGCGCTTGAGAGTCAGCGCGCCGACATTGTGGCGGGTCATGGCATACCGCGAACCGGGATTGCCAAGACCGACGAGAATCCACAAGGCTATTTCTTAGCTTCTTTCTTCTCGGCCTTTGGGGCTTCTTTCTTTTCAGCACCGGCCGCCGGAGCCGCAGCCGCGCCGGCCTTATCACCCGCCGCTGCAGGAGCAGCCCCCTCCTTCGCCGCAGCCGCTTCCTTGCCCTTGGCCATCACTTCCGGTTCTTTCCCCGGCTCGGCAGCCGCCCCGGTAGTGAGTAACGCTTCAAGTTTGGCCTCGGACATCGGCACGGCCACACTGACCACCATTTGATCCGGATCATCCAGGATCCTCACACCCTCGACGGCCTGAAGTTCCTTGACGTGGATGCCCTGTCCGATGTTCAGCGCCGATGCATCCACCTGGATGGCATCCGGAATCTGTGACGGCAAACACTCCACATGGAGTTCGCGCAGGTTATGGTGCAACACACCGCCTTCCTTCAACCCGGCCGGTGTCCCTCCGACGAGGGTAAGCGGCACCTTGATACGAATCACCTTATCCATGGATACTTCAAATAGGTCCGCATGCAAGACTTCACCCGTCACGGGATCGACCTGAAAGTCACGGAGCAGAGCCGTGCGAGTCTTGGCCCCGGAGACGGTCCCCGCAAGGGTCACGGAAATCAAGGCCGTGGTGGCCGCATGCGATTTCACAATGTTGACCAGCGCGTCCGGCGACATGGTCAGCAGAAGACACTCACCCTGCCCATAGAGGACGGCCGGGATCTTCCCGCTGCGCCGTAATTGCCTTGCCACCCCCTTCCCCCCTCGATCTCTGATACCCGCCTCCACCTCGAACTTCATGACCTATTCCTCCATACCAAGCTTTGCTAGACTCGGCGGCTCATCGGGCGACGCCCCTCTTCATTGACGCCGCCGGAGAAACGCCACCAGGGATTCTCTTCATTTTTCACGTCCATACCAAGCTTTGCTAGAACCGCGGGCTCTTTATCGCTTCCGAGAATATGACGCCCGCGGAAAAACACCTTTCGAAATGCTCGTCCCCTTCTTTTCAATCAAGCTTTGCTAGACTCGGCGGCTCATCGGGCGACGCCCCTCTATACCAAGCTACGCTTGAACCGCCGACTACTCATTGTCTTATCGTAAATGCGCCGGCGGAGATCTCCCTGCCTCGATTTCTATTCCTGCGCACCCGTTGCCGCCTCAAAAAAACCCTAGGAGGAGAATCCTCTCCTGGTCCGGCTAGGCGAATAGCGAACTCACCGACTCTTCCGAATGAATCCTCGCGATCGCTTCTCCGAGTAACGACGCCACCGATAACACGTGCAACTTCGGACACGTCAGTTCCTTGCCCTTGAGCGGAATGGTGTTGGTCACCACCACTTCCGTGAGGCAGGACTGCTGTAACCGATCGAGGGCGGGACCGGACAGGACGGCATGCGTGCAGGCTGTCCAGACCTGGCTGGCGCCCTTTTCGGCACAGGCCTGCGCCCCCTGCACAATGGTGCCGGCGGTGTCGATCATGTCGTCGAGCAGCAGCGCGCTGCGGCCTTCAACGTCCCCGATGATGTTCATGATCTGAGCCTGGTTAGGTCCCTCCCGGCGTTTGTCAATGATAGCCAAATTGGCCTGCATCCGTTTCGCGATGGCCCTGGCCCGTTCCACACCGCCCGCGTCAGGAGAAACCACGACCAGATCCGAAATCTGCTTCTTCATGATGTAATCCAACAGGACAGGCGCCGCGTATAGGTGATCGACGGGGATATTGAAAAACCCCTGAATTTGTCCGGCGTGCAAGTCCATGGTCAGGACGCGGTCGGTCCCTGCAGTCGTGATGAGATCCGCAACCAACTTGGCCGAGATCGGGACGCGCGGCTGGTCCTTGCGATCTTGTCTGGCGTAGCCGAAATAGGGGATGACCGCGGTAATGCGCGATGCCGACGATCGCTTCAACGCATCGATCATGATCAACAACTCCATAATGGAGTCATTGACCGGCTGACAGCAGGATTGCACAACAAAAACATCCGCACCCCGCACGTTCTCTTCGATCTTGACCCGGATCTCTCCGTCGCTGAATGAAGAGACGGTCGCCTCCCCCACGGGAATATCCAAATATTGGCCCATCTCTCGGGCCAGCGCAGGGTTCGCCGATCCGGAAAACAGCTTCAGATCACGGTTCATGGTGCCCTGGTAGCTCCTTGCCATGGCCCTGTCCTCCGTTAGTTCCGATCCAATCCGTTGATCCGTAATCGTCAGAACCCACCGGGTAGGGAGCCTCAAAAACAGGACACTCTAGCGAAGAGCGACGAGAACTGTCAATCGCCGGCCCATATTATCTATAACGATTCGTGACGTTTCACCCGTTCCTGGGTCCATTGTCGCCGGCGGAGCCGGGGTGCCCCGAGAAAGGGGTCGCACGGTGGTAGCAGGAGAAGCAACCATGAATCATGTCGGCTTGCGACCGCTCTAACGGCTGCCGGTATCGGCTTTCCACCAAGCAACTCCGATCACGCACCGCCCAGAGTGACGCTCAACGGCCTCGCTTCCGTTTCGGCCGCCACGGTGCGCCATCCCGGCCTCTCGGCGAATACCCGTCCAGCCTGAGTCGCCGCGGAGATGGACTCAAAAATTCCAAAGACGGTTGCGCCGGTCCCGGACAGGAAGGCCGATTCGGCCCCGTGAGAGAACAACGCTTCTTTGATCTCTAGCAGGACCGGATGGTACGGAAAGACCACGTCTTCGAAGTCATTCCCCATCAACGGCCGTAATTCCTCCCACGATATCGATGCCTGCCGGTCCAGCTCCATGACGGCGCTTCCCAACACCGGCGTCACCGTCCTGGTTGCCGCCAAGGTCCGATAGGCCCACTTCGTTTCGACACCGAAGCCGGGATTGACCAGCAGCACCGCCCGGCGCCCGATCAGCTTCAGCGGACTGACATGATCGCCTCGCCCACTCACCTTGGCGCAGGGGGCAAAGAAAAAGAAAGGGACGTCGCTGCCCAGCAACCCGCCAACCTCGGCCATCTCCCGAGGAGACCAACCGAGGTCGAAGAGTCGATTCAATCCCAGGATCGTAGCCGCCGCATCGCTGCTCCCTCCCCCGAGTCCAGCTCCCATAGGAATGCGCTTCCGCAGCTCGATGGCGAGGCCGTGAGCGAGACGCGCGCGCTCCAACACCAGTGCGGCGGCTCGACACACAAGGTTGTCGGGACCTGAGGGAACGTCCGCCTGATCACAGGTCAGGTCGATCCGTCCTGGTCGGGAACCGACGTCCAGGACGATCTCGTCCTTTAAATCCACCGTCTGCATGACGGACCAAAGATTGTGGTACTCGTCGGGACGCCGGTCGAGGATTTTCAGGATCAGGTTGATTTTGGCCGGGGCGGCGACCGACACCCGGCGCGAAGACGATGGGATGGTTTCCGGAGTTCCAGCGGAGATCAGTCCGAAGTTAGTCGCGCCCTCCTTTGATGGCATATTTTTCGAGCCGATACCGGAATGAGCGCGTGTTGAGCTGCAACAGACGGGCGGCCTTTTTCTTCACCCAGCCCGATCGTTCCAGCGCCTTCATCAGCAGGTCTTTTTCTATCTTACAGATCAGACCTTCTAAATCCAACCCTTCCGGCGGGAGGTCCGTGGGATACGCCTGAGTGGCAGCCGGCTTGTGCAACCACGCCCGTACATCGTCGGCCGTGATCGGTCCCCCGGTCGAAAAGGCCACGGCCCGCTCGATGAGATTCTCCAACTCCCGCACATTGCCCCTGAATTCGTGCGAGACCAGCGCCTCGACGGCATCTGGAGTCACGGAGGGACTCGGCTTGCCCGATTCTTTCGAGAATCGTTCCAGAAAATGTTGCACGAGCAGCGGAATATCACCTGTGCGCATCCGCAAGGGAGGAAGTCGAATGGGAATCACGTCTAGCCGATAGTAGAGATCCTCCCGAAAGGTACCTTCGGCCACCGCCCGCTCCAAATCGCGGTTGGTCGCCGCCACAATCCGCACGTCCACCTTGACATCCTGGGTTCCCCCAACCCGACGAAACTCCCGTTCCTGGATCACGCGCAAGAGCTTGACCTGCGTGGCCATGGTCATATCACCGATCTCGTCCAGGAAGATCGTACCGCCGTTCGCAATCTCGAACAGACCGGCCTTGTTCGCCATCGCGCCAGTGAACGATCCTTTCATGTGGCCGAACAATTCGCTTTCCAGCAGGGTTTCGGGCATCGCGCTGCAGTTCACGGCCACGAACGGCATTTGGCTTCTGGCGCTGTTGTAGTGGATCGCCCGAGCGACCAGTTCCTTTCCGGTCCCGCTCTCTCCGCAGATCAACACATTACTCCGCGTATCGGCCACCTTGCTGATGACGTCGAAGACCTGTTGCATCGCGTCGCTTTGCCCAATGATGTTGGAAAGGGAAGAATGGCTCGCCATCGCCCGCTTGAGCAGCAAGTTTTCGGTCGAGAGCCGGCGCTTTTCGAGCGCATTCCTGATGATGAGCTGGACTTCATCGACCTGAAAGGGCTTCGTCAGATAGTCATACGCCCCGAGTTTCATCGCCTCGACAGCCGTGTCGGGAGAGCCGAACGCCGTAACGACCAAGACCACCGTGTCCGGGGAGGCGGACTTCACGGCCTTCAGAACCTCCATCCCTCCGACTCCTGGCATCTTGAGATCGGTAATAACCAGATCGTAAATCTCTTTGTTGAGTTGCGAGACGGCTTCTTCTCCGTCGGCCGCCAAGGTAGTCGTATAGCCGGCCTTCTTGAGCATGATGCCCAAGACGTCCCGCAAACTCGGCTCATCATCGACGACTAGGATTTTTTCCACGGTTCCCGTCCTTCGTGCCACAATCGCGGACCGGCCCCCGCCGTCCGCGGCAGACACACGACAAACTGCGACCCCTGTCCCGCTTGACTCTCTACCCTGATCCATCCACCGTGCTGGTCGACGATGCGATGCACAGCCGCCAACCCCAATCCGGATCCATGGTGTTTGGTCGTGAAAAACGGCAGAAAGATCTTGTCCAGTTGCTCTTTTGCGATCCCAGCTCCCGTGTCGCGAAACGCGATCTCGACGACCTCTCCGCGCCGCTCTCCCGTATCGATCCGTCGCCGTTCGGTCGTGATCAGCAATCGCCCTCCTTCCGGCATGGCATCAAAGGCATTCACCGCCAGGTTCCAAAACACCTGGCTCATCTGATTCGGATCGACTTGCGCCATCACCGTGCCCGGCAGAAACCGCGTCTCAATGGACAGGCCGGGCCGCTTGTTCGCCTCGTGACGGATCAGCTCCAACGCGTCCTCCAAAATCGCATTGATGTCCTGTTCGGTCAGATTCAACGCAGGAGGTTTGGCATACTGCAAGAACGCCGTGATGATCCCGTCCAGCCGCCGCGCTTCACGCACAGCAATGTCCATAAGGTGGCGGCTGGCCTGATCGTAAGACGGCTCCTTACTGAGCATCTGCATGGCTCCGGCCAACGCTCCGAGCGGATTTCTGATCTCATGGGCCATGCCGGCAGACATTTCTCCCAGCTTGGCCAGCCACTCCTTGCGTCGCATCTCTTCTTCGAGATCGCGGATTTCGGTCAGGTCCTTGAAAACGCCGACGAGACCCGTCTGCACCCCCTGCTCGTGCAAGGGAGAGACCGTCATGCCGAGCACCAAACGGGCTCCGTTCGAACGCTTGCATTCCACCTCGAAGCGCGCCGGTCCGGCGGTGACGGCGCCGCCGACTTCGTGGTCGTCCGGTCGCCAATTGAAGACGTCCAGCCATGAACGTTGATGGATGTCTCCCCATTCATAGCCGGTAATCTCGCAGGCCGCTCGATTGAACGCGGTCAGACGGCCCTGTTCGTCCGTTGTAAAGACACCGCTGCTGATGCTCTGCACCACGCTTTCGTGGAAGACCTGCAGCCTCGCATACCCTTGTTCCCTCTCGTGCAGCGTTTCGTCGGCGCGGCGAAGCTGCTCCGCCAGTGCCCCGCTCAGCAGCCCGACGAGAAGCACGGCCAGACCGTTGACGCCGAAGGTCCAGAGCGCTTCTTGAGTCGCGACCCGGGCCGGCGCCGTCCAGTCCGACGCCGCGCCGACCTCGCCCATTTGACCGAACACCAACGCGGCAAAGAGCAGGACGGCGCTCGTCCCCGTCACCTGCGCCACTCGCTGGCCAGGCACGAGGCTGGCCAAACTGACCGTGATCACGTACAGCACGACGAACGGGCTCTCCACCCCGCCGGTTTTTGCGATCAACACCGTTTCCAGTAACAGATCAACCGCGATCTGGCTGTACGAGAGACCGGCGATCCACCGCTCGTTCCGCAGCCGGGGCAAGACCCAGAGATAAGGTACGGTAATCAGGTAGGAGCAGCCGATGAGTCCATAGGACATCCGAACAGGCTGCCCCCCGGAGATCTGTAGGCCGAGGGAAAATCCCAGGAGCAGCGTCACGACGATGACGCGAATCCCCATCAGCCACTGGAGTCGTGCGCGAAGGCTGTCCATGCACAGTGTCAGGACCGGTACGGCAAGCCGGGGTTGGCCCGTTATCCGATAGCCGACGCCATCTGAAAGATCGGTAAGTACATCGCAATCACGATGAATCCGATGACGGTGCCGAGAAACACCATCATCACGGGCTCCAGGAGCGAAGTCAGCGCCGCAACGGCCTGGTCGACTTCATCGTCGTAGAAATCCGCGATCTTACCCAGCATATTGTCGAGCGCTCCTGTGGATTCCCCGACCGCAATCATGTGCGTCACCATTTTGGGGAAGACGTTGCTTTTTGAGAGGGGCTCGGCGATCGTCTTCCCGCCGCTGATGCTGACACGTGCCTCCATAATGGCAAGTTCAATGATCTTGTTCCCGGCGGTCTTAGCACAAATCGACAGACCTTCCAGCAGCGGCACTCCGCTCGTGATCAGCGTGCCCAGCGTCCGCGTGAACTTGGCCACCGCGGCCTTCCGGATCAGGTCGCCGAAAATCGGGGTCCTCAACAAGAGGCTGTCGATTCTCAGTTTGCCGTTGGACGTCTTGTAATACCGCTTGAACGCCATGATCGCCGCAATGGCGCCCGCGATCATGAAGAGAATATAGCTTTTCATGAAGTTGCTGAGATCGATCACGATCTGAGTCGGTGTCGGAAGGCCCATCTTTCCGCCGGACATTTCGGCAAACATCTTGGCGAAAATTGGAATGACCCAGATCATCAGGATGGTGATGACGACGACCGCCACGCCGACGATGGCCGTGGGGTACACCATGGCCGATTTGATCTGCCCCTTCAGTTTCATGGCCTTTTCGATGTGTTTGGCCAGACGACCGAGAATCGTGTCGAGCAATCCGCCGACCTCCCCCGCGTGGATCATATTCACGTAAAGTTCATCGAAGACTTTGGGGTGTTTGCGCAGCGCATCGGCCAACGTGCTGCCGCTTTCGACCGAGGTTTTTACTTCCGTCACCGCCCGACCCAGCACCTTGTTTTCCGACTGCGTACCGAGAATGTCCAGGCATTGCACCAGCGGAAGACCCGCGTTGATCATCGTGCCGAACTGCCGGGTAAACACCACGATGTCCTTGTCCTTGATGCCGGATCCGAGAGACAGATTGCGGAGGCCTTCGCCACCCTGCCTCTCCTCCAAGCTGGTGACGATCACGTTCTGCTTGCGCAACTGGTCAACCGCCTCATCGCGGGTCTTTGCGGTGAGTTCCCCTTTTTTAACCGCTCCTTGCCGCGTTTTCCCGACATAGGCGAATGTAGCCATGGACGTCCTCGGGTGGGTGGACTGAACGACTCCGTCTTCCTCGCGCCAGCGAGACGGACTCAGTAGAAACCTGGGTTGAGTGACCTTCAGGCAGTCTAGTGGTGGGGCGAAACCCTGTCAAAGAAAACGCGTTTTCCCCGCGACCCTGGCACCTGCCAGCGCGTCGGATCAGCGGCCACGGTTCAACACCGAACCGGATCAGATATCTCGTGTGCTGACCCGCAGGAAGCCGCGGTACAGGTAATGAAGCCCGGAGGCCAGGGTCACTGCAGCCGTCGTATAGAGGAGAGGGTCGAGCAGCGCAACATCCCGGCTCGTGGCTCGAAACAGCAGAACCAGGACCAGGTAGGAGAGTTGAAACACTGTGGTGCCCTTGCCCAGCACGGTGGGCGTGATGTCGAGTGGCGATTCAGTCAACCGGGCAACGAGCGTCCCCACAATCAGAATAAAGTCGCGGCTGACGACCAAAATCGCCACCCAGGATGGAATCAGATGCAACGCCGCCAGGGCAACAAAACCGGACACCATGAGGAGCTTGTCCGCCAGCGGATCCAAGATCGCGCCAAGGCGCGTCCGCTGGTTGATGATCCGCGCCACCGTGCCATCCAGCGCGTCCGTCAATCCCGCGATCACAAGCACGAGCAGGGCTCGATCGACCTGTTCATAGACGAGAAAACCGACAAAGACGGGAATGAGCAAAATCCGCAGCGTGGTCAGACTGTTGGGGATATTCATCCGCTTCTACGATCCGGCGGGCCAACTCATATTATCCGTGAACGCTTCTGCCGCAACCACTGTGCAAGCCGTTGCCGGTCAAGGGCAACGAGTGCTCAGGCTGCGACAGATCTGGCCGCCGGTCTTCCGCACCCAAGCGAACAGGCTCGCTGCTCGGTCGGTCAACATCCAGCTTCAAGTACGCCTCCCTTGCTCGCGGCTTCGCGTGGAGGCACCCGTGCTCTGGATAGGAACCGGGTGAACCGTCACGACCCGTTATGAATCATGCGGGCTACGACGCCTGCGGGCGTCCGTCGAAAACGCGGCATGATAGGAATGGCGTTCCGGCCTTGTCAACCGCGGTTGCACACCCATTCGCGCCCTCTTATAATGCACTTCGTTGCCAAGGTCCGCAGCGGAACACCGGAGGAGCACATGAGCACGCTTCCGCTCTCGTTGAAGAAAGAAGGTCTCGTCGAGCGTCACCAGATCGAAGGGACCGACCCGAGCGATCGCTATTTCAATCGTTCGATCGCCATCAGCCGCACAGGGGCCGGTTACAAAGCCCAGGTGATGTATGAGGCGCTCGTGGTAGAAGGGCAGATCCACCGAACCGTGGCCGAGGCCGTCACAGACGTGATCGACCGGCTGCGGCGTCTGGGCTTTCAAAAGATGCGGACCCGATTGAACTTCAAAGGCAAGCGTTACTTGGCGGAAAAAGAAACATGGATCGACTACGCAGACTGACTCACCGACCTCCACGGCACGCGTCCCAAATCACATCGTGAATTTTCGGCCGGAAGCGCTTGATACCCTCATTATCTCTGGTCGGATGCACACGGTTGGATAACAGCACAACGACCATCTGCTCGGTCGGATTGATCCACATCGACGTCCCTGTGAAACCCAGGTGGCCGAACGACTCGGGTGAGACATGGACCCCGGCCGATGAGGCGGAGACCGACGGCGTATCCCACCCCATGGCCCACGTCGAAGAAGGGATCGACGTCTGCCGGGCGACAAACCGACGCACCAGATCGGGCGCCATGAGACCGGGCATTCCATTCCACGCATCCAACCAGGCCTGTCCCACGCAGGCTACGGCCTGAGCCGTCCCGAACAACCCGGCATGTCCCGCAACGCCTCCCAGCGCCGCGGCATTCTCGTCATGCACCTCCCCCTCGAGCAGCCGGCCACGCCAAGGATCCTGCTCTGTCGGCGCCACCACGGATCCCGGCCCGAAGATATCGGCGACCGTCCGTCCGTGAGGAATAAAGGCAAGGGGCCAGGCCCCGATCGGACGATAGAGCCGGTTCTGGCAAAACACGTCGAGCGTGTATCCGGAAAGCCGCTCCACGGTCCAGCCCAGCAACATGTACCCCAGATCGCTGTAAAGACTGCGTTCGCCAGGCAGAAACTCCAATCGCTCGGAACGAATGAGTTGCAACACCCGCTCGGCGTTGGAACGATCTCCCGTCACGGATTCGGCTGTCGCTGCATCCTGAGTCATCATTTTGTAGAACGGCCGCCAGCCCGGCAAACCCGAACTGTGTGTCAGTAGGTGCCAGATCGTGGCTTCTCCGATCGCCGTGCGTTGCAGTTCTTGAAGGTGGCGCGCGAGCGGATCGTCAAGGCGCAGCGTTTCATCTTGAACCAGGTGCAAGATCGCAGCGGTCGTTGCAAGAGGCTTGGTGAGGGAAGCCAAATCGTAGATGGTCTGCGGAGTCACCGACGTGCCGAGAGGGGGATACGCCGAACGCCCGACCGCCGCCTCACACCACACCATCCCCCGTCGCCGCACATGGAGCACGGCGCCGGGGAACACCCCGTCATCTACCGCAGCGCGTAGGGTCGTGCGGACCTGATCGTGGGATAATTCAGAAGGCCGCACGATTGCGGATACGAGCTTATTGATACCGATTGGACTCGCCGGTGAGCTTGTTGGTCGGCGCAGCCGGTTCGGAGGAATCCTCGTCCTCTTCTTCGACTTCGAGCATCCGCTCGAATGTGCGGATCGTCGCCCGCAACCGTTCGATCATGAGCAACCGCTGCTTGCGGAGTTCCGAAATGTCCCGCTGAGTCTCAGCCAACTCGACCCGCGCTTCTCTCAGCAGTTCGGACGCCTTCAATTCAGCCTCCTTCATGGCCAGTTCGGCGTCGCGGTGGGCGGTCCGTTTCACGTCATCTGCCAGGGACTGCGCCGAGAGCAGGGTATTGGACAGCGTGGCTTCGTTCCGCTTCATATCGGCCAATTGCTGCTCCATGTAGGACGTCCGTTCCCGGAGCGAGGCATTTTCGCGGTTGGCGGTTTCAAGCGTCTGCGCCACCTCCTCCAAGAACCGGTTGACTTCCTCTTTGTCGTAGCCCCGCATGCGCACCTGAAAAACCATCTGCTGAATTTCGAGCGGTGTCAGTTTCATGGATCTACCTCGTGCCGGTGATCAACGAAGTCGGACGGCCACATCCTGAAGCGTCGCAACCAGTGCATATTGTAGGAAGATAATCGCGAAGATCGCAACCAGCGGAGAAATATCGATCCCCATGCGCCAACCCAGCAGGCGGCGAATCGGAGCCAGGACCGGCTCGGTCGCCCGTTCCAAAAACTGAACGATGGGATTCCACGGATCGGGATTCACCCAGGAGATCAACGCGCGCGCGATGATGATCCATTGATACATCGTCAGCACCCAGCTCAGAATCGTCGCCAATCCCTGCAGGACATTACCGAGGACGAACATCAGACCCCCAATTCTCGCGAGCGGCTCGTCGCGGCCTCGACCGCATGGCTCAACGCCGATCCCGCCTGAGCTTGCATCAACACCTCGATCCCTCGCGACGCAGGAGGACAATCGGCAAGGACGGTTTCCTGCCAACAGGATTCCGCCGGATCGGAGGTGAGCATCAAAGCCGCCGCTCCCATGGCAGCCTGTGCGGCCCACCGTTGTGCCGACTCCCTCGGCAAGCCCATCTTGACTCCTCCATCGGACAGCGCCTCCAGCGCCACGCAGACATAGGCCGGCCCGCTGCCGCTCAACCCCGTCACCGCGTCCAAATGGGTTTCTTCAAGGACAACCGCGCGGCCCACTGATTCGAACAAGCCGAAAGCCAGTCGTTCGTCCTCCCTCGTCGTGCTCTCATGCAAGGCCAGAACCGACATGCCCGCGCCCACCAATGCCGGCGCATTGGGCATCACGCGGATGAGCCGGACACCGGCCGGCATCCGCTCCCTGAGCCAAGCGAGCCGGATGCCGGCTGCAATGGAAATCACAAGCTGGTTGTCCCATCCCGACCGAAGCTCCTCCAGCACATCGGCCAGGATCTGAGGCTTGACAGCCAGAACCACCACCCGTGCGCCTGTGATCGCTTCCCGGTTGTCGGTTCCGACGGTCACCCCAAACCGGTCATGAAGTACTTCACGACGCGCTCGGCTGAGATCTGTTGCGATGATTCGGTCGGGCTTCCACGTCCCGGTCGCCAGCAATCCGCCGATCAAGGCCTCGGCCATCTGGCCGCCTCCAATCAGCGCAAGGCGCTCGTGCCGGTCAGGTTGAATCACCGTTGCCGTGCCCTCATCCCAAAAAGGGCGGTCCCAATCCGCACAAGGGTTGCTCCTGCCTCGATCGCGACGGGATAGTCATGGGACATACCCATAGAAAGCTCCGCCATGCTCACAGTCGGCCATTCAGGTCGGGCCAGCGACTGCGAGAGCTCCCGCAATCTCAGAAAATACGGGCGTGCCCGCTCCGAATCATCCTCGAACGGTGGGATCGTCATGAGCCCCTTGATGCGCAATCGCCGCATCGCCAGCAACTCCGGCATGGCCTGCTCAAGCGCATCGGGCTCGAAGCCACCCTTGCTGGCTTCGCTCGCGATGTTGACCTCGAGGAGAACCGGCTGATCGACTCCGGCCTCCTCGCTGCGCCGTTGAATCTCTTCCGCCAATTCGAGACTTTCGACCGACTGAATCAGGCTGAATCGCCCGACGACGCTCTTGACCTTTCGCCGCTGCAACCGCCCGATAAAATGCCATTCGATGGGCAGCCCCCGGAGCGATTCCATTTTCGGCAGCGCTTCTTGAACCCGATTCTCTCCGCAGATTGCGAGCCCTGCATGAATGGCCGCTCGGATTCTGGCAATGTCCACTGATTTGGTCGCGCCGAGCAGGCGAATCGTCCCGGGGTTCCGTCCGACCCGCGTCGCCGCTGCCTCCATCGTCCGTCTGATGCGATGGAGTGCGTCGGCTATCGCCGGCTCGCTGGCACCGGACTCAGCGGTGACCACGGCCTCTCTCAGGTGAATCCATCATCGACTCGCGAACGCAGGACGCGTCCCTTTCCGAATCTCTTCTTACCGCGCCCGCAGGGCTATGCCGCTGATCATCGTACCCCGAGCACTCCCCTCTCGTCGATATGAATAGAAGCGGTCCGGCTCGCAAATCGTGCAATGGTCGGCCGCGGTAATAGACTCCGTCCCCACGCCGGCTCTTTCTGCCTGGCGGCGGATCACTCGGCGTAAATCAAGCGTGGCTCGGTTGACGCCGGTCGGTCGTATAACCGAAGACCAGTCGGGGAAAACGTCGCGAAGACGACTCAGCACCGGCTCATCGACTTCGTAACAGCAGGAGGCGGCCGACGGTCCGATCGCCACCCGTATGGTCTGAGCCCGACTGCCGTACCGCTCGCACATGGTATCGATGGTCTTGGGAACAACGGCTGCGAGGGTTCCGCGCCAACCCGCATGAATGGCGCCGATGACGCGGCGGACGGGATCGAACAGCAGAACCGGCACGCAGTCGGCCGTCTTGATCGTGAGGCAGAGCCGCGGTTCGTCCGTGATCAGGGCATCCCAACCCTGCTCCAGCAGCTCGCGGCTCGGAACCTGTGCATCAACCGCGAGGACATCCGTCCCATGGACCTGTTTGACGGCCACGAATCGGCACTCACGGATGAGTTCGGCCAACGATCCGTCCTGCCGCGACACCACGTCTTGCGTGATGCGGTGGGCCAGGATCTCCACCTCACGATCGCCGTGCTCACCGGGAAGAAGCTGCGCCGTGTGGCGCGTCCCGAAGAAATGATGCAGACGTTCTCCGTTCGAGGCGAAGGCGGACAGGGTGATCATCGATGTGCGGCTCACCGGCTCATTGTGCCACGCTGAAGCACGCCCGCCAACCCAATCCTAATCCGCCTGCTTGCGCAGAAACGTCGGCACATCCCACTCGTCATCCGGCAGTAACCCCACTCGTTCCTTGAGGTCTCGCTGTTCGCTCAGCTTTCGGAGAAACGCCGGACGATCCAAATCCCTAACAGGCTTCTCATTCCCTCCGGTAGAGACCGCCGCCAGCACCTGCTGTCCCGTCCGAACCGGACGCGTCGCAGCCCGATCCGACGAAACGGGAATCTTGGCTCCGTCCTCCCCGTGCTCGAAGCCCGTCGCGATCACCGTCACCACCAGCTCATCCCCCATCTCCTGATTGATCACCTGCCCGACGATGATGTTGGCTTCCGCGTCTGCCGCCTCCTTGATGATCGACGCCGCCTCGTCCACCTCGTGCAG